>NZ_JBDFVF010000053.1:0-32805 GCF_040913205.1 Bacteroides sp. MSSM.1001136sp1_RTP21357st2_D2_RTP21359_211015 | reverse complement strand
GCAATATGTATGCAATTCGCATACATATAAACAAGTAAACAGTTATATATCAGTGATTTAGAAAATCAGCATTGGACTTAGTCCAATGACTGCTTGCTCACTTTGGTAAACCGTCGTTCTCTCTCTCCTTGCTTCGCTCGTCGCTCCTGGAACGCTCCGCACGGCTTCGCTCCAATACATCAGACACCCAGCCCCCAAAATGCACATTACAAATGTACACCGCCCCCCAAAAAAGTGTACATTTGTAAAACGGCGGCAATCGTTCCGATCACCTTATATTTTACAACACAAAAACAAAATTTTACACATTTTAACGCGCGGAAAAATCGCACTAAAGAAACGCTTCGCTCATTTTTTCTCCGTTTCTCATTTTCCGTTTTCAAAATGCACATTTTCCAGCCGTTTTTGAAGCCTGTGATTCCCTAAGATTTTCCTTCTTTGTGAGAATAGTCTTTGTAGAGGTTCTTTGTAAGAAAGCGTTTTTTCATTTATAATTAACTGAAATACAAATCGTTATAAGTGAAAAGACACAACCTAAAATACTCATTTTACTAAAATCCGAAGGGGGAAAATACTTATTTTACTAAAATTACCCCCTCCAATAAATACCCATTTTACTAAAGGTTACAATAAAAAGTACTTGGTATTTTTTGGCGGTATCTTTTATTTCTTTAACTTTGTCCCGAACTCAAAAAAAAAGCCTATGGCGACCAACGACATCACCCTCTATATTCCTCCTACGGAGGAAGAAGTAATGTTAATCCAGCCGAATAACGTAACATTCGGCCAGTACTCTGTGACCGAGTGGCAAGAAAACCTCCTGACGCTCATAAGCGACCAGATCCAGCAACACATGACCAGGGAAAAACAACTGCCTAAAGACCTCTTTAACCAGCCTGTCGTCGAGATCAAATGCGACGAAGCCGGGGGGAAGAACAACAAGAGCAAAGTTCTGAAAGAGGCTATCGCCATGATGCGGAAAAACTTTTCCTTTCGCTGGGTGCATCCCAATATCCACCAGACGGTGGAAACGTTCGGGGTGGTGATAACGACGGTACACAACATCAAAGGCACAAACCGGGTAGCCCTGACGCTCAACCCCTGGGCGATCCCTTTCCTGCTCTACTACGGTACGGGTGTCGGCGGTACAAGGTACGGGAAGAACATCGCCTTAACCCTCCGGGGCAATTACACCAAGCGGCTCTACAAGATCATTTGCAGCCAACGGGACAGACGGGAGTATTATTACTCGATCGACCAATTCTGCAAAGACCTGGAGATCCCGGCCTCCTACTCGAATGCACAGATCGACCAAAAGGTTTTAAGGCCTGCACAGACACGAATCAAGGAAAGCGAGGCCGATGTATGGTTCGATTACAAATTCATCTGCAAAACGCCTAAAAAGGGGCAAAAACCGAAAGCCGACACGATTATCCTGTTCATCCATGCGAGAAATCCCCAAGAACTGCGAGGCGACCAGCAACAACAATACTCGTTCGTTTACCGTTGGGTTTACGGTGCTTTAAGCTATCCGAGCGACAACACCCCGGTAAGGGCACTCGACAAGATCCTGGAAAGCGGACGGCTGAAAGACGTGTACGACCGTTGTGCATATTACGACGATAAGGTTTGCAGCGGTGAAATGAGTACAGCCCACGCACAAAATTCACTGGCAAAGATGCTGCGTGAGGATTTCGGTATCAAGGCCAGGGGGAAAAAGAAAGATCCCGACCTGTTTGGTTAAATCCGGAAGATTTTCTATATTTGTGTGCGGCCGGGGTGGTTCCCGTCCGTCTGGGGGCTGACGGCTATTGCACGTCAAGCCTTAAAAGTGGGGCGAATTGACGTATTACGACATCCCCACTTTTTCATATACCCCTATATTGTAATGCACATTACAATAATACTAAAATACTAAGATTAGTATAGACTTATCTTAGTATTTTAGTAAAACGAGTATGCTTGAAATCTGCCTCCGGCGGGGTTTTTACTGGGGGCTTCTGACCTTTGCACTGTTTCCTATTGTTCCGTAAAATCAGTGTCGCACAGTCCGCACCTTAACACCAGCCCGGATTTTCCCCACACGTTACAGCCGCACCCACAGGTGTATTTCTTCCGCTTTCCGCTTTTGCTCTCCCCCTCGTCCGGATCTTCCGGTTCTTCCGTTTCGTCCCCGTCGCTTCCGGCGATGCGGATCGGCCGGGTAGGTACGGCCGCCAAAGTCGGCTTGTACCTAAGCCGCAAGTTTTGCAGATCCTCCCGGCTTAGCGTATTGAAAACCTGCTCGAACTTCCCTCCCGGAATGATATAATGCGTAATGCTCTGGCCTGTCCTTTTGCCTCCGGCCTCCCCGGTGTCGGACGGCATCAGTCCGACCTGGATCATCTTGTCAGCCCATTGCGAATTATGATACCCTCCCCGGCTCGGCCTGCCGAAATCCTCCTGCCACAAATGGCACATTTCATGTACCAGGGTAGAATGCCAGTCCCGATCTTCCCGGTTCATAAAATCGGGGTTGATGCTGATCTCGTGAACGACCTTTTTTTCCTGCCCGTCCCCTCTCCAACGGTTGGCGGCGAAAAAGCCGAACGCCCCACCGTGACGGGACATATTCACGATACATTCCGAAAGCTCACCGTTAAAAATTGCGTCGTTGTAAAACTGATACAAGTCGTCCAACGTCTTAAACTGGATCGTCGTTATCATAAGCCTTTTGTTTTTCAATCTGAATGCAAAGATACGGATATTTTTGTAATGTACATTACAAAAATACTAAAATACTAATATTAGTATAACCGGATATAAAAGATACCCATTTTACTAAAATACTTGAATAAGTACACGTTACGTTTACAAAATACACTACTGTAATGCGCATTACAAAAATACTATTTTTAGTATTTACTAAAAAAAGCGCATCTATCCCAAAGATTATTCGAGAGATTTTTTTATCTTTCGGCCGAAGAATCCCGGAACGGAAATATTAAAAATATCCACGTTCCCAATAAACCATATACGCCCATGTTTCCAAATTACAAAGACTTTCAGATAGCTGTTTACTACACGCTGGGAAAAGCACTTCCCAAGCATATAGAGGAAGTGCAGACGGAGATCATCGAGAATTTCGATATAAAATACAATTCCCCCATGCTCGCACACCCGTTACTGCGTACCCCCATTTACGAGAAAATCATCCTCCGTATATTAGATACAATGGAAGATTTAAAAGAGATCCGCTTTTCCGACGACCGTACCCATGTCGTCCTTACCGGAAGGGGTAAACATCTCCTGGACGAGTACGAGAATGAAATGAATCAGAGGTTGCCTTTCATCATAAGCCGTAAAAAGTTCAAACGTCACACCCAAGAAGAGTTAGCTAAGGCATACCGGGAACTCAATGAATATCCCGATTAGTTTTTCTCCCAGGATTGAGCGTACGAACTAAAATACTAAAAGTAGTATCTACTATTTTTAGTAGATGTAGTATCAAACGAAACGTTTCTTTAAGGCGATGATCGGGTTTATCATCGTCTTGTACATTTCCAGGGGTTCACCCATAAGCTCGCACCGGATTAGGTGTATCAGCCTCTCGTCTTTCGGATCTGTCGGCTGCGGCTGGCAGTCCTTTCCCGTCCTGGTCTGATCCTCCAGTTCGGCCACTAAAATATACTGGAGCGTAAAGATGTCGGCCACGGTTTCCACCTCTCCGGCCACCTGTCGGTATAACTTCCGGTACTCCGGCCAACGTTCGGTATCATAGATATTCGCCTCGATATAGGCGTTTATCTGCGGAGTGGTGGCCGTCTGCTCGATTTCCACACCGGAAAGCCTGCGGATCACCTCTATTTTAAGTTTTTTCCCGGTAAACTTCTGTTTCGGCCTTAACCCGTATTGCGGCATTTCCCCCAGGGAGATAAACGGCTCTTTATCCCCCTTTCTCCGGTAAATGAAATATTCCGCTATCATCGTTCGGGGATATTCAAAACGTGATCCACTAACAGGGCTTTGTCCTCCGGATTTGCCTTTATCCAGAACAGCGACCAATTCAAGGCGTTTCCATACTCGTTAATACCGTTTTCCCGGACGGTCTGCCCGGCTGTCGGGGAAATCCCTTTCAGGCATGAAAGCGCATTATTATTGCCAAACATGGCATATCTGTTAAAGGCTTCCAACTCGAAAGGATAAATATCAAACCTTTTCTTTCCCTGGACGACCTGCGCAACAATCCGGCTATCATAGTCCGGATATTTGTCGGGTTCGACCTTAATCCCCAGGTTCTCCAGCAAAGCCCGGTTTATCCGATCGTCCGTCCCCAAATAAAACTGAAAGAAATCCCCGTCATACCCCCTGTATTTGCCTAAAAGATGCGCATACAGTTCCGCATCCACTTTTCCGTAAATACAACTCTTTATAAAATCCTCGTCGATACGGTTTCCTGCTATCGCATTGGAAACAACATCAATAATCTGTATAATCTTCGGTTTGTTCATATTACATTATTTTATCTACAAATATATATCTATCCAATCAAAAAACGCATTATCAGAGCTATGAAAGCGAAACGGAGTGTAGCGGCAAAGCGTTTTTTGGTTCTTTTTGGGGCGAGTGCCAAAAAGAACTCCCCCCGAAAGGCTGTCCCCCTTTCGGGGGATCTTCCTTGTATCATGCCACCTGTTCCGCTTCATCTGCTGCCGTTTCCTCGCTTTCTACGGAGATATTCAGTTTCCCGGCTATCATCTTGACAATTTTCATAGCGTCGGCCAGTACGTTTAAAATGAACTTGGGTTCTTCCCGGATCGCCTTTATCCAGCTTTTCAGATAAGCTGCGTTTTCAGTGCGTATATGTTCGGCTATCCCGAAAAACATTCCTGCCAGGGCTGCGGCGAACTCGGCCGTTAATTCCTCCTTGCCGTATTCCTCTGATCCGAACGGGTGCGCAAGATCCCGGTTCAATCGGGTGGGGTGTCCCGTGGAATGTCCCATTTCATGCAGAAGCGTTTCGTAAAAGCTCTGCATATCGACGAACTGCGAGCGAAGCGGCACTACGATATAATCGGCTAAAGGAGAATAGAAAGCCCTGTCGCCTTGCTGCTCCCGTATCGGGCAAAACCAGCTTTTCGCCTCCAGCATGGCGTCTATTTCGGGGTGCGCCTCTCCGGTTGTCCCGTCGGGCTGCTCTGCCTGTCCCCCTCTGAACTTCTCCCTTAACGCTTCCCATTCTTCCGGCCTCACGTCCGAAAAATTGGTCTGATCCAGGTTAAAGACCGAGTAATATTTATAGGTCGGTATAACGTTGTATTCCTGTTGCTGCTCCCGGCTTAACGCCTTGTATTCCTCAAAGGTTATTTTCTTGCGTGTTTCCTTGTGGTACACGTAGAAAAGGAAGTAATAGACCGGAAACGATTTCGATCCTTTCAGCACGGAGATCCCGGCCTCTTTCGCCTGGTTGAATGTCATAAATACGGGTGTCTGGTACTGGAATTTCTCGCAAAGGAAAAGAAGTAAAAAGGCGTTACCTCCGGCGTACCTGCGTCCTGTGAGGTTCTGCGGAAAGAAATTGCGTGTATTCGCCGCAATGGTGATCCAGGGCTTTTGCCAATTGTCCTCTACCTGCTGGATCTTCTCGATCATCAAATTTGCAAACTGTTGCGCTGCCTTGTCGAAATAATCAGTTTTCATAACTACGTCCCCCGTTCTTTATCCTGGTGGGTGAGCCAGTTCTAAAGGTTGTTATCTCTTTTTCTATACCTCTAATATAGCACTTTTATTTGAGATATGCAAGTATTTAAACAACATTTAACTAACTATTTATCAGATAATTATATGAAAAAGTAGTATTTTAGTATATACTAAATTTAGTATTTACTACCTGATTTTTTCCGATAGTAAACTCCCCACCTCGCACCCTCTCCCCCCCAAAAAACCTTGCGGATGCCTAAGATTCCGATGTTTTTGTATCAAGACAACCTCATTTTGGTTTTTCGGGGCTGTCGGTGTGGTCATCTTGCGTTTACCTTGAGTTCCGAGGGGTTTTTGTATGAGAACACCCCAAACGTTTTTTTCCATAGCACAAGTTTTTTAGGAAAAATACTACCTGGCTTTAGCCAGGCTGGAGATTTTTTCTAAAAGCCGCTTGCGGCTCAACTTGGGATATGGAAAAAGCCGTTTGACCTTTGCAGACAAAAACCCCTCGGAACTCAAGGTAAACGCAAGGCGGCCACGCCGGAAAAACTAAAATACCTCTCTCCCCTGAAAGGGGGGTTAAAACCGGGTTCGACAATCGGCTACCGGAGTACCCGGATTGTGCCGATCAGTGAAAAGTCAGGCGGCTTTTATCCGGCTGGCTT
Organism: Bacteroides sp. MSSM.1001136sp1_RTP21357st2_D2_RTP21359_211015; assembly: GCF_040913205.1. Classification (NCBI taxonomy): domain Bacteria; kingdom Pseudomonadati; phylum Bacteroidota; class Bacteroidia; order Bacteroidales; family Bacteroidaceae; genus Bacteroides; species Bacteroides sp. MSSM.1001136sp1_RTP21357st2_D2_RTP21359_211015. The sequence continues at coordinate 26,458 of NZ_JBDFVF010000053.1, read as the reverse complement.
CACCGAACGGCTCTATCCGGAAATAGCCTACCTTAATCGGGTGGGTGGGTGTATTCATGCGTTAGGGATTGCAGTGGAAAGCCCACAGCCTTTAGGCGAGGACTTGGAGGCGGAAAGCCCGACCGTTTACGGGAACGCCCAAATCCTCCAAAAGAAAAGCGTACTAATATACTAAAATACTAAAAGTAGTAAATACTACATTCCAGGGAACAAGCCTCTATTCTTTTTAAAATCAATCCAGAAAAGCCATAAAATCCTTGTATAAACGAGATATACTCCCTATATTTGCGTAGTAATCCCCTGTTGTCCCTGTCGCAAGACAAACTCCAGGGTTTTGTTTTTATATACTCCCCCCCTATACGGTAGCGTATGGATCTTTTTCCTGAATCACCTTTTTAATCTTGAACAGCCGTTCTTTGGTTAGCGGCTTTATAGTTTCCGGATCCTCACCGTCGAATGTTTCCCCGAAGATCAGATCGTCCACCTCCAGGCCATGATTAAAATTCTCCCTGATACAGTCCCTTAGCAACCAAAGGTTTTTGAGGTTCACCCAATCGGCCGTTATGTTCCTGATCCTTCTAAACATGATTATCGCAGTACGAAAATAATGCCCCACATGATCGTAATCATGGCAAACCCGTTTATCCAGATAATAAACATCTATTTCCTGGTTTTCTTCATCCTCCGCGATCCGGCAAAGGCAGAACGGGATCTGCTCCAGTTTATCCCATTCGATATATTCCGTTGATTTCATATTGTCATTATTATAAATATCATTACTTGACCAATGATGCGATTACTTTCGTAAACTCCGAAATATCCCCCTCCACGCTGGCCTTTTCCAACGCTTTCATATATTCTTTTCTACGCTCCACCGGAACAACCGTCCAGTTATAGCCTCCAGACGCAAGCATGGCGTTCAAGACGAACCGTCCCATTCTCCCGTTCCCGTCCATATAGGGGTGAATATACACGAAAAAGAAGTGTCCCAAGACAGCCCTTACCGCCGGGTGCGGCTCATTCTTCAAGAGATCGAAAAGGACGGGCATAGCGTCCCTGACCGCTTTCGGGTTCAACGGGATATGTTGCGATCCCCGTATATAGACCTGCCCGGTACGATAACCCACAAGATCCTCCCTTTGCAAGATCCCCACCGTAACGAACGGCATCCACATCTGCATATACCAGACCGGATGATCCGCCCTTACCGCTTCCCCTGCGTTCTTTCCTTTCAGTATATCGGCGATCGTCCCCCTGACAGCCTGGAACGCCTGGTAATACCCACGTGCCACCAGTGCGTTTTTATGCTCCTTATCTTCTTCCTCCGGCTTCCAGTTCCCGACACGCACTTTCTCGATCAGTTCCGGGGAAACCCTATATCCCTCGATCGAGAGAGAATGATAAGCGTCCTCCGAATACTTTTCATCGACGGATCTCAAATACCCCTCCACGTCATCAATCTTTCCAGGGGCTTCGGGAAACAGTTCTACAACCTTATCCCTCATGTTCTCCCACATCAGGCGCAAGCGTGTGACGTAAGGCGACACCTCATAAACAAGGGGCGTTCGTGGCTGATCCTCGAACGGATCTTCTTCTCTCACGTCATACCCGAACCCCCGCATCGTGGAAACGATGCTGTCGGCGATTTCGCTGTTCCCGATGTTCCGGAACGCCCCGGCTATTCTTCCGGCACGAAGCGAAGCCCCGTTTTTCGTCAGTACCTTTAATATATCGGCAGCGTCCCGTATCATGGCCAGGCAGGTGCGGGCTGCGATCTTCTCCACCTGGAAATATCTCGGCGTGGTATATACCAGGGCTTCGGCAAGCGGATAGAGATTAAGGCCGTATTCCGGCTCTTTATATACCTGATCCGGGATCTCGCTTTGAAACACCAAAAGCGAGGTATCATACATCAGCTTTTGCGTGTTGTTATGGCCTTTCGGCGATTTGATAACCACCTGTACGGGCACGGTCGTTTTCCCCGAATACAGATCCAACGACTGGTCGGCCGTCAAACACCACCGTTCCCCCAGCCGGACGGCCGCATATTTCGCAATAAAATACCAGAATGAGGTGTACCAGACCGTCGTATCCCCCTCTGTTCCCGGCCTGGCCGCAATATACCAGCCTTTCATTACTTCCTGCAACCAGCCGTTATCCAACAGCCGGGTTAAATGCGTCCTCCCTATCTCGGCCGTCCCTTGCAGGACGACACAGCGGTCTTTCTCCTGGAGCTTTCTTAATTCCTCCAGTGAAGCCGCCATTTTCTCCGCCATTGTTGCCATAACCGTTTTTATTTAGATTCTGATTATTTTCGTGCAAATACTCGTTTTTAGGCACGCGCAAATACTCGTTTTTAATTACGTGCATTTACTCGTATTTGTTGCAAAAATACAATATTTGTTCCGATAATCAGCTATTAATGAAGTCTTTTTTTACTTGTTGTATCGTCGAAACGGCCTTTCCCGTGAGCTTCGCCACGTTCCGGATCGAGTAGCCTTTCTTCAACAAGGCGATCGCCTCCCGGTATTCCTCTTTCCTCTGTTCGGCCGTTTTCCGGCTTCCCGGCTTCCGTCCCAGCCTGCCCCCTTTCTGGATGTACAACTCCCGTCCGCTATTAAGGCGGTCAATGATCCCCTGGCGTTCGATTGCGGCCAGTTCCCCCAATAGGGTAGTAATCAGAGAGGACAAGGGGTTTACCGTCTTGTCCGGCCGTAATGTTTCCAGGTTCAAGTTTTGGATATACACGCATATTTTATGCGTGTGCAGCGTATCGAGTGCCTTTAGTATCTCCAGGGTGGAACGCCCCAGGCGTGAGATCTCGGTCAGCAACAGCATATCCACCCGGTTCTGCGGATCTGTGCAGTATTCCAGGCAACGGCTTAAAACCGGGCGTTCGATATTGGCCTTTCGTCCGCTTATCTTTTCCTCAAAGACCGCCGTCACCTCGTACCCCCGTCCGGCTGCGAACCTCTCCAGATCGACAACCTGCCGTTCGGTCGATTGCCTGGCCGACTGCGAGCTTACACGTGAATAGATAACCACATTCATAAGACAAGGGATATTATAACAGGTCAGTTATCACAGCCGCCGGAATATCCAGCTTTGAGAAAGCGAACATCTTTTTCCCCAGATCCTTTAACGAGGCTCCGATATGGTACACGTCCGTTTCATCAACGATCAGGAAACGGTCGTGACTGTCCCGGTACGTCCTGATGTCGATAGGTGGGTACTGGCTGTTATGCCTGTCAAGATCAAGTTGGAGTTGCTGCGTGATACGCTGTGTGTAAATGGTGGCCGAGACACCGACGCTGCGTTTACTCAACATGAGCAAGACCGTTTCGTCCACATAGTTGTCGATAAGCACGATCGAACGCCTGGCCGACTTTACCAGATCGGTGGCGAACTTGTACGCATCGAAAATCTGGCCGTTATAAAAAATGCCTTCGACCGGGGGCAAGGCAGTACGCACGAAAAAATCTATCTTCTCGGTATGTTGAGCGACAGTCCTTTCAAGTTCTGACAAACGTTTATTAATGGAATACCCCTTTAAAAGATAATCCTTTAATACACTATTCGCCCATTTCCTAAAAAGGGTTGCGTTCTTGCTATTAACCCGATATCCTATTGACAGAATCGCATCAAGATTATAATATTTAGTAGTATATCTCTGTTTGCCGTCATTACCCATATGTTCCAAAATGGAACATGTGCTATCTATATCAAGTTCGCCGCTTTTGTAAATGTTGTTCAAATGTTTGGTAATAGCTGGCCTTTTAGTCCCGAACAAGTCGGCTATTTGTTCTTGTGTCAGCCAAACGGTTTCATCTTCCAACCTCACTTCCAACTTGACCGCTTCATCCGGCTGGTATAATATGATTTCTCCCTGTTCCATTGCTTACTTACCTTTTCTTAATTCATCAAGCCTCTGCATCGCACCGCTGAACTTCTCACCAAACATCATATCATCGGGCAAAACAAACCAGGTGGGAATACCTCTCGACTGTGGATTACCTATACATTCATCTTGCCCGTTCTGTTTGCGGTAATCGTCCCATTCACTATAAGCGATGTTCCAACGAATACCTAATTTATAGGTATTTTCCCATTTAATAATAGCCAGTGAATAGGCCGGATCATCTTTGCCGTCATAAATCACTTCTACAACTTCAACCACCCCTTTAGGGGAATTTATAAACTTCGGATTTTTATACGAATAAGTGCTCATGTCTTTTATTTTTTATTTATAGCACACAAAGATACTCAAAAACAAATATATACATATATACATACGTATGATTAACGTATAAAAACATTTATGGTTATTCTAATCTTTGATTAATTCCGGTACAGAAACAAAACGTACCGAAAGGTGGAAACCGGATTTATTTCGGTACGCTTCCCCGATCGGCACAAAAAACACGCAAAAAACGAAAAATACTACTTTTAGTATTTTAGTATATTAGTATTTTAACTATATTTGCGGACATGACAACCATTTAAAAAACTGAATTTATGAGCAAAGCAAAAGTAATCTCCGTATTGAATCACAAGGGGGGAGTAGGAAAGACCACAACCACGATCAACCTGGGCGGTGCGTTACGTCAAAAAGGGTACAAGGTTCTTTTGATCGACCTTGACGGGCAGGCCAACCTGACCGAATCGCTGGGCTTCTCTGCGGAGCTTCCCCAAACGATCTACGGTGCGATGAAAGGCGAATACGACCTGCCGATCTACGAGCATAAGGACGGCCTTAGCGTCGTTCCCTCCTGCCTGGATCTCTCGGCCGTTGAAACGGAGTTAATCAACGAGGCCGGACGGGAGCTTATCTTAGCCCACCTTATCAAAGGCCAAAAGGAGAAATTCGATTATATCCTGATCGACTGTCCCCCCTCGCTGTCGCTGCTCACGCTTAACGCACTGACGGCCTCGGATCGGTTGATTATCCCGGTTCAGGCTCAATTCCTGGCAATGCGTGGAATGGCTAAACTTATGCAGGTAGTCCACAAGGTGCAGCAACGTTTGAACTCGGATCTTTCGATAGCCGGGGTTCTGATAACCCAGTACGACGGAAGAAAGAACCTGAACAAGAGCGTTTCGGAACTGGTACAGGAAACATTCCAGGGCAAAGTGTTCAGCACCCATATACGCAACGCCATTACGCTGGCCGAAGCCCCGACACAAGGGCAGGATATTTTTCACTATGCCCCAAAATCTGCCGGGGCAGAGGACTACGAGAAGGTATGTAACGAACTGCTAACAGAAATAAAGTAACCATATGGCAAAGAAGAACGATTTAAAAAACAGTATGTCGGCCGGGCTGACCGGGGGATTAGACAGCCTGATCCAATCCACGGCCGGGCAAAAAGAGGCTCAAAAGCCGAAGAAAGCGAAAACCGTGCATTGTAATTTTGTCATGGACGAAACCTATCACCAGAACTTAAAGCTGATCGCGATCCGCAAAGGCGATTCGCTAAAATCGGTATTGCAAGAGGCTATATCTGACTACTTGGATAAAAACAGTTCCCTGCTATAACAGCGTATCGGGAATATACAGGGCAAACACTCCACAAAAGAAATTCTCCAGGAAAAAGGTACGCAAAAAGCACCCCTACACATCAAAAAGTATATTGAAAATGCGATTCCCTATAAAAAACCCGTTGGCAGGGTTAATCTTGCGTATGTTTAACCTGCCAACGGGTACGATATTAATAAACGTTTGGATTAAGGTTGGACGTTTACGTCTTTATTATCTGCATCAACCCAGCCTGTTGTCTCTGCATCAAACCGGATCGGATTCAACACAGCCTCTCCCTGATCATCATAACCACCACCGAAAATCAACGTGTAGATATGACGCTTGCCCGCTACCCATGTATCTCCGAACGGAACATAAATTGTTTTGTATTCGCTTGCTGAACCCAACAGATAAGCTCCGGACTGCCGGATTTTGCAGGAGATCTCCAGGTAACATTGCTTCGCATTATCGGCCTCCAACTTGCTTTTGTTGGGTGCGGAAACAGTCCAAGCAGTCAGCGTCTGTGGTATATTCAGCATAGGAGTCTTTGTGGAAATATCGGTAGCTGCGGTATTACTATTGACCGTGATATTTGCGTTTTTCACTACGGTAAATGCGTGTGGAAATGCTAAATCAGACGAACTCCAACTTCCCGTTTCTTCGGCTGTCGCAGGCAATGTGAAGGCGCCGGCAAATTTGAAATTATGAATCTTGATCATGTCGATGTCCACCTGCATGTTATCGTATTGGGTCTTTGCTTTGAATACGACCTGTGACAGAATATGCTTGAAGTTAAATTTCACTATTCCGTTGTTCATGTCTTTTGTCTGGCCTTTGGCCATGGCATACATCACGTCGTAGTTTGCATGAGTAGTACCGCTTCCATACTCATCCATGCAGGTATAACTTATCTTTTGGACATCCTTGGTGGCTTCCCAACTATAAAACACCATCATGTCTTCACTAACCGTTCCGGGATTGAACGCGTAAAAGTCCAAAGCCTCGGAAGGCCAATAACGAAGGTCGTTCGCATCGTCATAATCCCACTTACCATCTTTGTACACGATCTTCACTCCGTCATGTTCAAAATCCGTGTCGACCTTTCCCATGAAGGCAGTACCATCCGCCGTAAAAGCGAACACGTCGAAATCGGTGCTCGTCAAGTTGGAGGGGGTAGTAGGGGTAGCCCTCGTTTCCGCCGCATTACTTAACACGTTAAAACCAATCGCATTCCGCGAGGAGGTTTCCACATTCGCAATCTCCTCGTCTGAGCAACCCATGAGTAGCGCTCCAAAGATTGCCCAAAGCATTACTGTACTTTTTTTCATAAATAAAAACAAATCAAATTGATACATATAATTAATAAACTCAATTACTTAATAGTTGACATAGCGTTTACCCGGCATCCAATCCGCACTGAAAACTCAAATATCCGTTTACAACACTATATCCACATTCACATCATCCCAATCATCAACGTCCACATCAAATCCCGGACCGCCATTTCCCGGCTCGGATGGTACCTCATAATCAAAATTCAACACCAGATGCACATCACCGATATGCCCCGCTACCGGGACATCATGCACTTGGTCGCTCACGTCCTGTTCCAATACAGACATGCTGCCGGAACGGTTCTTGAGATACAGCCGGAAAACATTGGGCTCTCCTTCAAGTGCGGAATGTCCAAACGTATAGAATCCGCCTATAATCTGATTCCGTGAAACCATTCCATCAAAGAGCAGGCTCTCCGAAAGACCGGCGGGCAAACTGTCGCCGGACATGTTAAGCGAGCCGGACATGCCGGAAAGAGCGGCCCGCAAATCCGCCACCCTATCCAGTCCCCGAAGACCGTTCACCTCATACGTGTAGTGACATACCATGTTTACGGGAGTTAGCCGTACTATCTTCGCGCTTCCTCCCGGAATGTCCTTGAGGATAACTCCGTCTATATGGTCGCCACACAGCCAGGGTGGGGTGACAGCCATTGTCCGGTTATCCGGCGACTGAACATCACGCGTATCGGCTGTAAAAAGCGTGTAACTGCCGTTTCCTTTCCAAACCATCCCGTCGGTATCGTAGTTGAAGCAAATTACCCGGTAATCATTCTCGGGGAGCTCCACTTCCCCCCCCTCTCCTCCGGGGAAATCAAATATCCACGTGTTGCTTTCATCATCGGTCGGATAAAATACGACCCTCATGCCTTCAGGCTTGTCATGATTGGAAATCTTGGTCCAGTCGAATATTACCCGCACCGTGGCAAAGTGCGGATGATCGTAACATAAATCCTTATGCTCACAAGCCGTCAGTCCCATCCATAAAAATATGAACACCAGACAAAAGCGTATCCGTATCACTGCCTGCCTCCTTTCTTCTCGTTGTAGTTGCCACGGCCCAAGAGCCATACGAGCGAAATCTCCGCCTCCGTGAGACCAAACCAGTGGCGCCGTCGGGTCTCCTTCCAGACATAATGGCCGTCGATAGGGGCATATTTATGGTATTCTCCACCCCAATAGCCCACACCGATGACGAAATCCAGATTCAGACGACGGGCGACGGGCAGCGAATAACCATACTCCAGACCTACCGAATAGTTCATCTTATCCCAAAGCGTACCGCCAGGCTTGCCGCCCATGTAGCCCGTCCCCCCGGTCTCGAAGTCGTAGGTGAATATCCGACCGTAGAGACCGATGTGATGCCCTGCAAGCGGTTTTTCCGACGCTTTCCTGCCAAACCAGCGGCGCACTTCCAGATCCCCGCCATAGAGCCGCCAGTAGTTATGGTGCCGGTCGCTTTTCCACCAGGCATACATCCAATTCCCGGCCAAGGACCAGTTCTTTCCGACGTAAAACTCCACCCCTATATTCGGCACAAGCAACGCATCATAAAGCATGTTCGTTTTCACGGCCATGTAAAAAGGCCCATGTTTTTCCCCAGACTGGAAACCGCCCGTTTCTCCACCGAACGGAGAAAGCTTACAAGGTAAGTACAATGTATCATGCAGGTGGGAGATAACCTGCATGGCAGGGAACGACTTCCGTTTCGATTCATACCAAATATACAAACAAGATGCACGAAGATCCGGAAACAAATTCCGATACATGTACCGATATGGGATGCCGTACCGCAAGCGTTTCAATTCATTTATCTTGTTCTCCCCGTTTCCACTTGCTTCCACCTCGGAAACAATACCTTGCAGAAGCTCCACCGTTTCCGATTTACCGGGCATTCCGGGATCATTCTCCACCAAACGCAGCAATCCCCTCCAGTCACGCCCCACGAATACCGACGTTTTCAGCGTGTCGGGTAGCGGCGAGTAACCGCACACGTGATCGAACAAACGTTTCGCCCTTAGTTCAGACAAACGCCTGTTCAGTTCGATGCTCCCCTCGGGGGACGCCGCACCGACCACCATAATCTTGCAGATAGAGAAAGCCGTGTCCGGCCTGTATTCCAATATCCGGCGGCTGATCTTCTCTAACGACCGCCTGTTATCCCGTAAAGAGAGATCTATTTCCGTTCTACCCTTGTGGAAATATATTTTCACGGAATCCCGTGTCTCTTGAGCGGAAACGAAAAGAACGGAACACGATAAAAAAGAAAGGAGAATTACCTTGAAAAGTCTTAAATATAGGTTTCTACACACACTCGTGTGTGTGTGTGTGTGTGTGTGTGTGTGTGTGTGTGTGTTTATAAAAAAAATCAATATTTCCAACTTTTTTCTGTTTTTTTTGCATATAACTTACTATAAAATATCTGCTACCCCAGAAAGAGCAACTAACCAAAAACCTTTATACTTTTGAAACCTAATATTTTAATTATAAATTCTATACTTACAATTTTGAAAGCCGCAAAGATACATCATTTTTCGAAATTAACAGTTAATACGCAATATTTTCTACATAAAGATACAAAAAAAGAAAGCGATATCGGGGCGTTACACCATAAAAACAACCTATCGGTTATTATAAAATGATATTGCGCACCCGGCTGATCGGTACGGTTCTCCCACCATGCGGACAACATTAAGGTACTGCAAAAGTATCTTTTCATCTGCAAACAAGGATGTTCAAAAAGAACTTGGTATTTCATAAACACTGAATTTAAGATAATAGGGCAAAAAAATAAAAGGTTCGTAAACCCTTTTAGCCAACAATTTGTTATCTTTGTGCGGTCGTAAACCGACCGTGTTTTTACATTTTGAGAAAAAAAGCGTTTAGCTGATTTCTGTGCAAGCGAAAAGTCCAAAAATTGCATTATACACAGAGAAACAGATAAATGCTCCCCGTGATATGCGGGGGGTATCTCCTGTTTGTGTGTATAGGGCTTGGACTCCCTCGCTTGCGGATAGGCGAATGCCCTTCCGCTTTTTTTATGTTTATTGGCTTGGTGTAGGGCACAAGCGAAATCCTTATAGCAATGGAAAAGACACAGCGAAAACAGTCCCTAAACTGCTTGTCAAACACTCCTAAGCTGTTTGACCTCAAAGAACTACTTAGTTCGCTTAAGATCACCCCCGGACAAATGGGAAACATGAAAGGGTTGATATACATCGAAGGGCTGACGGAAAAACAAGTACGCCAAAAATTAAGCCATGCAAAGATCATCGGAACAAATAGATTCGGCATTAATTCCTGCCTGTATTATATCTTCTTTGAGGATGTAAAGGGGAGATATTTGTGCCTGTTTAACGGTGACAGGGAATGTTTCAGAGCGTTGTTTTTCAGTAAGGTATTACTAAATTAACCCCCTATAAGATAGAGTTGTAAAGTTCTTTTCATCCGCAAAATGAAATGAATAGAACGTAATATCTATATTGTTAAAATTTATTAACGGGGTAAATTCTAATTTGTATTTCTACACGCTTTGAATAATAAAATATATACATATTTTTGAACCATTAAAATATAAACTTTATCATGGAAAAAGCAAATATAGGATTTAAAGCCGGGATCATCTTTGAAAAATTAGGAGAAACCGGACTTATAACCATTGCCGAGCTTGCGAGAAGGCTAAATTTTGCGGCTGATGAAACCGCACTCGCCGCCGGGTGGCTCGCACGTGAGAATAAGATATACATCGAACGGCGAAACGGTTTGCTGTATATCAGGAAAGAGTGATACAACGTATCAAAAGGATAAACGATAAACGCTGGAATGTTTGCAGTGCGTAACACTATTGATGTAAAAGTGCTTTTCATTATCCATTTGAAACCATTTATCAATTTATAACAAATAACAAAGTATGGATAAGCACATCATCGGAGAGAACGCAGGGAAACTCTGGCGCTTATTAAGCACAGACGTACACCGAAAATGGACTTTACAAGAAGTCAAGGATGCAACAGGGTTCAATGACCTGGAAGCTGCCAGCGCAATAGGTTGGCTCGCACGTGAGGACAAAATCCAATTCGAACTTGAACACCACAGCACTAAGGATAAGAACGTCTTTTTATACCTTATGCTGAACGTGTATTTTTAAAGCCTGTTTAAAAATATTGCCCCCGGCGGGGTTTTCGCTGGGGGCTTCCTGCATTTGCATATATAACCTCAAAGGCAAGTCAAATCGGACGGGGTGGCGGTCGGACGGCTGAAAAGTCGAAAACGTAACACAGGCGTGTTACTACTTGTCTTTGACAAGGCATTTTTTAGGGGTGCTGGCATACAATCCGAAAGGGGCGGGAACGGCTGTTCCCGTTTGTTCTCCCTGCAACCTACAGGATATTAACCTTAAATCATTAAGTGATAAACACTATATTTAATAAACCCTTTTAGCCAACAAATTGTTATCTTTATGCGGTCGTAAACAAAAAATAAGCTTATGAAAACTGCTATGGAAAAAAAAGAAATCGGCTTAATGAGACAGATCGGTTATCTCTCTTTTGTCGTTGTTTTGTTGTATGGGCTTACGCTATTTGCGGTTTCTTGTGACAATGATGAAGATCCTCCTCTTCCTCCCGCAGTGGAAAAAGTAGTGCTGGCATTTGGTGTGGATCAGGGTGAAGGTCAGCTTTCGGCTAAACCGGAGTTGGAAAATACGGCTGCGGAAAAGATAGGAGAATTGATCTCTCCGGCTGAAATAGCGAAAGGCACAACGGTGCATTTTCGTGCTACCCATTCCAAATCATGGACAATCATGTATTGGAAAGTCAATGGCGTCATTATTCGTTCTGTGGAGCCGGAGCAGACTTTCGTCATCGATGAGCATAAGGAGGTTCGGGTTGCTTTCAAGCCTTACAAGTCACCGGAACCGGAGGGGCTGTAAAACAAACTGTGTCAGCAAAGCAATAAAATATTAATTTTGCTGACACAGTTTAATTGAATTCTCTTTTTGCTGTTCATTTGCTTTATTTCAGGACTTCGCCCTTCTCGTTGAAGAACACTTCGCTGTCCGTGCCTTCTGCATCGGTAAATGTCACCTTGTAGGTCTTTGTGCCTTCCTCGCTTTCCTCAACTGCGGCTTCCTTGATTGTCAGGTCTGCGAAATCCTTCTTGATCGTGTCCTGAACCGCCTGCGGCAGATCCTTTACCTCGATTGGCTTATAATCGTTCACCATTACCACAATCTCAACATCCGATACCATGTTGCCGGCGAATGCCACTGAACTACCCAATCCCATAACAAGTGCTACTGCAAATAATACCTTTTTCATAATCCAATCTATTTAAATATTTAACATATGGTTTCTGAAAGACAAAGAACAAACATTGTGCCAAACAAATAAGCAAGTCATATATACCTGATAATCAAAAGCATACAAAAAACACATATATTTATTGAAGAACTGTTATCTGTGTATCATTTCCACAAAATGTGGAAATGATACACAGACTTTCTATAATTGCCTCCGGCGGGGTTTTCGCCGGGGGGCTTCTTGCATTTGCATATCTATCAAAAAGAAAGCAATATCGGAGCGTTACACCATAAAAACAGCCTGCTGGCAATGACAAAATGATATTGCGTGCCTGGCTGATCGGTGCGGTTCTCCCACCATGCAGACAAATCCCGGTAACAGAATGACAAAGCGGACACCCAAAATTGCGTTAGGGATTGCAGAGTAAAGCCCACAGCCTTTAGGCGAGGACTTGGAGCGTAAAGCCCGACCGTCCCACGGGAACGCCCAAAAGAAAAAGAATCCCCCGAACATTCATCCGGGGGACATTCAGGCCGTCACGTCAATTATAATACAGATTAAGATCATCCGTACTTATCTCCTTCCCGTCCCGGAAAACAAGGCTCTTTTTCTCGATCTCCTTTCCGTTTTTGTAAACGGTCACTACCCACTGCATCGGCTCGTTCACAACGCCGTCCTCTCCGTCCACGACACCACCGGAAACGGCAAACTCGATCGCCTTTCCCGTCGTGGTTAACGTCACCTTTTCGACGGCCAGTTCTTCATCGCTTAGAATCACCGGGCTTGCGAGGCTTTCCCCCGTCGCCCCGTCTTTCAACTGCGTACCGTTGGCGACTACCACGACCGACTTAATGAAGCTGCGGAAATCTCCCGACTGCTCGATCGTTACCTCATACATCGCCCCTTTTCCTCCCGGTTCGTCGTCGTCCTTGCTGCAACCGACGAAACACAATGCCATGCACACGCATACGGCTGACAAATACAAATACTTTCTCATACCTTCAATTATTTAAGTTTATAAATAGATCACGCACCCCAGGCCGACATGGTTGTTATTCCGGAGAATGGAGTTAAACAACATTTCAAACCTGTATTCGGCAAAAAGAGCCACTTTCGGGCTTAGCAACATTTCCGGCCTTATCCCGACCTCGTACCCATACACGAAAGCCTTGCTTTTCTCCAGGTACACAAGATCGCTTTTCGCCTTGGCTTTCTGGTAGCCGATCGTCCCGGCTGCGATCCCCAGGAGCGAGAATTTCCGTCCTTTCAGGGCGTAATAGGCCAGCTCCGGGCCGACCGTCACGGTGTTTGCCTTTACCAGATCCCGGTTTAGATTCCGGTAATTAAGGTTTGCCCCCACCTTGAAAGCCTTGTACACCTTTCCAAAACCGAACGTCCCCTGCACCTGACTTTCATCCACGATATAGCCCAGCTTCACGTTCATATACTGGCTTCCGATATATTGTGCCCTGCACACGGCCACCAGGCACAAAAAGAGCGATAATACGGCAATTTTTCTCATAACCTCATTGATTTACTTGTATCGTTACATTCTCTTTCACTGGCAGACCGTAACGGCTTGAAACGGTAAACTCGATCACCGCCTGCCCGGTCGCATCCGGCCGGAACGTCACCAGGTTGTTTTTTTCCAGTGCCACGCCCTCGCCCCTTGTCGCATCATACCCGGAAATATACACCCGGCCGCTTCCCTTTACGAACCTGGCCGACGCTTTCACCCCGTAAAGTTCCGTATCAAGCTGCAAATAAAATTCCGCTTCCTCCGATACCAGCATAAGATCCGGCACGTTCTGGAAACGTATGTTTATCTCCGGGCTGGAAACTTTCAGTTTGATGCTGTCGGATCGTGTCACAAGTTCGCTGGCTACCCCCATGACGATATACGCCTCTCCCTCGGTTGCCGGGATAAAATCGAAATCCAGCCGATTGTTTGCCTTGAAATCATATTCAAACGTTTCTCCGGGGCTGTATTCGTTGTTATCCACCAGGATAACGCCGTCCCCGTCCCTGACCTCAAAGCGTGTCAATATCTGATCCCCGTTGTCCGGATCGAGATCCGAGATCGTAAGGGTGCAATTAATGGGCTTCCCCACTACGGCCGTATTGCCGTCTATACTTTTCAGCGTCACGGAAAAATCCCGGCTGACAAGTTTCAGTTCGTCGTCGCAAGACGACAAAAAGACCAAAGCGCACAAGGCGGTAACTAATTTTCTCATACGATTTATTTTATTTGTTCACGATAATACGGTCAAACAGAGCGTTCAGATCCACCCCTTTGCTCCTTAGAAAAGCGATGTATTTCACCACCACGGGGGCGGTTTCCGACTGCTCGATGTTGCAAAGCTGCTGGCGGCTGATCCCCATTTCCTCGGCAACGCTTTTCGCCGTCAGGCTTAGCCTGATCCTTTCTACTTTCAATTCATTACTTAGTTCCATAAATGAAATTTAAAGGGTTTATTCTCTTTTGGTTTTTTATCACCTCATAATGCAAATGATTCCCGGTACTTATCCCGGTGCTTCCCACGAACCCGATCACGTCCCCCTTTTCCACCTTCGCACCTTTCCGGGTGTAAATGAGTGTCAGATGTGCGTATCTGGTCTGAAATCCGAAACGGTGCGTAACGACTACCGTTTTCCCATATCCGGGCGTTTCACCTGCGAACGTCACCGTCCCACTGGCTGCGGCGTGTACGGTAGCCGCATACACCGCCGCCATATCCAGGCCTGCGTGAAACTGCCTTTCACCGCTTATCGGATGCGTCCGGTAGCCGTAACGGTCGGAGATCCGGTATTTCTCTTTCAGGGGTGCGACAGAGGGGACGAAACGGTAAATATCCCCGTCCTTTTGGACGATCCCCCACACCGGGGCGATGTCCCCGTAATCCCCTGCGGTCTGCAACACCTCCACGATCAGCGAACGTTTGTCCTGCGCCCCCACCCGGCCGACAGGGATCAGCGCAAGGATCGCAAGGCTAAATATCCTCCACATTCACGATGTCGCTGTTCTCCAGGTCAAAAAGAACGTGACGGCCTCCGTTCTTCTCGTTGATCTCGATACGGAAAACTTTCTCGTCCGGAATGGTGAACTTATCGAAAGCGATCACGTATTTCATCCGGCCGTTCCCCTCTATCCTGGGCGAATAATTCTCCGAGAACAAAGCCTGCTGATCCACTTCCTGGGATGCGGTCAGCTTGGCCGTTTTCTTGTCGATGATGTAATACCGGATATAATCTATATCATAAGGCAGTTTGCTTTTGTTCTCGATCTCAAAGGTAAACAGGAGCAAGTTATCATATATATGCAGGTTGTTCACGGAGAAAACGATCTTGTTGCGAACGATCCCCTTGTTGAATATCCCCCTTTTTGCGTTATATACCCGGCTCATGACCTGATCCCTTTCCCCGGCCGGGATAATGTTGTCGGTCAGGATCACGTTCGCCTTTTTCTCCGGCCGTTTCTCCCCTATCTCATAGACGAACGCCTCCGGCTGCTGCCGATAATCCACGTTGAACGTGTAGAACTTCCCCCCTTCGGTCGCCAGCGACACGTTTGTCTGCCTGGGAAATTCCTCCACCTTTCCCGTGGCTGCGATCATTCGCACGATATTCTCGGTATTCTCGGCCTTGCTTACCTGTATGCAGGTATCGCCGTAATCTATATAAATCACCTTTTCCGGTGCGATCAGGTGCGTTTGCGACACCTCATTCAGATAGATAGTGTCCGGCCGTATGCTCGACATATCGGGCAGGAAATAGTTCGTATGCTCCAGGCTGTCGGCATAGGTCACGTTAAACGAATAGAAAAAACCTCCCTCGGTCGCCACGCTGACGGTCGTCTGCTTGCTGAAACTTTTCCGGTTGGCCTTTATGCGCAAGATATTAGGCACGCTCTCCGGGTTATCGACGGCCACGAAGTCCGTAACGGCCTGGTTATACTTCACGGCCGAGGGGAATACAAGATGTATCGTCTTGGAATAATTCACTGCGATAGGCAGGCTTTCCACCGGGCGGATCTGCGCCCCGGCCGAGGAAACGGCCAACGCCAAGATAAAAGAACAAATAGCTTTCATTTCAGATATAGTTTATAGTTCGACTTCACGGTGACAACGACCTGGTTGTTCTTCTTCCGGAACACGCTCTTTGCCGCATTGCTCACCGCATTAACCCCCGTACTTAGAACGTCCGTCCCGTAAGAGGTAACGTTCATATCGCTAACCACCTCGTCGGCCGCCTCCTTTGTCGCTTCCGCCTTGATGTTCAAGGGCACATATATACCGGGCAGTCCGTCCCTGTCGTACACGGTCTTTTGCATCTCATAGATGCTGTTCCCGATCCGGACGGATTCAACCGTTATATTGATCCTGTCCTGTGCGAGCTTCACCACCCCGAAAACGGCCGTCCCCTTGTTAATCACCATGCCGCCGGGCAGTTGCATTTCTTGGAGCGTGACAAGTTTTATCACGCTCCCGTTCGTGATCTTCTGATCGCCCGACACAATGGCCTCTATCGTGTTTCCCTTGTTCTCCGGTTCTTCCCCCGAAAAGAAACGTCCTACTGTCCTTTCAGGCTCTTCCTTCTTCGGCGTTTCCTTTTTCGGCCGGGCTTTCGCCGTTCTCCGTTTCATGGCTGCGGCCGCTTTCAGACTGTCGGCTCTCTGGTTCTGCCTTAACTGTTCCTGCAAGGCTATCACTTCCGGATCTTCCCGGTACATAGCTCCCGAACGTTCCCGGTACACTTCATCGGTAAAATTCTCGTACTCCGGCCGTCCGTCCGTATTCATCATATCGTCCAGGGTAAAATCGCTTTGCTGCTGTGCCCTAAGCGAAGTGTTCACGCTCCCGTCCTCTTCCCGGTTGTCCCCTTTCCCGGTCAGTGCCAGCGTAACGGCCAGCACCACCAGCACGAAGATCCCCAGGGATGCGAACAGGATTATTTTTGTTTTCGTGGCCTTATCCATAGTGTTACTTTTTTTCAGGTTCTTGTTCTATCCGGACAATCTGCTGTATAAACTGGTTAAAGAAAAATCCCGTCACGTTCTCCGGAAATTGCGGCGTGGTTCTCACGATCTCCCCTTTCGTCCTGATAAGAAACCTTAGCTTCTGCCCCGAAACGCCGTAAATCGTCAGGGTGGAAGTGAAAGCCACCTTGTACGGCTCATTGTCCCCGGCGATCGTCTGGATGCTGTCTATCTCGCATTTATAGACCGCCCCGTTCTGCACCGCATCAAAATAGGCCTTATCATTATAATACTTTGAGAACACGGCATTCAGATCGTTCTTATTGACATAAAAAGCGGCGTGCGCCTGATTTTTTTTCAGGTTCAGGCGATCGAAGCTGTTAGCGTACCCGGTCGCCTCGGCGCACGTCTTTTTCACCAGGGCAAGAAACAGAGCCTCGCTATCCTCGGCGTGCGTTTTCAGGTACTCGCCGGATCGCTCCACCACGACCACCTTATCCAGTGCCGTAAAATTCACCACCAGTCCCCAGGCCAGCACCAGGACAACCACCACCAGGGCAAAGCCCAGGCACAATTTTAAGTTTACCGCTCCTTTGCGCTTGGCCTCGGCCAGTGTATCAAAATCTTTCAGTATATCGTCTTTATTCATAAGATCAGGATTTAAAACAGTTCACGACAAAATTTCACGCTTTTGGCAAACAGGAAAAGTTTGAACACGAAAGCGAAAAGAAGTCCCAGCATGGTATATTTGTTCTGTCCGCACATGTGCATGATATTCTCCGCAATGATAGACCCCAGGGCGTTGGCTATCAGGAACGCCGGGATCGTCATGTAACAGACAAACAGGTTTTTCAGGTATGCGTGCGTATAATGCCTCGTTTTCTCGTCCATGTAGAGTATTACGGCTATCGGCGTGACGATCTCCAGGAGTATAAGATACAGATACCGGGCTGACGCAAAGAAGAAAAATATATATTTCGTTGCGTACAGGAGTATCGTATAAGCCGCAATATTGAACGGCAGCATGATAACCTCCTGAATCTGCTGCCCTACCCAGTTATGCCGCCTTTGCACGTCCTCGATATAGTCCTTTGTAAAGGTTACGATCGCCTCGTCAATGCTTAGATCCACGTCCTCCTGATAATGGCTTATCAATTCGTTCTGAAGATTTCCAAGTGCCGTTTCCACGATCGTAAAGGCGAACGGTGCGACCATGATAATGGCGAACACATAAATATAGATATAGAACAGTTTGAAGAACTGTTTCATATCGACGGGCTTGTCCCCCTCGCTAAAGGCCTCTTTCCAGGCCGTCACGAACTTTTGTATCACGATGATAACGGCGATAAAGGAACAAAGGGCGATGATCCCCTGGCTGACGCCGTTCATCTTGACGGCCTCGTATGCGCTAATCACATTGTCGATCACTTCCATAGGCTCACTTCTTGGCTGTTGATTTCAGGGCTGCGATCCGTTTTATAGCGTCATTGACCGTATTAAACCTCGCTCTCTCGTCGAGCATCTTGTCCCGGTTCTCTTTCAGCTTGTTATCCAGATCCACGATAATTTTTATCCTCTCCCCGTCGGTCATGCTCACCGAGGGCGATATGATCGTCCGGATCAGGTCAAAGGAAAGCACGCTTTCCTCCATGATCTTGTTCAGCACGTTCGTATATTCCCCGTATGCCTCCTGTCCGGTAAACACGTCCGACCGGGTGCACTCTTTCGCCGCCAGTTCCAACATTTCCCCCTGCATGGAAAGCACCTGCAACACCATTTTAGAGTTTTTGATAACCCCGTTCACCTGCCGGTACAGATCCAGGCTCTTAGTCAGTATGTCCCTGGATTCCCCCAGCACTTGAAACTGTTCGTATGCCTGTTTAAGTTCTTTCGCCCAGGTTATCTGCGATAGCTGCGTCAAGGCCGGATCGGACACCACCCACTGGCCGAACGCCGTACAGTAAAAGCACATCATCACAAGCAAACTACATAGACATTTCCGTTTCATAACTTTTCTGTTTTAATTGTTTATACTTCTCTATGGCCGTTTCCATGCTTCCGGCCTCCTTGTAAATCTCCTGCAATTTGTTCCATTTCTCGCCGTCGGTCTGGAATGCAAGCAATTTTTCCGGTGAAAGCTCCAGGCGTACCACCGTTGCATAACTATCCATAAACCGGATGAATATCTCCGAATACGGCCGTACCCCTGAAAAGTCGTTACGGATCGACTTCATCAGGTTTACGTGGCTCCGGTTCTTGATATGGAACGCCTCTACCGTCTGGTCGTAAACGATCTCGTTGGCCGGAAGCACGTATAAGAGTTGCGTATTGGCGATAATGCCTTTCGTGTACTCGTTATCGGGAAGCTGCGCCAATGACTGGACGATCGTACCCACCGCCCCGTTTTCCTTGCGGAGTTTCTGGTAACAGAACGCCACCGTCGAATGTATGTCCGCACCTGAAAAGGTGTCCTTTATAGACTGGCTTTCTGCGTACTCGTCAAAGATCAGCATCCCCCTGACGGAACGATCCGAAAGGATCTTGTTCTCTATCGTATCGAAAAGGATTGTCATAATGACGGAAATCAGGAACGGATCTTTCTTTATCTTCGTCAGCTCAAAGACGATAAAATCCCGGTTCTGCATATCGTTCTCCAGTGGGGACGGCTTGCACACGTTCTCATAAAATCCCCCCGGCATAAATTCCGAACACACGTGCAGGAAGCTGTCTATATCGAAGTATTCCGGCAGGATATTCAAACGCTCATACAGTTTTTTCCCCTCTCTTTGGACGTACCTGTAAAAGTCCGGGAAACAATGGCCGTCGGGAATATCCTCGTAATAACGGCAAATGATCTTTGTCAGCGAAACAACTTGTTTCGTGTCCTCCATGATCGCCTTAGACCGCCAGAATTTAAGCACCAGGTTTACAAGCGTCTTTATCTTCTCGTTGTCCGGCTGCTTCCCGGCCGTATAGAACGGATTGATCCCCAACGGGCTGCTGCCGTCATAATCAATATGCAGCGACCTGTCCGGGTACAACTGCGAAAGCTGGTAAAAGCTCTTTCCGAACTCGACGACGATCTGTTTATAATTCTGCTCGATGTTCTGCTGGATGATGTTCAACGACGTAACCGACTTTCCCCCACCCGTCGATGCGACGATAATCATGTTACGTGCCGGAATGCGTTTCTTATCTGCGTCCCAAACGTCCTTTCGAATCGGTGTTTGATACAGCCGTTCGTTAAACAAGATCCCCTCCTTGTCGCTGCGGAACGTAGAGTAATTGATCCCCATGCAGAGCGACGAATGCAGATCCGAAAGAAACAGGTAGTCCGGATTCAGGTTGTTTTCCCGGCCGATGATCGAGCCTATAAAGATATTATAAAGCCCCTCGTAACTTGGAATGTAATATTTAAACCCGGCGTTCGTGAAAATCATTTTTACCTGTTCCGTCTGTCGGTTCAGGATCGTTTCGTCATCCTCCAACAGCAACACGTTCAGGTGCGTTTTGCAAAGCACGTTTTCCTCGTTGATGATCTCCTGCTCATACGAGGCCAGGCCGTCATAACGGCTTTTTATGGCCTTGTCAAACTCCCGGTAACGGCCGAACAGCTTCACCCTCTCGGCCAGTTCCTCCCGGTAGCTTCCCCCGGCGAATTTCCATATCTGGTTTACCACATGGGAACAGGGCACATGAACGCCGATCCTTTCCAGCATCGACATATAAAGCTGGCTGTTTGCCTCCTGCAAAGTGCTGTCCGTAACATATACTTTCATCCTGTCGGGCAGATACCTTTCATCACAAACGGCAAAGAATATCCCTTTCTTCTGCCCGATCCTTATCATATCGGAACACTGTATATCCCTTAGTCCCTCGTCGTCATGGAAACCGTTCACGTACCGGAAAAGGTGCTGTTTCACCTCGGCCACGTTCAACGGCCGGATCTGCGTGCCACGGATATTCCGGATAATGGAAACTGCACTCTCCACCGATTCCAGAAACTCGGCCAGCCTGTCCCGGTCTGCCTTCGCCAGTTTCTCGCTATACGCCAACGGGTTGGCCTGGTACGCTTTTTCAAGGCTTTGCAGTCCCGAAAGCGTAAAGGACAATATGCAGAAGTGATGCAGGTATTCCCGTCCGTCGAAATACTTCCTTTCGGCCGTCTGTATATAGCCCTCCCCCTCGATCACATATTCCGGCTTGAATTTCCTGCGTAAAAACACGTCCTGCTTATGTATAAACCCGGTTCGGACATACTGGAAAGCCCGGAATAACTCGTTATGCCTTTCCTCCAGATCCGAGCGATCCAGCGAATAGGCCTCCGGCAATTCCAACAGGTAGGAAACGGATATTTCGCCGGATTTGGTAAGTATGGAAGATCCTACCGTATCCAAGATACAGTACGCTTGCGCTGCCGATATTTTCATAAAAAGAGTGTTTACAGGCTGTTTAACAGATCCTTATTCGATATGACAAATACCTGTCTTTTGAACTTGCCGAACTTGCGCTGCATGGAAAGGTTGATAAAGACGATCCGCAAGACCACAGAGGCGAACGCCCCGGCCACCAGCGAAACGATAAAGGCCAAAAAAGATCCCTCCCCACTCATGGCACTTGTCAGGAAGCCCACGACAAAAAGAACAATCACAGCCAGGATAATACAATAGATGCAAAAAAACTTCGTTCTCATTCCATGCACTTTCAGGGGTGTTTCCAGCCCCTTTCTAACCTGGAAGTCCATTAGAGGGACATTTTAAGTTTGCTATTGATAAGTGCGATAACGGCTGCAATGATCGCAAGCCCGATGATGATGTAACCAACTACCCAGAGTAAGTTTACAATACCCTCTTTTCTTGTTCCCTGTCCGTCCCGGTCTATAATCTTATCATAATTCATCACCACACCGATCCCCACTCCCACGATCAGGAGCATGGCGATCACCGGAACGGCATAATCACTAAGGAATGTGTTTACTTCATTTCTGATACCTCCAGTAGCCTGGAGCAAGATAAACAAAGGCGTTTTCATAAGGAGTTTATTTTTAAGTATTTAAGTAAATAAATTCTTATCCGGCCAATCCAAAAACAACCTTTGCTATTGCACTGGAGTTTCAAACTGGAGTGTATTTATACAATTATATTGTACAAAATCCATTCCAATTTGACATAATACACTACTGTTTTAATAAATACACTAATTATCAAACTTTTATAATTTTACCCCTTTTTTATATTCCACAAAAAAGTGTGGAGTTGTCCCACACTTTGTAGAATGTCGCCACACTTCCCTTGTTATTCAATGCCTTGTATATCCCTTATGATCTGCTGGTAATTTTCCTCTATATCCGAGGCCAGTACGGGATGCACGATCGGAAGCGGATCTTCCTTGTCCTCGTACATTTCAAACCTCAAATGAAAGTTCCTCATGTTGGAATGTGCCGCACTCCCCACGAACTCGCCCGATTTCAGGCTGGTAAAGAAATTCGTGTCGTATATTTCCTCTTTCTGCGTGGAAACTGTACGGCTGCGGTTCTCCCCTCCCCGGCTGCTTCCGGTGGTCTTTGAAACCCTCTGCCTCTCCTCTTTTCCAAAAACAAGCGGGTAGCTTTTCAAGGCCTCTATGTCCTTTGTCCGGCCAAAGAACTGGTTCCCGAAATTGGATTCTATCGAACTGCGGTCATATTTCCCGTATATCTTCTCGATCTTCGCCGCCGACTGCGTGAGGAAAACGAAACTGCAAAGGTATTCCCTTAGAACGGACGGCAGTTTCTCGAAATCGGCGATCCGGAACGTGGTCGCTTCATCCAGAAAGTAGAAGAACGGCACTTTGTTCGCCAGCGTGAAACGCCGGGACGAAATGGAAAGCATGAGCGATATAACCGGGGAAATCAGGTTTTCGATCTGATAGGCGTTCGATACGACAACCAATTTCGGACATTCCGGATCTATCAGGTTAAAGTCGAAATCATTTCCGGAAAGGACATAACACACCTTTTTTTCGTTGGCGAGCGTGCTTAGACTGTTGGTAAGGCTGCTTAGATAGCTGCTTTGCGTCTTGGGACTGTCCTTTGCGTCCAGGAATGCCCCGGCCAGTACCCGGCTCTGGTGCTTGCCCTCCAGGAACGACGTTATCCGGACAGTTCCGGCCGAACAAATGAAATTAACGATATGGGGTATCGTGCAAAACTGCGGATAATCGTTATAAAACCGGATCGAAACGCCCCTTAATATCCCCAACGCCCCGTTAAACCACTCGTCCCGTTTGCCGTCCTTTCCCTGGTAGGCGGTCAGCATATCATCCATTAGCTGCAAGAACAAGGTTTCATTCTTCACCACGGAAGGACGTATCGGATTTGTCCGGTGCGTCCGTTCCATATCCGTGAAACTGATCTGGAAGCACCCATAAGGGTAATTATGTTTTTTTACCAGGTGTACGGCTGTCCTTGCCAGATCGAAATCCTTGTAATTATAGACAAATCCGGCAAACCCGGCCTGTATATACTGGCTTAACAAGGGCTTTCCTATGCTTTTGGTCTTTCCGGAGTTCGCCCCACCATAGACCAGGAAATTATCGAACGGATCGGCAAAGGTTATTTTCCTCCCTCCCCCGGCCGACAGTTCAAAACGGTATTTCTGTCCTTTTTGCTGCTGTTTCCCGGAATTTGGAAGCAACAGCACAACAACGATGATCCCCACCAGGCAGGCGATCCCTATAATAATATACATCATCATATCATAACTCTTTAAACGGGTTTAGAAAACTGCCGATCTGTTTTATCAGCATCATTTTTATATTAGCCGGGTTCTGTATAAGGCTGACGGCCTTTTTCACGTTGCCTACAAGCATCCTTTCCGTCCGGAAGCTATCCCCCAGGATCTCGTTTATCAGCTTTTGTTTGGCCTTACCACCGATAAACCCGACCGTCTTGTCTGCGCTTCGGTGCGTTCCCCTTTCCCTTTCCCGGCCTCCGGTATCTTTGGCGTACCCGGTAAAGGCAAGCAAATCCCGGCGTTCCATAAAGAAAGAACTTTCCCCCTTGATGTAGGTATAGTTTCCGGCCTCGTCCCTTTCGATCGTATATCCCCTCTCCCTCATGGCCTTGTTTATCTGCCTTACCGTCCGGTATTCGGGATTTGCCAGGCACTCCCTAAGATCCTCGTTCCTGACTGCGTACCCATGCTTGTATCGGTCTATCAGATTGATCTCATTCTCGTATGCGTATTTCCGGATCGCCGAAATCGGCACATAGGTTTTCGTTTCCCTATCAAACAGTACATCATAAGACACCTCTTTAAGCTCTTTCCTGTATTTCACCGGATCGGGTTCAGGCATGGGCGTTTCCGCTTCGTTTTCCGTTTCTTCCGGATGTGCCTCGCTCCCCGGCGTTTCCTGCTGTGGCTGCTGCGCTTCCTCCTTTGTTTCCGGCTTTCCGGTCACGCTTTTATCCTCTTCCGGCTCGATCGGCACTTTCTGGTATGTCAGGAAAGAAATATTCTTGGCTTCCAGGCCGTTTTCCCGGTAGGCCACGCCCTCCTGCTTGTACTTGTACAGGTTAAACCGTTCGATAATGCCCTCCATGTGGCGGCTCTCCAGTTTCGGATCGGCGAATTTTTTCAGATCCTTGTGCCGTATGCTCACCCGTTCACCCTCCCGTGAAAAGGAATGTACCCCTTTCCGTACCTTATGCGTGTAGCCTTGTTCTTTCATGGCTACGACAATCTGGTTAGCGGACGTAAAACGGTAGTTCTCCAACAGGTTTTTAAGCTCCGGGTTCTTGATCTTCTTCAAGACGGCTTCGGCCGTCGGTTCGCTTTTCACCAGGTTTATTTGATGCTCGTATGCGAACTGCCGGACGGTGGCGAACGATACCGTCGTATGGTTTTGTTCATCATAAACCACTTTATAAGCGACCTCTTTCAAGGCCTTTTCCCCCTTCTGTGCTTCATCTTTTACATATGTCGAGAAACTTATATCCTTTACCTGCAAACCGTTCTCCCTGTACCCGGCCGGGTTCGCCTCGTACTTTGTCAAGTCGAAACGTTCCGTTATGCTTTTTAGCTGCTCGTCAGACAGAGGTTGTTCGAACGCTTTCAAGAGCCTGTGTTCAACCTGGAACACTTCACCCTCCCGTGAAAAGGAATGCACCCCCTTCCTTACCTGGTGCGTGTAACCTTGTTCCCTCATGGCTGCGACGATCTGGTTTGCCGCCGTAAACTGCTCGTCCTGCAATATCCTTTTAAGCTCCGGGTTCGTGATCTTCCCGATCTCGGCCGATACCTGCGGACGTACATAAGTTTCCCCCTCTTTGGCCTGGTAATCGAATTTCCGGTTAAAACATTCCTGTACCCTGACTTTCCAGCCCTCATGTGAAAAACCCCGTTTCACCGTCCCCCTGCCCTCCAGTTCCCAGGTGTTCCCGGCCGATTTAGCCCCCGGAGAAAGTTTCACTTTCCCGTCCAGGCTCTTGCGTGAAACGATTACGTGAACGTGTAAGTTCAGACCGGGTTTAGGCTCTCCGATCCTGGCGATCCCCTGTTTCACCTCTTCATCTTCCGGATGATAGGATCGTTCCGTTTCCACACGTGCGTAATACATGAGATCCTGGCCTCCCCTAATATTGTCCCGTCCGAAGTTCAAGGCGTATTCATCCATAGCCGAACGGGTGAACGCCTCCAGCTTTTGGAAAACCTCTTTTTTCTCCTGTGGTGTAAGTTCCTTAAAATCGTCCACTTTCCGGCCGATAAGGTGCATTTGTTCCGACTGCGACGGATTGAGCGAAAGCATGAAGAATTTAGCGTCGTTAGCCCCTAACGCCTTTTTGTTCCCGTCTATATCCATAATTACCCGTTCGGGTGAAATATCCTGCTCCGTATGGGAGAAAAAACGCTGTCCCTCCCCCGTTTCCTTTTCCAGATAACGCACCAGGTCGTGACAGCTTCCCGTATTTCCGCTTTTCACGTCCTCGGCCGGGTGTACTTTGGCAAACATAGGCTTATCTCTTTAGTTCGTCCTTTAACCTTTTCACCCACATATCCAGCGTATTACGGTCTATCTCATAAACCGTATCGTTGAATGTCGGTATCTTCTTCACCTCGTCGATACGCTCCACGATCTCCAGGATCTTGTGCGTATTGCATCCGACGGCCGGAGTTCCTTTCTCCTGCCGGGCTATTTCGAGATCCGTTTGCAGTTTCCCGGCCTTCTCCCGGTTTTCCCTGGCTTCCTGTTCCAGTTGCTTGGAACGCTCCAAAAGTTCCTGTACCTGTGAGATGTGCATATATTCGTCCGGATTGTCCCCCGGCGTTTTCACTTCCCCGACAAGCGACAA
>NZ_JBDFVF010000052.1:0-33371 GCF_040913205.1 Bacteroides sp. MSSM.1001136sp1_RTP21357st2_D2_RTP21359_211015 | reverse complement strand
GTCACGCCGATGGTACTGCGTAACAGTGGGAGAGTAGGTAGCCGCCGTTTTTTAAGAAGCCCCTTGATTCATTTTGAGTCAAGGGGCTTCTGTCATTTGGTACTTTGCGAAAATTATCAATCTTCAGTCTTCCGGTAAGTCATTGTCGAATAGATCTCCCCGAAGTTTTAGTTTTCTATGAATTTGGTGAAATACCGATAGCTTTTGTTATTTAATCTTGTATTAGTATCCTGTTTGTCGTTTTAAGTATATACATATTTCCAAATGTCTTTTAGATTCCTTATATTTGTTTACCGGCTTGAAAGATTCGGTAAATGTGTCATTTAGTAATAAAAAAGGGGAAAAAGCGGAATAAAATAGGTGTAGGACTGTGATTTTTTTGCAAACAAATCTTTTTCTTTTCTTCTTTCTCTTTTTTATCAAATTGATTTTTGTAAATTTGGCGAGAATCTGACAAAGGACACATAGTTAATATAGTAATAATACTAAATACTCCTGTTAATATGGAAAACAAAATTCAAGAGTTGACCGATAAGATTTATCGTGAAGGCGTGGAAAAAGGAAACGAGGAAGCGCAGAGACTTATCGCGAATGCTCAGGAAGAAGCTAAGAAAATCATTGAGGATGCCCGAAAAGAGGCAGAATCAATTGTAAACTCCTCTCGTAAATCTGCTGATGAGTTAGCAGAAAATACTAAATCAGAGTTAAAACTATTCGCCGGTCAGGCTGTGAATGCGCTCAAATCAGAAATCGCTACAATGGTAACTGATAAGTTGATAACCGCTTCCGTGAAAGATTTCGCTCAGGATAAAGATTACCTGAATGCGTTTATCGTAGCATTGGCATCCAAATGGAGCATAGATGAACCTATCGTCATCTCAACAGCCGATGCGGAATCACTGAAAAAGTATTTTGCAGCTCATGCAAAAGCTTTATTAGACAAGGGGGTGACCATTCAGCAAGTAAATGGTATCAAAACTCTGTTCACTGTTTCTCCGGCGGACGGTTCGTATAAGGTGAACTTCGGAGAAGAAGAATTCATGAATTACTTCAAAGCGTTCTTGCGTCCTCAATTAGTAGAAATGCTATTTTAAAAGAAGCGACTATGAGTAGTAAGTACTATTACTTGGTAGCAGGTTTGCCGGAACTTTCGCTGGAAGACAGCAAACTGAGCTATACAGTAGCCGATTTTAAAACTGAAATCTACGATGGATTGTCTGCTTCAGACCAGAAGTTGATTGACTTGTTTTATCTGAAGTTTGATAATGCAAATGTGCTGAAACTTCTCAAAGATAAAGAAGCGGAAATCGACAAACGGGGAAACTACTCTGCTGACGAACTCTCTGAATATATTTCTATTCTGAGAGAAGGCGGAGAAATCAGTCCTAAAGAATTTCCGGTCTATCTATCCACTTTTATTACTGATTATCTGAATACTCCGGCTGAAAGTACGGTTTTACACGAGGATCATCTGGCTGCTCTATATTATGAGTATGCGATGAACTGTGGGAATAAGTTCGTTTCTGCCTGGTTTGAATTCAACCTGAACATCAATAATATTCTTGTTGCATTTACTAGCCGTAAATTCAAATGGGATATTGCTTCCAACGTTGTGGGAAATACGGAAGTATGCGAAGCATTGCGTACATCGAGTGCCCGCGATTTCGGATTGTCCGGTGAGGTGGATGTGTTTGAATCGTTAGTGAAAATCAGTGAGATTACAGAACTGGTGGAGCGTGAGAAGAAGTTGGATGCTTTGCGGTGGAATTGGATGGAGGATGCTATTTTCTTCGACTATTTCACTATCGAACGTATTTTCGCTTTCCTGCTGAAGCTGGAAATGATTGAACGGTGGATTTCACTGGATAAGGAAAGAGGTAATCAGTTGTTCAGAAGCATTATCGAATCGCTGAAGAACGAAGTGCAGATTCCTGCAGAATTCAGATAATAAAATAAAAAAAATATATGGCAACAAAAGGAACTGTTAGTGGCGTTATTGCCAACATGGTGACCCTCGTCGTTGACGGACCGGTAGCTCAGAATGAGATTTGTTATATCTCGACCGGTGGTGATAAGTTGATGGCGGAGGTGATTAAGGTTGTAGGTTCACATGTATATGTCCAGGTGTTTGAAAGCACACGTGGACTGAAAGTGGGCGCCGAAGCCGAATTTACAGGACACATGCTTGAGGTGACATTAGGCCCGGGTATGCTATCGAAAAACTATGATGGTCTGCAAAATGACCTCGACAAGATGGATGGAGTTTTCTTGAAAAGAGGACAATATACATATCCGTTGGATAAAGAACGTGTATGGCACTTCGTACCCTTAGCGAATGTAGGTGACAAAGTGCAGGCTTCTGCATGGTTGGGACAGGTGGATGAAAACTTCCAGCCGCTGAAAATTATGGCCCCGTTCACTATGAAAGGAACGGCTACCGTAAAAACAATCATGCCGGAAGGTGATTATAAGATAGAAGATACAATTGCCATCCTGACAGACGAAGAAGGAAATGATATTCCTGTGACTATGATTCAGAGATGGCCCGTGAAACGTGCGATGACGAATTATAAGGAGAAACCGCGTCCTTTCAAATTATTGGAGACTGGTGTACGTGTGATTGATACGCTGAATCCGATTGTGGAAGGTGGTACGGGATTTATCCCCGGTCCGTTCGGTACTGGTAAAACAGTGCTTCAGCACGCTATCTCTAAACAGGCGGAAGCGGATATCGTTATCATTGCGGCTTGTGGTGAACGTGCCAATGAGGTGGTGGAAATCTTTACCGAGTTCCCCGAACTGGTAGACCCGCATACGGGACGTAAATTGATGGAACGTACTATCATCATTGCGAATACTTCCAACATGCCGGTAGCTGCCCGTGAAGCATCTGTATATACAGCAATGACACTGGCGGAATATTACCGTTCCATGGGATTGAAAGTCTTGTTGATGGCAGATTCTACTTCCCGTTGGGCACAGGCTTTGCGTGAGATGTCCAACCGTATGGAAGAATTGCCTGGGCCGGATGCTTTCCCGATGGATATTTCGGCTATTATCTCCAACTTCTACGGTCGTGCGGGATATGTAAAACTAAGTAATGACGAAACGGGTTCTATTACGTTTATCGGTACGGTATCTCCTGCGGGTGGTAACTTGAAGGAGCCGGTGACTGAAAATACGAAGAAAGTAGCCCGTTGTTTTTATGCTTTGGAACAGGATCGTGCGGATAAGAAACGTTATCCGGCAGTGAATCCGATTGATTCTTATTCAAAATATATCGAATACCCGGAATTTGAGGAGTATATCAAAGGTCATATCAACGATGAATGGATTGGAAAGGTAAACGAACTGAAAACCCGTTTACAGCGCGGTAAGGAAATTGCCGAACAGATCAATATCCTCGGTGATGATGGTGTACCGGTAGAATATCATGTGATTTTCTGGAAATCAGAATTGATTGACTTTGTTATTCTGCAACAGGATGCTTTTGATGAAATTGATGCGGTAACTCCGATGGAACGTCAGGAAGATATTCTGAACATGATAATCGACATCTGTCATACGGAATTTGACTTTGATAACTTCAACGAAGTAATGGATTACTTCAAGAAGATGATTAATGTCTGTAAGCAGATGAACTACTCGAAGTTCAAATCGGAACAGTATGAAGGATTCCAGAAACAACTGAAGGAATTGATTGCCGAAAGAAGTGTCAATTCATAATCTTTAATTTATAATTTTAATTATCAAAGATGGCAACAAAAGCTTTTCAAAAGATATATACCAAGATTACTCAGATTACCAAGGCTACTTGTTCGCTGAAAGCGACAGGAGTAGGGTATGACGAGCTTGCCACTGTGGACGGTAAACTGGCACAGGTGGTTAAGATTGCCGGTGACGATGTCACTTTGCAGGTATTTGAAGGTACGGAGGGTATTCCGACCAATGCCGAAGTAGTATTCCTCGGCAAATCGCCTACATTGAAAGTGAGTGAGCAGCTGGCCGGACGTTTCTTCAACGCTTTCGGTGATCCGATTGATGGAGGTCCGGACATTGAAGGACAGGAAGTGGAAATTGGCGGTCCGTCTGTGAATCCGGTTCGACGTAAACAGCCGTCGGAACTGATTGCAACGGGTATTGCCGGTATCGACTTGAACAATACACTGGTATCGGGTCAGAAGATTCCGTTCTTTGCCGACCCCGACCAGCCTTTTAATCAGGTAATGGCAAATGTAGCCTTACGTGCTGAAACGGATAAGATTATCCTCGGAGGTATGGGTATGACGAATGACGACTACCTGTACTTTAAGAATGTGTTCTCTAATGCAGGTGCGCTGGACCGTATCGTGAGTTTCATGAATACGACCGAAAATCCTCCGGTAGAACGTTTGTTGATTCCGGACATGGCATTGACTGCTGCAGAGTATTTTGCAGTAAATAATAATGAGAAAGTGCTGGTGCTATTGACGGATATGACGAGCTATGCGGATGCGTTGGCAATTGTATCTAACCGTATGGACCAGATTCCTTCGAAAGACTCTATGCCGGGATCGCTTTACTCGGATTTGGCAAAGATTTACGAAAAGGCGGTGCAGTTCCCTTCCGGTGGTTCAATCACTATTATTGCGGTGACTACTTTGTCTGGTGGAGATATTACGCATGCTGTACCTGATAATACGGGTTACATCACTGAAGGTCAGTTGTTCCTGCGTCGTGATAGTGATATCGGTAAGGTAATTGTTGACCCGTTCCGTTCATTGTCTCGTTTGAAACAGCTGGTAACCGGTAAGAAGACACGTAAGGACCATCCGCAAGTGATGAATGCCGCTGTACGTCTGTATGCCGATGCCGCTAACGCTAAGACGAAGATGGAAAATGGTTTCGACCTGACCAACTACGACGAACGTACGTTGGCTTTTGCGAAGGACTATTCCAATCAGTTGTTGGCTATTGATGTCAATCTTGATACTACTGAAATGCTGGACGTTGCCTGGGGCTTGTTCGGTAAATATTTCCGTCCGGAAGAAGTGAATATCAAGAAAGACTTGGTGGATCAATACTGGCCGAAACAAAATAATTAGACAATTAGACGATTTGCTATTAGGATGATAGTGGACGGATTATATATGTTTATAAGAAGTAATTTCAATCGTCTGATCGTAAATTGTTAAATTAGTAAATCAACGAGATGGCTATAAAGTTTCAATATAACAAAACCTCTCTTCAGCAGCTCGAAAAGCAACTGAAAGTGCGGGTGCGTACGCTTCCTATTATTAAGAATAAGGAAAGCGCCCTCCGCATGGAAGTGAAACGCTGTAAAACGGAAGCTGCCGATCTGGAGGATAGGCTCGAACAACAAATTCAAGCCTATGAAGCCATGTTCGCCCTTTGGAATGAGTTTGACGCTTCATTAATAAAGGTGAATGATGTTCATCTTGGCGTGAAAAAGATTGCAGGTGTACGCGTACCGTTGCTCGAAAATGTAGAATTCGAGATACGTTCGTACAGTATGTTTAATGCTCCCAAATGGTATGCCGACGGTATCCATCTATTGGAAGAGCTGGCTCATACGGCAATTGAACGTGAATTTATGCTCGCCAAGCTGAACTTGTTAGAACATGCAAGGAAAAAGACCACTCAAAAGGTGAACCTTTTTGAGAAGGTGCAGATACCGGGTTATCAGGATGCATTGCGAAAGATCAAACGATTCATGGAAGATGAAGAAAACTTGTCGAAATCTTCGCAAAAGATCATGAAGTCCCATCAAGAAAAAAGGAAGGAGGTAGAGGCATGATTACAAAAATGAAGAAACTCACATTCCTGGTTTATCACAAAGAGTATGAAGAATTCCTGAACAGTCTGCGTGAACTTGGGGTAGTCCATATTGTGGAGAAACAACAGGGGGCTGCTGATAACACGGAGTTGCAGGAGAATATTCGTCTTTCCAATCGCTTGGCGGCTACCTTGAAGTTGCTTCAGAATCAGAAGCATGAAAAGAATGCTGTAATTGCTACGGAAGGTGGAACGGCTGCCCGTGGTATGCAAGTGCTGGACGAAGTGGATGCCCTGCAAACAGAGCATGGAAAGCTGTCGCAGCAGTTGCAAAGCTATGCCAAAGAGAAAGAAGCACTGGAAGCCTGGGGTAACTTTGAACCGGATAATGTTCAGAAGCTGAAAAATGCCGGTTATGTAATCGGTTTTTATAGCTGTTCGGAAGGAAATTACAAGGAAGAGTGGGAAACGGAATACAATGCAATGATTGTGAACCGTATCTCTTCTAAAGTATTCTTCGTGACTCTGACGAAAGGCGGGCAGGAAGTGGATTTGGATGTAGAACAGGCGAAATTACCTGCATACTCTTTGGCACACCTTGAAACGCTTTACAATACGACCGAACAGGCCGTTGAAGAGAATGAAAAGAAGCTGGTTACGTTTTCCGAAACAGAAATTCCTTCCTTGAAGGCTGCTCTGAAAGAGTTGCAAAGCCAGATTGAGTTCTCTAAGGTGGTGTTAAGTTCCGAACAGACTGCCGGTGACAAACTGATGTTAATTGAAGGATGGGCACCTGCATTCAGTCAAGTGGAAATAGAGGCTTACTTGAATGACGCACATGTATATTATGAGATTACCGATCCGATGCCGGGCGATAATGTTCCTATTCGATTGAATAATAAGGGATTCTTTGCCTGGTTCGAACCGATCTGTAAGTTGTATATGCTTCCGAAGTATAATGAATTGGACTTGACTCCGTTCTTTGCCCCGTTCTTTATGGTCTTTTTCGGACTTTGTCTGGGAGATTCCGGATATGGGGTGTTCCTGTTTCTGGGAGCTACGGCCTATCGGTTGATGGCGAAGAAAGTGACTCCGTCAATGAAGTCGATCATTTCATTGATACAGGTATTGGCTGCTTCAACATTCTTCTGCGGTTTGCTGACAGGTACGTTCTTCGGAGCGAATATCTACGATTTGAACTGGCCGATTGTTCAACGTCTGAAACATGCCGTCTTGATGGATAACAATGATATGTTCCAATTATCGTTGATATTGGGAGCTATTCAGATACTATTCGGTATGGTGTTGAAGGCGGTGAATCAGACCATTCAGTTTGGCTTCAAATATGCAGTGGCAACTATCGGATGGATCATCCTGCTGGTTTCCATGGCAGTTTCGGCTTTGTTGCCGGAGGTAATGCCGATGGGAAGTACAGTGCATTTGGTTATTCTGGGTGTTTCGGCTGCTATGATCTTCCTTTATAACAGTCCGGGAAAGAATGTTTTCCTGAATATCGGACTGGGATTATGGGATTCATATAATATGGTCACCGGTTTGCTTGGCGATGTATTGTCTTACGTTCGTTTGTTTGCCCTCGGACTTTCCGGAGGTATTTTGGCGGGAGTATTCAACAGCCTGGCAGTAGGTATGAGTCCGGATAATGTAATAGCAGGCCCGATTGTTATGGTACTGATTTTCGTTATCGGTCATGCCATCAATATCTTTATGAATGTGCTGGGTGCAATGGTTCACCCGATGCGTCTGACGTTCGTTGAGTTCTTCAAGAACTCCGGATATGAAGGAGGCGGTAAAGAGTACAAACCGTTCAGAAATTGAAAATTTGAAGATTAAGAATTAGAAATTGAGAATTAATATTTTAAGAATTAAACAATAAAAAATAGAATAAGATTATGGAAATGAATTTGTTTATCGCCTACATTGGCATCGCGATTATGGTTGGTTTGTCGGGCATCGGTAGTGCTTACGGAGTAACTATTGCAGGTAATGCTGCTATCGGAGCATTGAAGAAGAATGATAGTGCATTCGGTAACTTCCTGGTATTGACAGCTCTTCCGGGTACACAGGGTCTTTATGGTTTTGCAGGTTATTTCATGTTTCAGACAATCTTCGGTATTTTGACTCCTGAAATTACACCTATCCAGGCATCAGCAGTGCTTGGTGCAGGTATTGCTCTGGGATTGGTTGCTTTATTCTCCGCTATCCGTCAGGGACAAGTTTGTGCAAACGGTATCGCAGCAATCGGACAGGGACACAATGTATTTAGCAATACGTTGATTCTTGCCGTATTCCCCGAACTCTATGCAATCGTTGCTTTGGCTGCAACCTTCTTGATTGGTAGCGCACTCGTTGCATAATTTTTAGCAAGAATATTTCCTATAAAGGACTTTCAATCCCCTTGTACATGCTGCTTTGCATGTGCAAGGGGATATTCTTTTTTCATTGTTAGACAACGTTTCTTTCCTCTTCTTAACTCATATTTTTTGTATAAAGTATTATTTTTCAAAGAATAATGTGTACTTTTGCACTCGCATACTAAAAAGAGTTTTAATATATTATATGGTAAAAGATTTATTAACCCCCGATTATATCTTCGAGTCCAGCTGGGAAGTATGTAATAAAGTGGGAGGGATATATACCGTCTTGTCGACACGGGCAAATACATTACAGGAAAAATTCCGCGACAGAATTTTCTTCATAGGTCCTGATGTGTGGCAAGGAAAGGAGAACCCTCTATTCATCGAGTCGGATAACCTATGTGCTGCCTGGAAAGAGCATGCGCTTGAGAAAGACGAACTTTCTGTCCGTGTGGGACGATGGAATATCCCCGGTGAACCCATAGTCATTCTTGTTGATTTCCAACCTTTTTTTGAAAAGAAAGACGATATATACACAGAAATGTGGAATCGTTATCAAGTAGATTCGTTGCACGCCTATGGCGATTACGACGAGGCTTCTATGTTTTCCTATGCCGCAGGAAGAGTGGTGGAGAGTTTCTATCGCTACAACCTGACGGAAACGGATAAGGTGGTATATCAGGCACATGAATGGATGACTGGAATGGGAGCACTTTATGTACAGGAAGCTGTGCCGGAGGTTGCTACTATTTTTACGACCCATGCTACGTCTATCGGTCGTTCCATTGCCGGCAATAATAAGCCGTTGTATGACTATCTGTTTGCTTATAATGGCGACCAGATGGCGCAGGAACTGAACATGCAATCGAAACACTCGATTGAGAAACAGACTGCACATTATGTAGACTGTTTTACTACGGTGAGTGAAATAACCAATAATGAATGCAAGGAATTACTGGATAAACCGGCAGATGTTGTTCTGATGAACGGTTTTGAAGATGATTTTGTGCCGAAAGGAAGCACGTTTACCGGCAAGCGTAAGCGCGCACGTACCTTGATGCTTAGTGTTGCCAATAAATTATTGGGAACAAATCTGGGTGATGATACGTTAATTGTCGGAACCAGTGGGCGATATGAGTTTAAGAATAAAGGTATTGATGTTTTTTTGGAATCATTAAACCGCTTGAACAGGGATAAGAAACTGCATAAGAATGTGTTGGCATTCATCAATGTACCCGGTTGGGTGGGAGAGCCTCGCGAGGATTTGCAGGCACGTTTGAAGAGCAAAGATAAGTTCGACACTCCCCTCGAAGTACCGTTTATCACTCATTGGCTGCATAATATGACTCATGACCAGGTGTTGGACATGTTGAAATATCTGGGAATGGGCAATCGTCCGGAAGATAAGGTAAAGGTGATTTTTGTTCCTTGTTATCTGGATGGTCGTGATGGTATCATGAATAAAGAATATTATGATATATTGCTGGGGCAGGATTTGAGTGTCTATGCTTCTTATTACGAACCGTGGGGATATACTCCGCTGGAAAGTGTAGCTTTCCATGTGCCGACAATCACTACGGATCTGGCAGGATTCGGACTTTGGGTAAACAGCCTGAAGAACCAGCATGGCATTAATGATGGAGTGGAAGTGCTGCATCGTTCGGACTATAATTATTCGGAAGTGGCGGATGGTATCAAAGATACGATTACGTTGTTTGCGGATAAGACTGATAAAGAGGTGAAGGAAATCCGTAAGCGTGCTGCTGAAGTTGCAGAGCAGGCTTTATGGAAGCACTTTATACAATATTATTATGAAGCTTATGATATCGCTTTGCGTAAGGCAAGGATACGTCAGTTGAGTTAAGAAAGAAATTATTTATCAATAAGTAAACGAAAACATTATGAAAATCAAAGTTAGTAATGTGAATACTCCCAACTGGAAAGAGGTTACTGTGAAATCACGTATACCGGAAGAGTTGGAGAAGTTGTCTGAAATCGCACGCAACATTTGGTGGGCATGGAATTTTGAAGCGACTGAACTGTTTAGAGATCTAGATCCGGAACTTTGGAAAGAATGTGGACAGAATCCAGTACTGTTGTTGGAACGTATGAGCTATGAGAAGCTGGAAGCGCTGGCAAAAGACAAGGTGATTCTAAGAAGAATGAATGAAGTTTATACGAAATTCAGAGATTACATGGATGTGAAGCCGGATGAGCAACGCCCATCTATAGCTTATTTCAGCATGGAATATGGCTTGAGCAGCGTCCTGAAAATATATTCCGGTGGTCTGGGCGTATTGGCTGGTGACTATCTGAAAGAGGCTTCCGACAGCAATGTTGATTTGTGTGCGGTAGGTTTCTTGTATCGTTACGGCTACTTTACTCAAACGTTGTCTATGGATGGACAGCAGATTGCCAACTACGAGGCACAGAACTTCGGTCAACTTCCTATTGAACGCGTAATGGATGCCAATGGTCAGCCGTTGATAGTTGACGTTCCTTATCTTGATTATTTTGTTCATGCAAACGTATGGCGTGTGAATGTTGGACGTATTTCTTTGTATCTGCTTGATACGGATAATGAAATGAACAGCGAATTCGACCGTCCTATCACTCACCAGCTTTATGGTGGTGACTGGGAAAACCGTTTGAAACAGGAAATCTTGTTGGGTATCGGTGGTATCCTGACTCTGAAAGCTCTGGGTATCAAGAAAGATGTTTATCACTGTAATGAAGGACATGCTGCATTGATTAATGTTCAGCGTATCTGCGACTATGTAGCTACTGGATTGACTTTCGACCAGGCTATTGAGTTGGTTCGCGCTTCTTCTCTTTATACTGTTCATACTCCGGTGCCTGCAGGTCACGACTATTTTGACGAAGGTTTGTTCGGCAAATATATGGGTGGTTATCCTTCCAGAATGGGTATCTCATGGGATGACTTGATGGATCTAGGACGTAACAATCCGGGCGACAAGGGCGAACGTTTCTGTATGTCTGTTTTTGCTTGTAACACTTCACAGGAAGTGAACGGTGTAAGCTGGCTGCACGGAAAAGTTTCTCAAGAAATGTTCTCTTCTATCTGGAAAGGTTATTTCCCGGAAGAAAGCCACGTAGGATATGTAACGAATGGTGTTCACTTCCCAACTTGGAGTGCAACAGAATGGAAAGAATTATACTTTAAATATTTCAACGAAAACTTCTGGTTCGATCAGTCTAATCCTAAGATTTGGGAAGCTATCTACAATGTGCCCGATGAAGAGATTTGGAAGACTCGTATGACTATGAAGAATAAGTTGGTTGACTATATCCGTAAGTCATTCCGCGATACATGGTTGAAGAACCAGGGAGATCCTTCTCGTATCGTTTCACTGATGGATAAGATCAATCCGAACGCATTGCTGATTGGTTTCGGCCGTCGTTTTGCTACTTACAAACGTGCACACTTGCTGTTCACCGACTTGGATCGTCTTTCTAAGATCGTGAACAATCCTGATTATCCGGTACAATTCCTGTTTACAGGTAAAGCTCACCCGCACGATGGAGCAGGCCAGGGCTTGATTAAGCGTATCATTGAAATCTCTCGTCGTCCGGAATTCCTGGGTAAGATTATCTTCCTCGAGAATTACGATATGCAACTGGCTCGTCGTCTGGTTTCCGGCGTTGATATCTGGTTGAATACTCCGACTCGTCCGTTGGAAGCATCCGGTACATCTGGTGAAAAAGCTTTGATGAACGGTGTTGTCAATTTCTCCGTATTAGACGGATGGTGGCTGGAAGGTTACCGTGAAGGTGCAGGTTGGGCGTTGACTGAAAAACGTACTTACCAGAATCAGGAACATCAGGATCAGCTGGATGCTGCTACTATTTACAGTATTCTTGAAACTGAAATCCTTCCGTTGTATTATGCACGTAATAAGAAGGGATATTCTGAAGGCTGGATCAAAGTGGTGAAGAATTCTATCGCACAGATTGCTCCTCATTATACCATGAAGCGTCAGTTGGATGATTACTATAGCAAGTTCTATTGCAAACTGGCAAAACGTTTCCAGACTTTGGCTGCTAACGATAATGCAAAAGCAAAAGAAATCGCAGCTTGGAAAGAAGATGTGGTTGCTAAATGGGATTCTATTGAAATCGTATCTTGTGACAAGGTAGAAGAGCTGAAGAATGGTGATATCGAAAGCGGAAAAGAATATACTATTACTTACGTTATCGATGAAAAAGGCTTGAATGATGCAGTGGGACTTGAATTGGTTACTACTTACACAACTGCAGACGGAAAACAACATGTTTATTCTGTAGAACCGTTCAGTGTAGTCAAGAAAGAAGGCGACTTGTATACATTCCAGGTTAAACACAGCTTGTCAAATGCAGGTAGTTTCAAGGTGTCTTACCGTATGTTCCCGAAGAATCCGGAACTTCCACACCGTCAGGACTTCTGCTACGTACGTTGGTTTATCTAATTGCTTGAGTAAAAGTAGGGGAGTATATCTCCCTCACTTTCATACATACATTCAGCCCCTGTATTCTTTGAGAATGACAGGGGCTGAATTTTTTATCTGTTTGGAGAGTGGGGCGTAAAGTCTCGCAAATAAAAAAGACTGTCTCATTTTCTATTTGAGACAGTCTTGTATAAATTTCAAGGCCTTTGGAAAAGCCTTTCTTTGGATCTGTTATTTAACAGCTTCTGCAATTTTAGCTTGAAGTTCTTCTCCGTGCAGACCGCGAGCAATAATCTTACCGCTACCATCGATCAATACAGTGTGAGGAATGCTGTTTACAGCATAAAGCTGTGCACCTTCACTTTGCCAGAATTTCAGGTCGGACATTTGCGGCCAAGTCATGTCTAGTTTCTTGATTGCTTCTTTCCATGCAGCACCATCCTGATCGAGAGATACACCTACGATTTCGAAGTTTTTGCCTTTGTACTTAGCGTATGTTTCTACTAGGTTAGGCATTTCGCGACGGCAAGGACCGCACCAGCTAGCCCAGAAGTCAACCAATACCACTTTTCCTTTGCCTACATAATCAGACAACTTCACTGTCTTTCCTTCCGGAGTCTGCATTTCGAAATCAACAAATTGAGTACCTACAGCAGTCTTTTTCTGCTTGTCAGTCATCTCTTTGATTCTTACGATTGTTTCGTCATTCTGGAAATTCGCAGGAATTTGTTGCAACAAAGCTTCATTTTCGTCCGTAGAGTTATTGTAGAAAGTTTGTTTAAACAAGAATACTCCAACCGGGTTGGTGATATTCTTTTGTACGCCTTCTTTGATTGCTTTGTCATATTGTTCTTCCAGCTGAGCACCTTCTTTTTGTTTGGCCTCTTTTTGCTCATCACTTAAAGATGTATTACCCATTGCCTCATAAATGGCATTCATTTTTTTGCTGATGTCATTGATTTGAGCTCTGATTTCCTGGTATGCATCGTTGTTGGGAGTACCGGTAACAGCGTCATTATCCTTGGTCAGGGCAACGTTGATTTTTCCGTTTTCCAGGAAGAAGTCGATCATCAACGGTTCTCCGTTCACTTCACAAGTGACATAACGGCTAACCACAGAATCTTGTGTGCCTTCAAAGGTAAAAGTACCTTTGGTGATAACGGCTGTATCTAGTTTGGTCAGATTTCTACCATTGGCTTCCTGAAGATAAACGGTGTCACCATCGCTTGCACCTTCTACTGTACCTGTAATAGTGTATCCGGCTTTGTTTCCGCCAGTACAAGCTACCATGCTTAACGCTGCCGTTGCAATAACTAAATAAGTAAACTTTTTCATGCTTTTGTAAAATTGGTGAATAAATATTTATGCAAAGATAGATTTTTTTTCTGTCGGGCATCGAAAAACACTGTTATATTAGATTAACACGTAGGTGGAAACCGCAGAAATGTGTACCTTTGCAGCCCAAACTTTAGTATGAATATGCAAGAAGATAAATCCATCATTGAGGTGAGCCATGTATCGAAGTACTTTGGCGATAAAACAGCATTGGATGATGTGACTCTGAACGTGAAAAAGGGCGAGTTTGTGACTATCCTTGGTCCTTCCGGTTGCGGTAAAACCACGTTGTTGCGTCTCATTGCTGGTTTTCAGACAGCTTCGGAAGGCGAAATCCGAATTTCGGGGATGGAAATAACACAAACTCCTCCCCATAAGCGTCCGGTGAATACGGTATTTCAGAAATATGCCTTGTTCCCGCACTTGAATGTGTATGATAACATCGCTTTCGGCCTGAAACTGAAAAAAACACCGAAACAGACCATTGAGAAGAAGGTGAAAGCTGCTTTGAAAATGGTAGGCATGACGGATTATGAATACCGCGATGTGGATTCTCTTTCCGGTGGTCAGCAACAACGTGTAGCTATTGCCCGCGCCATCGTGAATGAGCCGGAAGTGTTGTTGTTGGATGAACCGCTGGCAGCGCTCGATCTGAAAATGCGTAAGGATATGCAAATGGAGCTCAAAGAAATGCATAAATCTTTGGGAATCACGTTTGTGTACGTCACTCACGATCAGGAGGAGGCACTTACGTTAAGTGACACGATTGTCGTGATGAGTGAAGGAAAGATTCAGCAGATCGGTACGCCGATTGATATTTATAATGAACCTATCAATGCTTTTGTTGCGGACTTTATCGGAGAAAGCAATATCCTCAACGGTACCATGATTCATGATAAACTCGTACGTTTTTGCGGTACGGAGTTTGAATGTGTGGATGAAGGATTTGGCGAGAATGTTCCGGTGGACGTAGTCATTCGTCCGGAGGATCTTTATATTTTCCCCGTTTCGGAAATGGCACAGTTAGTAGGAGTGGTAGAGACTTCTATTTTTAAAGGAGTGCATTATGAAATGACGGTGTTGTGCGGCGGATATGAATTCTTGGTGCAGGATTACCATCATTTTGAAGTAGGGGCTGAAGTCGGTCTGTTGGTGAAGCCTTTCGATATTCATATTATGAAGAAAGAGCGTGTTTGCAATACATTCGAAGGAAAATTGCTGGATGCTACTCATGTGGAATTCCTGGGCTGTAACTTTGAATGTGTTCCGGTGGAAGGAATCGCTTTCGATACGAATGTCAAAGTGGAAGTAGACTTTGAAAAAGTGATTCTTCAGGATAATGAAGAAGACGGAACGCTGACGGGTGAGGTGAAATTCATCCTTTACAAGGGTGACCATTATCATCTGACTGTATTGTCAGATTGGGACGAGAATGTATTTGTAGATACGAACGATGTATGGGATGACGGTGACCGTGTAGGTATTACCATCCCTCCAGATGCTATTCGTATAGTTAAAATAACCGATTAACAGGAAAGGAAGTGAATAAGAGGTTTATAGTCTTTTTGTCATCACGTAAGAGTTGGACTCTCCCTTACATTATTTTTTCGGCGATCTTTGTGATTATACCGTTGTTCTTAATTGTCGTATATGCCTTTACCGATGATAGCGGCCATTTGACACTCGCCAATTTTCAGAAGTTCTTCGAACATCCCGAAGCAATCAATACCTTTGTCTATTCGATTGGTATTGCCATTATTACCACCCTTGTTTGTATTTTACTGGGTTATCCTGCTGCCTGGATATTGAGTAACAGCAAGCTGAACCGTTCCAAGACGATGGTCGTACTGTTTATTTTGCCGATGTGGGTAAATATTCTGGTGCGTACCCTTGCTACTGTTGCCTTATTCGACTTTTTCAGTGTGCCGTTGGGCGAGGGAGCGTTGATATTCGGTATGGTATACAACTTTATCCCTTTCATGATTTATCCTATCTACAATACTTTGCAGAAGATGGATCATAGCTATATCGAGGCGGCGCAAGACTTGGGAGCCAATCCTGTGCAAGTCTTTCTGAAAGCAGTCCTTCCGCTTTCCATGCCGGGGGTGATGAGTGGTATCATGATGGTGTTCATGCCGACTATATCGACATTTGCCATTGCCGAGTTGCTGACGATGAATAACATCAAACTCTTTGGTACGACGATTCAGGAAAATATCAATAACAGTATGTGGAACTATGGAGCGGCACTTTCGCTCATTATGTTGCTATTGATAGCTGCTACTTCCCTGTTCAGCACCGATGATAAGGAAAACTCAAATGAAGGAGGCGGGCTATGGTAAAGAAGATATTTGCACAGACTTATTTGTGGATATTGCTGCTCTTGCTTTATTCTCCGATCGTGATTATTGTGATCTACTCATTTACAGAGGCGAAAGTGTTGGGTAACTGGACGGGATTTTCTACCAAACTTTATTCTTCGTTATTCACTACCGGTGCTCATCATTCTTTGATGAATGCATTGATTAATACGATCACTATCGCTCTACTGGCTGCAACAGCATCTACGTTATTAGGAAGCATCGCTGCTATCGGTATATTCAATCTGAAAGCCCGTTCACGCAAAGCGATCGGATTTGTGAACAGCATTCCTATTCTGAATGGTGATATTATCACCGGTATATCCTTGTTCCTTTTGTTTGTATCTCTGGGGATCACACAAGGCTACACAACCGTAGTGCTTGCTCATATTACTTTTTGTACCCCGTACGTTGTTTTAAGTGTATTGCCCCGTTTGAAGCAGATGAATCCGAATATTTATGAAGCTGCCCTCGATTTAGGAGCTACTCCTATGCAGGCCTTGTGGAAAGTCATAATTCCGGAGATTCGTCCGGGAATGATTAGCGGCTTTATGCTTGCACTGACACTATCCATTGATGATTTTGCCGTAACTGTATTCACTATCGGTAATCAAGGTTTGGAAACGCTTTCTACTTATATCTACGCCGATGCCCGCAAGGGAGGTTTGACCCCGGAACTTCGCCCGCTTTCGGCTATCATTTTTGTCGTGGTACTGGCGTTATTGGTTGTAATCAATTACCGGGCAGGAAAAACGAAGAAAAAAGATTAATAGACTATCAAATGTGCTACTACGTAAATAATATGAAAAGAATAATTCCTGCTATCCTGCTCTTATTGGCTTTGACCGGGTGTTATAATTCCGGTGAACCTCGTGAGCGGGTTCTTAAAATCTACAACTGGGCGGATTACATCGGCGAAGGTGTACTTGAGGATTTCCAGGCATATTATAAAGAACAGACCGGTGAGAATATCCGTATCGTTTACCAGACATTCGATATCAACGAAATCATGTTGACGAAAATTGAAAAGGGGCATGAAGATTTTGATGTTGTTTGTCCTTCGGAATACATCATCGAGCGTATGCTGAAGAAGCATTTGTTGCTACCTATCGACACGAATTTCGCACATTCTCCCAATTACATGAATAATGTGGCTCCATTTATTCGTAAGCAGATTAATAAATTGAGTCAGCCGGGTGAAAAAGCCAGCCGCTATGCTGTATGTTATATGTGGGGGACGGCAGGTATTCTGTATAACCGGGCTTATGTGCCCGATTCGGTAGCCCTGTCCTGGGATTGCCTTTGGAATAAAAAGTATGCCGGAAAGATCCTGATGAAGGATAGTTATCGTGATGCTTATGGAACAGCCGTGATTTATGCGCATGCAAAGGAACTGAAGGAGGGAACGGTAACAGTGGAAGAGTTGATGAACGACTATTCTCCACGTGCGATGGAGTTGGCTGAAAAATACTTAAAAGCCTTGAAACCGAACATTGCTGGCTGGGAAGCGGACTTTGGCAAGGAAATGATGACGAAAAATAAAGCTTGGCTGAATATGACTTGGAGCGGTGATGCAATCTGGGCGATTGAAGAGGCCAATGCGGTAGGAGTGGATTTGGATTATGAAGTTCCCGAAGAAGGAAGTAATATCTGGTATGACGGTTGGGTGATCCCGAAATATGCCAGGAATCCGGAAGCGGCTAGTTATTTTATCAACTTTATGTGTCGTCCGGATATAGCCTTGCGGAATATGGATTTCTGCGGATATGTAAGTTCCATAGCTACTCCCGAAATACTGGAAGAGAAGATAGACACCACTCTTCATTATTATTCCGATTTAAGTTACTTTTTCGGACCGGGTGCAGACAGCGTGCAGATTGATAAAATACAATATCCGGATCGTAAGGTGGTGGAACGATGTGCCATGATTCGTGATTTTGGCGATAAGACAAAAGAAGTTCTTGATATTTGGTCGCGTATTAAAGGAGATAATTTGGGAGTGGGTATCACTATTCTTATTTTCGTCGTTGTTGCATTGATGAGTGGTTGGATGATTTATAAGAAGTGGCAGCGTTATAATCGTCAGAAACAACAAAGACGTAGAAGCAGAAGGAAAAAGGTCAGGAGGAATTAGTGTTTCTCCGGATTGCAAACAAAAAAT
Source organism: Bacteroides sp. MSSM.1001136sp1_RTP21357st2_D2_RTP21359_211015 (assembly GCF_040913205.1). Taxonomy (NCBI): domain Bacteria; kingdom Pseudomonadati; phylum Bacteroidota; class Bacteroidia; order Bacteroidales; family Bacteroidaceae; genus Bacteroides; species Bacteroides sp. MSSM.1001136sp1_RTP21357st2_D2_RTP21359_211015. The sequence goes on along the minus strand of NZ_JBDFVF010000052.1, from coordinate 14,920 downwards.
AAATTAGGTGGAAAATAAAAGCGGTATCTACGGTAAGAAATAAGAAGCACGGTGAACAGAATGCTGATGGCAGGATGTTCGCCGTGCTTGGTATTTATCGTCTTTTCATTTCTCGGAGAATGTCCTTGGTGTCCTTATCTACCCGGAATGACTCAATTGTTTTTTGCAGTGCCTTGTTGTAAGTCCAGTTATCCAGTGTGCTATGTTTCAGATACTCCATTGTCTTTTGGGGAAATTTGATAAAACACAATGATATCATCCATGCCATAGCCATGCGTGCATAATATGCATCATGATTGAATGAGTCGGCATATTTCAGTAACGAATCGATATGCGCGTCATCTACATAATGGAAAAGCATCACAATTCCGAAACGTATTTCAAATTCTTTAGAGGATTTCAGATAGGGTTGGATAAATTGCCATACGTTTTCTTTTCCTTTTTTCACAGAAGTTTTCAGTTCACTGCAGAATATGTCGCATACAGCCCAATTATCTATACGGGGAATGAACATCGTTACGTATTTCATTTGTTCTTCAAGTTCCATTTTTGCCAGTCCGATAATCATTCCCTGAAGCATTGTTTCTTCATAATAAATCGTATCGGTTGATTCGACAAATGTACGCCAGTCTTCTTTCTTAATAATTTCTTTGGCCATTGTCCGCAGTTGGGGGATGCGTACGCCGAGAATGTTGTTTGCTCCCGGGAGGAGGGAAGAATGAAATTCCTGATATTTGGAATCTGCTAATGTTTGTAATTCTTTCCGGATATTTTCAGTTGTAGTCATTTTCATATCGTTGGTTATTTCACAAAGGTATAAAAAAAGAGTATGCGCGCTGTGTGCAGGCATACTCTTTTTGGAGGTAATTCCCATCATAATGAAAATACGTTGGGAAAGTTTATCCGATCAGTTACTTTTTGACCATGTCGAAACTGAATGTGGTAACCGAAAAGTTTTCAAGCGGCTCTCCTTCTACTTCCACTTGGGTGGCTTTGATTACAAAGGTGAGTTTTTTATCTTTATATGTATATTGACCCTTTTCTTCCGCTTCTATAGTTACTTTTACAGTAATTTGAGGAGCTTCCTCTCCCTCTGTTTGTACTTGGGTAGGGATCGTGTATTTTATTTCCAAAGGTTCAGGTTTTAATTGAAGTAGAATGGAGCCTTTGCTATCATCATTAAAGGCTGCAGTATAAGGAATGTTGTAATTGATATCACCCAAAGTCTCAATGATAATTTCGCCTATTTCTTCACCGACAATACTTTTAATCAGATCGTCAACCGGAAGTTTTTTTATCATAATCTGATTGTCTTTTACTTCAGCGGTAACTGTGGCTCCTTGCGGCTGTTCTTCTTTGAAGGAATAGTTTTGTGGATTGACGGATGGAGCAGTTTCTGTCAGCATATTACCGGAATAATTACCTTCCACATCTTTAAGTGAATATACGGGAATATCAGAATCGTCATCACTACTACATGCTGTAAAAGTGGCTATCAGGCCTAATGACATTACTAAGAAAGCAAAACGATTAAAACAACAAGTTTTTTTTATTTCAGTTATAATTTTCATACTGTTTTAAATTAGATTATTAATTTCAAAATTAAGGTGTACGTACATAAAGTAAATGCCGGTACTTGTGAAATACTGCATAAGGAAATAAAAATAGAATATTTTTTTTTATATGAGTATTGCCATGAAGATCCCTGTTCATGGGATCTTCAATTATAAAATATTCTTTTTATTTTATAGCTTTTTCGTAATGGACTTGCTTGGAGTTATCCCGAAATACTCTTTGTATTTATGGCGGAAATTCTTAAGATTTTTCAATCCAATCATTTCAGGAATAACCTGGACAGAGTATTTTCCACTCTCCAATAACTCACGTGCTTTTTCCATACGAATACGATAAATAAAATACTTCGGTGCTTCTCCCGTCAGTGCTTTCCATTTATTAAAGAAAGCAGTTCTGCTCATATACAGTTCAGAGGCAATTTCATCTATCGTCAGATTTTCCTTATCTATATTTTTTAGAATAAATTCTTTTACTTGATTGATGAATGTGTAATTACTATCATCTAAAACTTTCTCTTCTTCCTTTTCCAAGAACTGCTTTCCGAAAACTGTCTGCAAGAATGATCTTCTTAGAGAACGGTTGTTTTTGATAAGTACATTCATTTCTATCTTTAAATCTTCGATGTGGAAAGGCACATATAAAAAGATGTCGGCCAGGGAACTTTCTCTTTTGTTGCGTTGTCCTATATCTATACGTGAACCGTAAAGGATGATAGGAATAACGGATGTTTCTCCTGATGTCTTTAGTCTTGATGACAGTTCATAGCCATACATTCCATGCAGCATAAGGTCGCAAATCACTAAATCAGGATATTTCTCTTTTATACATTCTAAAGCTTCAGAGCCATTCCCGAAACTTTTCACATCAAAATCCTTTGATAAACATTCTTCCAAATAAGACTTGAATTCTTCATTACTGTCAGCGAGAACAACAGTAGGCTTGATTGAACTTTTTTTATGAGCAATCTTACCCAATGAAGTATCAGTCTTTCTTTCTTCCGACTTTTTTGCGGAGTGTATGATATTATATCCGGATACCTTTCTTTCTGAATTTGTTGTAGGAAATCTTAGTGAGACAGTGTGGGTTGAATGATTGATAAGAATATTCCCATCACATAGTTTCATTAATTTTTTGCAGAGTACACTTTTGGCAAATGCATATTTGAACTCTGATTTATGTTTAGGTTTAATCAAGTGATACTTTTGGCGCCTATAACATGTTAGCAATTTGCCCTTGTTGGCATCGAACGTTTTAAGTTCCCAGTGTTCGGAATTAGAAGAAATTGAAAAGATAATCCTTTTATCTTCAGGTTTCGAATGTTCTATTGCGTTTTTTATGAATTTATCAATGATGGGAGAGATTTTACTTTGATCGAACCAAACGCTGGCATAATTAAACTCTGTTTTTATTTCTAACTTAATCCGCTTGTCCGTAGCGAAATTTTTCAATGAATGGACTCTGTTATTAATGAAGTTTCCCAGTTCATATTCGGCAATATCCATCTGTTTGGAGTAGATAAGCAGATGTCGCAGATTCATTAATTTGGTTAGGTGTTCATCAAGACAGTCTATATTACGAATGACTAGTGATAACATTTTCTTTATGTCTTCGGGGCAACTATCATCACAAGCAGCTCTTAGAGGGGTATGAACGAGTGTGATAGGGTTGCGAATGCTTTGAAAAGAATCCATGAAATATTGGTGCTCTTCTTTTAAGATTTTGATTTCCTTATGGAGGGTAAGAAAATGAGATAAGAGCCAATATAATGAAATTCCTCCGGCTGTAAGTAGTAAGAAGAAGTGAGACTGGTGAAAGATATTTGCATCTATAATAGAGACAAATAGTGACGTTATCATTAAGTATTTCATATTTATTTTTTGTTGAGGTCACTTGGACTGTATACCTCTGTTCCTTTTTAGTTGAGGGGGGATGAGAAAATGCACAACGAGTGTGATTTAGGGCATTACTAAACTCAAACAGTCTAATCTCAAAATTATTTGTTCTTTGAAGGTCAATATTAAGAAAGCGAGTTCCGTATGCAGATTTAAATCCTTACGTCTTGAATCATTCTTTAAGGAATATCTATTTCCTCCAAGTGACAATAATTAATAGATCATTTTTTCTGAATATATAATACTAAATAGAGATTCTTTGACGGTGGTGGGCGTATCTTGTATTTGATACTGTAATCTTTTGGGGCTATCAGTATCACAATATGCTTTTTCATATGTAATTCCTAAGGTAAAGTAAACATATTTTCTTTATTGAAATATAGTTTGTTTTTGCGGAGTAAAAGTAATGATTTGGTATAATAAATAAATGATGAGTTATTGGCAAATGGTGTATTGTTATTGTTTGGTGTTGTTTTGTAGGTGATAAGTGTTGTGTTTTTGTATTATTTTAATTGATGATATTTGGTGGAAATAGTGAAACCGGAACTTTAACCAAATAGATGGTTAAAATTCCGGTTATATTATTTTACTGATAATAGGCGCATAAGCTCCTGTTAGTAAGGAAAGGATTTGTTTTTCCTCCCCTGTTTAATTGATAATTCTACATCTCGTAATAGTTTTTATCCCCTTTCATATCCTTGTATTTACCATTATGCAAATAGTTGATGTCCGGTTCATATTTATGGCCTCCTTCCACTCTATAAAAGGCTGCTGCCCCTGCATTTATGTTAGCATGATATGGTGTTGCTTCCAGTGCGTCCGACCAGAAAGGGATATTACGCATTATGTAAAGTTTGCCAAGACCTTTGTCATATAACTTTTCTCGTAACGTTTCCGGATACGATTCGTCATTTTCATAATCGAACGTATATTCGTCGGTGCTGAAACCGCCATATTGAGATTTGTCCAGTCCTGCTATTGGTTTTTCAATCGAGCTATCCTCCCATGGATTCATAATTTTGGTATTTACCCATGTCCAGGCATAATCAATATATTCACCTGCTCTGATACCCGCAGCCTCGGAGGCTAGTGAACCGGCCGGATCACCCGTTATGGTAACTGTAATCAGTTTGGTCTTGCCTAAAGATTCCCGTAGTGCTTTGATGAGCTTCGGATACGAGGTCGCATTGGCAGCCGGATGTCCGTTTATACCATATTCGGCACCTTCGTCCATGAGATTAATGCCATCTACACGGTAGTTGGCGAGCTTCTTGACTTCCGCTACAAAGGCTGTAATCTGCTCATCTGTCAGGTTGCAGAATCCCAAGCCGGTCCCTTCTGCTTTAAGGGTGACGCAACGCTTTATACCATAGCTGGAGAGTGACGACATATTGCTTAACTGCTTTTTGAAATTGGCTGATTGGTTCAGAGTCACTTTTCCATTCGCATATCCCAGTGTTGCGGCATTCACATTAATGATGTCATATAAATAGGCATACCACGACGTTTCCCATAACTCATAATGTCCGGGACCGAATGTTTCATTATCATATAATACCATGATAAATTCTTTGGCAATGGAGGCGTTGACTTTTTCGCCATCAATAAACCCTACCATCTTGTACTTTTTCATATCAGCCTTCATCGGGCTCAACCACGGATAAGTAGAGCGTTTATAATAAATCTTGTAATAGATTTCATTACTATCCCGTGACGGACGAATTCCGCTTTCTTCCGGTAGTTCTACGGTAATAGGGAGCAAAGAATAATCATGCAATGTGCCTAGCGGATTCAGGCGTACCATGATAGTATCCGACATTGTATCTCCTGCCTTAATAGTCATTGCACCATCGTTACTGATGCCCTCAATGCTGATAGTAGACATTTTCCGGTATTCCGTACCGTGTTCTTCATTGTATTTGTCTACTAAGTCGAGGTCGATTTTCATTGTGATTCGGGTGTCCTGTGCCACCGGCTTCACCGTTTGGTAGAAGAATGCAAAATCGGGAGTCTTGGTATTGGTCATGGTGATTTCCAGGTCACTGGTTGTCATATCACATTTTAGCATGCCAAAGTTATTGTCTAAAGCCGTCTCGTTAGGTAATTTACCTACGGGAGTGGCAATGGAATTATCTTCGCAGCCTCCTAGCATGCCGGTTACTAATGTAATGGCAGCCATGCAGAGAACATTTTTGAAGTTTATATTTCTTTTCATGTCCATGGTTATCTTTAAAGTGAATGATTACTTGTTGATTTGTGGAATTTCGATTCCCGTCGGCCACACAAGAGGTTCGGCAGATACTGCATCGAATCCGTGTTTCGAATGGTCCTTGACAATGTTTCCCTCACCTTCATTAAATTTCCAGTAAGCAAGCAGGCTTTCTTCGTTTTCAGGATCTTCCACTTTATACATATTCGTCCAGATTTCCTCTTTCGTACGGCAAGTGTTCCAGATACGTATCTCTGCGATGTTACCGTTGAGTTGCCGTAGCTCATCTTCATAAGAGCGTCCTATCTGGAATTCGCAATCCGGCGTTCCACAGATATCCACAGTAGCTCCTTTTCCATAAGAGATATCCTGACTTTGCAGTTGTCCGTTCACATAATAGGCAATAAAATGTTCCTTGGCGTTGTACACCAGCGCTATATGATACCATGTCATTGCATTCAGTGACTTAGCCCTGTCGGCGGCGGGGAATTTGACTCCGTCCGGTCCCTGCATCTGCAACTGTTGGCGTGGGAAACTTGTATCACCTATACGCATTAAGAAATGCTGTTCTACTCCCATGATCGTACTGATATCCGATGCACCGGCCGTATTGCTTGGTCCGCTGTATGTAAAGTCCTCTACATATACCAGTGCTTCCATGGTAATCTGACCTAATTCTTTCAGACAGGCATTTTTCTCTTCGTCGAGGAAAGTAGGCACTTCCAGATAATTGTCTTTCAGGTTGGCGGCTACCGTGATAGCGCTTGAACGGCGCACCAGATAGAACAATGTTTTCGAACCGTTCAATAGATGAACGCCACCCGACGTTTCAGAGATGGTGAGCGGAACCAGATAAGTTTTATCAATCTCCAGATCTAACAGGTTATTAAAATAGATCGTATCAATCAATGATTCACTCTTTTCGGCTTTGATAATCAGTTCGCTGTTCGACAGGCTATAATATTTACTATCCAGCATTCCATAATCAGTCCCGTGCCGGGCATTGAATTCGTTTATCAGTTCGGGATCCGCTTTCAGCTTCACTACGATGTCTTTTCCTGCCGGGTAAGTCAACTTGGCGCTGAAGGCACGTTTCTGTTCATTCAGCGTATTTCGGAAAGTCACTCTTTCTGAATTGCTGTTACTGGCTTCCTTGATATAGACCATGTTGTCGAATGGTGCTTTATTGCTGTAATCCGTATTGTCACAGGCAATCATCAGTCCGCAGATGATTGCAGCCAGAGAGATGATTATTTTATATCGTTTCATAGTTCCTCCTTTCATTAATTAATCGGTGATGGGTTCAGTTTTTGGATAGCATCACGTATACGGCGGTAGTTAGTCACCCCATCGGTGGCGAGATAATCTTCATTGGCATTGTAGATAGAAACTCCTGCCAGCGGACCATTGTTACCCAGTCCTGTGATGAAATGATTGATGATGTAGGCCATCCCTTCCGAGGTTTGTATAACATCCAAATCTTCCCGGCTGATGATACCGGTTTTACCGTCATCGGTCGGAGGAGTGGCTGTCGTTATCACTTTCTCTTTGGGCATTTTCCCATAGAAACCTACAGGTTGGCTCATATTCAGTTTTATTTCGAGTGAGCTTTCAAGCAACACAATTTGCCCATCCACGAAATAGTCTACCAAATCGATGAACGGCTCTTCGTATCTTCCGCTATAATCCACTGTAAATGTGACGATGCCATCAAAGAAAACCAACTTTCCATTATTAGCTTTCGGACCGCCGATAGCGGCAAGTTTTTCCCGGATAGCCGTCGTTACCTCATTGAAGAAATCGACATGCATCATACTTCCGGCACGACCAAACTGCACATAATAACCGTCAAATTCATCACTCTCCCCGTTTTTCAATGCCGCATTCATTTTCGTTTTGAATTCTTCCAGGTTTTCTGTTTCTTCGCATTGGTCGTAGAATTCGGATAAATTCTTGTAATAGAGAAATTTGGTGCCAGTCCGTTTGAGTTTGGATATGTCTTCCTTATCATAAACGGACAGATTATCAGCGTTGGTCAGCACCACAAAATCTACGCTATCGGGCAAGGAACGCAAGAAATCCTGTTCGCCCAATGTCGTACCCGGATTGTTGGCAAAACGTATTAACATTAACGTATGCTTCCGGTTTTTGTATTCTTTCAGACTTTGCTCGTATTTTTCATGCAAGCTGGGGTCTTGTTCGTCGGGAAATATAGGGTTGTAATCAACCGGTGTCGGTTCTGTCCAGTCGCTACAGGCAACGAACATCAGTGAGCAGGCTACGGTCAATATGACACTTATGAATGAATTCAGTTTCATTGTATCTTGGGTTTAAGTTCCACATTATTTTACATTCGGATTGCAGTCCCACCATAAGCGGGTAGCGCCGTTATCTTCTCCATTGAGCTTTCGCAGGGCACCGAGCATATTTTCCGCATTCAGCTGATATTCTTCAGCAGGATAGGAGAGACGTCGTATTCCCAGTGTCAGGTTAGTGATTCCCACTCCCTTGTTGTCCATTATCGGAAGGAATTTAGGATACCCTGTGCGGCGATGTTCGCACCAGGCTTCAATGCCCAGAGGAAACATGGCAATCCATTTTTGAGTAATGATACGTTCCAGGTTTTCTTCGAAACGGGTATTCTCCTTGTCCTCGTTCCAGGCAATGGTGATGCTGCTCGGAGATTGGGCGCTGTATGTACCTCTCGGGTCTTTGTAAGCCCCCGGCACCAATGCTTTATTCTGGGAGTATCCGCTTGCTCCGCTTGCGCCCCATTGCTCAAAGGAAAGGGTGATCGCCTTCTCATATAGCTGTTGGGCATCTCCGCTCATTGCCCATCCCCGCAGGGCACCTTCGGCGCGAAGGAACGTGACCTCGGCGGCAGTCATCCACATATACGTATCATTGGCAGTCATCAAACGGTTGGAATAGGTTTGTATCAACTCGTCGTCCGTCACTTTGGAAGGAAGAATACCAATGCGTAGCCCATAGTAATCGGTATCATCCTGATACTTTCCCTGGGTGAAGTATTTTTCCAAACGCGGATCGTTATATCCCTGCATATAGGAAACGATTTCCGCAGCTATCCGGTAATCCTTCCAATCATTGAAACAGAGAGCCGAACGATTCTCCTCCACATGCAGTTGCGCGTTGTCCTCATTGTTCTCTATCACACCTGCGGCTACGGCTTTCTCGGCTATTTCCCTGGCCAGTTCCGGTTTCACATAAACGATACGCATGGCCATGCGAAGCTGTAACGAGTGAAGGTATTTATACCATTTCCGCACATCTCCATAATAAAGATTATCCAGTTTCTTAAATCCTTCCGCACTTAGACCTAGATTCTCCTTCAGAGCTTCATCTGCTTCTTCCAATTCCTTGAACATAGCCACATAAACCTCCTCTTGAGAGTCATAAGGAGCACTAAGGCCGTCACCTTCCGTTTTATCTCCCAATACTTTGGTATAGGGAATCGGCCCGAACATATCCGTAGACCGGTGCATGATAGCGACTCGCAGAATCTTGGCGAATGCCAGTGCGACGGGGTCATTGGTACGGTTGATAATATCCCGGTAGGAAGGATACATTTCCGAGATAGGATCGGAGAACGAAGCCTTCAGCCAGTCCGACTTGGGATTATAAGTCGAGTATTTTTCAGTCCAACCCACACGAGTCTCTCCAAAATAACGCCCGTAGGCTCCTCCGCACATCGCTTCCACAAATTGATAAAGATGCTCTTGTGTGGGAACCACCAATGCTTCCATGCTCTTTAGAGACGAGCCGATGATATGGTTTTCGCGCATCAGTTCATCCTGCGTTGTCTCGTAAGGATTACGATTGATATCCATATCGATACAACTTCCCGTCCATAGCATCAGCGTTAGCAGGTATGCCAGTCGGAGGGTTGCTTTTCTGTATTCTTTCATTTGAGTATTCATAGTTTTAGAAGTTAATCTTTACATTAAAACCAAAATTGCGTGTACTGGGCATCATGAAGTAGTCGATTCCCTGATAGAAATTGCTTGTTGTGGCAATCGCTTCCGGGTCGAAAGGTGCTTTGCAATAAATCATCCACAGGTTACGTCCCACTACAGAGACGTTGATGTCGCAGATATTACCCAACCATTTGCGGGGGATGGTGTATCCGATGTGCGCTTCCTGCAAACGCAGATTTGTGGCACTATACGTATAATATTGCGGCAGCCCGCTTGAGGTAGCTACAATCTCGTAATACTGCTGTGCGTTCACCCAGCTACGTCCGTTGACGAGTACTCCGCCACGGTCACGGGCGGCAGCAGATGCTTCGGATACGCCATATTGGTCGAGAGCAGCCTGTGTGGCTGAATAAACAATACCTCCCAGGCGGGCACTTAATTGGAATCCCGCATAAATACCTTTGTAAGAAAAGCTGTTGTTCCATGCCAGGTTTGCTTTAGGAAATACGCTGCCTAATTTGATGTCAGGTAGATTATCCGTTTTGGCGACATCCCCATTTTTGTCTATCTGGATATATCCTTTATCGTCACGTATGAAGTCGGCATTCGTGTACAGGTCTCCCAGTGTGCCTCCTTCTTTCAGGATAAATTTGGTATATCCCAGTCCTTTTAGTTCAAGGCGGTCTTTGTTGACGATTTCTCCGGTTTCGGGATGCACATAGTCCTTAACCAACTCCACAATTTTGTTTTTATTCCAGGAGAAAGTGAAATTACTGTTCCATCCGAAGTCGCGCCATGTATGTCCGTAAGAGAGTAGCCCCTCGACACCGAGATTGCGTACATAACCGGTTTGCACATAAAGAGTCGAATAGCCGGAAGACACGGTGATTTTCGGGTCGAATGTCTGGTTATAGGTATTGGCATAGTAGAATGAACCACTGACTTTGAAATCCTTGAAGAAAGTTCCGTCCACACCTATTTCCCAGGAGTCGGTACGTTCCGGTTTCAGTTTGCCGATAGGATAATGGGTTTTGGCGTTCCAGTCCTGTTTGGTAGGGTCATAGCTGTAAGTCGGTTGTACCAGAAAACGCGGGTAGGGGGTACCCACAGAACTGAATGACCCGCGTACTTTCAGGTAATCAATCGCTTTGGGTAATGTCACCATTTCGCTGATTACTGCCGAAAGACCTACCGATGGATAGAAGAAAGAAGTAGGATTCGAGCCTTTCAACTGGGAAGCCCAGTCGTTACGTCCGGTCAACGTCAGGTACAGCATGCTTTTCCATCCTATTTCCGCACTGGCAAAAATAGACTGCGTCATTTCTTCCCAACCCTCCTGTGTTGTCCGTTTCTTGGCATTATCCAAATCAAATACATTGAATACGTTGGGTACTCCCGTGTCGCGAATCGGACCACCGTAACCCAGTAAATCACTGGAGTTGTCGCTCAATGAAGTACCGGCATTGACTACTACCGTGAAGTCGTCAATGCGTTTATTGATATTCACCATGAAGTCGGCATACGTCTGTGTTTCGTTCACCTTTTGGATGGTGTAATGTCCCTGGGTACTACCTTCGGTCAGTGTAGAGATCGTACTTGCGTATAGCTTTTGCTGATAAGTATTGTCGGTGTTATCCACGCGGATACGTGCCGATACATTCAGCCAGTCCAAAATGTCGTATGTCAGTCCGGCATTCAGCATATAACGCTTTTTCTCATTCGTGCGGACGTTCCGGTAAGCAATTCAGTAAGGATTCTGCATACGCAAATCCCCTTCACCTTGCGGCCAGTAAGCCACATTGATTTTACGTGCTTCGTCATAACGTTCGAAGGCTTTTACTAGAGAAAAGTTATCGCCCCGTGGAAACAGGTAAGCCGAAACCAATGGATTGGAATAAACTCCCTGATTGGTCATGTTGCGGTCATTTTGTATGATATAACTGGCTCCTACATCCAATTTCATCTTGTCATTCAGGAAATGAGTCGTATTGCGAAATGTGAAATTATATCGGTTGTACCTATTGTTCGGAATCATCCCTTCTGAATTGACTGCTGCGGCAGAAAAGAACGTTTGGTTCTTGTCCGTACCTGTCGAGAGGGTGATGGAGTTGCTGTAAGCCGCTCCCGTATCAAAGAAGTCGGTGGGTTCATATCCTGTTTGGTTGGCCGGATTCAGTTTAGGCCCCCAACTTAATATGGGAGAACCTTCCGCATCGCCCCGTGTACCGGTTCCATACCGATTCTGAAACTTGGGCAATACAAATGGGTTCATAAATTCCATGCTGCTTGAGAAAGTAGCCGACAGTTTTCCTATCTGTCCCCGCTTGGTAGTCACTACAATAGCGCCGTTGGCAGCGTTGCTGCCATACATTGCGGCTGCTGCCGCACCTGTCAGGAAAGAGATGCTTTCAATATCGTCGGGATTAATATCCGCAATGGCTTCCGTAGCACCTTTGGAGTCAAATTCAGTACCGCCTCCACCGCCGAAGTTATACATCGGAATACCGTCAATGACGTATAGCGCATTACTGCTCTGCTCGATAGACTTTGTACCACGCATCACCACTTTACTGGCACCTCCCACACCGGAAGAAGAAGCATTAATGACAACGCCGGCAGCCTTTCCGCTCAAACTGTTGATAAAGTTGGCGTCTTTTATTTCCGGCATCTTGTCTGCTCTGATTTGCTGGACGTTGTAGCTCAATGCTTTTTGCTCGCGTTTGATGCCGAGAGCAGTTACTACAACTTCCGATAGCTGTTGCGTATCGGCTGTCAGTTGAATGCGGTAATTATTCTGGTTGGTGACTTTAATGCTTCCTGAAGTATAACCGATATAAGTAAATGTCAGTGTATTTCCGGTGGAAGCTTTGATCAGGAAGTTCCCGTCGATGTCTGTGATAGATCCGGCGGCAGTGCCTTCCACTTTGATGTTCACTCCGATCAAGGGATCGTTGTTTTCATCAACTACCTTACCGGTGATCTTTTTGGTCGGGTTGCTTTCTTTCTTTTGTTCCGGAATAATCATGATATATTTCTCTTTCAGTTGATAGGTGAAACCTGTACCTTTGAGAATTTGAGCGAGCGCATTTTCCAACGAAGCCGCCTCTATATTGAGGGTGATGGCCGGTTTGTTTTTCAGTTGGGAATCGTTGTAGCCTACGGACATGCCGGATTGTCTTTCAACTTCTTTTAGTGCTTCAATCACAGATATACTATTCTTTTTAATAGTGACTTTAGCGCCATTTTGTGCAAGGGAAACTGTTGTGGCGAGCATCAAACAGAAAAAAAGCATAAAACTTCTTCCCTTTGTCTTCTTGTCTACTATAAATTTATAAATTTGTAGCATTTTCTTAGTATTAGGTTATTGACTAAATTATTTCGAGGTAATTTGTAGAGTAAACTCTAATATTGGGAATTCAGATTTCATATCCGGGACGGAGTGAGGCCTCTGTTCCGGGTATTTTTTTGCATGGCATATAAGGTTAAAAAGTTATATTCTTGTTAGATAGCACTTGTCTTCTACTATTCTATAGTCCATTTGTCCGACCACGTTCACGATGATTTCCATCACTTCTTCGAGTGGTGCGTTGTCCTTGAAACGAAAACTGAACCTGTCGTTTTTGAGGTTCTTGATACTATATACAAAGGCATAAGGATATTTTCGCTCCAATACGTTGATGATGTCCGTCAGCGTCATCTTTTGCAGAACCAGTTCTCCGCGTTGCCAGGCTGTCACATCGTCCATATCCGGATTGGAGAGATCATATTTCTTATTGTTTCTGTTATAGGCAAACTGTTCGTTGGGATGGAGAATGACACTTGTTGTCAGATTGTTATAATCTACACGGATACTGCCTGAAATGAGGGTCGTTGCTATTTCCTGGCTTTCAGGGTAGGCAGATACATTAAATTCCGTACCTAACGCAGTAATCTGTAAATCATTGGATTTCACGATAAACGGACGTTTCTTGTCCGGCTTAACCTTGAAGTTGGCTTCGCCTAACAGGAATACACTACGACTATCTCCGGTAAACTCCTGCGGATATAAAAGTGTACTTTTCGAGTTGAGTTGCACTTTTGTTCCGTCGGGCAGCGTCAAACTTCTCATTTCTGCTATCGGAATATATTGCTGTAACAAGTCGGTTTCCGCTTTTGTGCCTACAGTCGATAGATAGACCGAAGAGGCAAGCAGGAGGAATAAGATAGCAGCTGCGGATTGCCATATATGTATTGGGCGAATTCTTCTCTCTTTGGGTACGGTTGGAATACCTTGCTGTTTTTTCAGGCGTTCGTAAGACTTCTGCATTCCTTTCACGTTTTTTTGCCGTTGCGCTTTGTTCCATAGCTCTCTCAAAGCATCTTCTTTCTGGGATGCATGATCCTCATCTACCAGCCATTGATAGAATTCATTTTGGGTAGCTTCCGGATAGTTATTGCCGGTAAATAATATCAGTATTTTCTGAAAAAAGTTCCTCATTTGCGCTGTTCTTTTTAGTGGTTACACTATTAGCACAATCGAAAATGGGGGATTACTTAAAAGAAACACAAGAAAAATGCAATAAAAATAGTTTTTTTTATTTCGAGCAGGGTCAGATAGATTTGGTGTTCCACAGTTCGTACGGAAATATTGAGTGCTTGTGCTATCTCCATATTACTCATATTGTTGATGCGGCTCATTTCAAAAACTTTTCTGCGGCGTTCGGGAAGGCGGTCGAGAATTAGGCGGATGATTAATAGTGCTTCTTTATAATAGATAGGGTCGAGAGTATCTTCGGATTTTAGTAAGTCTTCGATTAGATATTTCTGCGATAATTGTTCCTGATAGGATTGTTCCACTCTTTTGCGTTTGATGAAATTGAAAGTTGTGTTTTTAGTCATGGCGTAGATATACTGGCCTATGTCTTTGTTTTTCAGCCAGACCTCCGGTTGTGTCCATAATTTAGCGAACACATCCTGAATGATATCTTCTGCGTCCTCTTCAGATTTGAGCAAGTTTATAGCGAAATATTTAACAGCGGAATAGTGCGTGGTAAATATAATTTCGAATTGGCGGGCTAGATGAATAGGGTCTTGGTTTTGGCTCATAGGTTTATCAGGTCTGTTGGTATGAGACAAATGTATGTAAATAATTCAACAATACTAAGAAGCCAAGATTGGTATGCGAAAAAGGAAACTAAAAAAACGACTTCAAGTTCTGTGTTTTTATGAACTCTTAACTGTGAAAAGGAAAAAAATGAGGTTGTGTCAAAACGTTGGCACAACCTCTTTTATATTTTACAGTTCTGCTATATTTTCTTTTGGCTATGCTG
>NZ_JBDFVF010000051.1:0-34081 GCF_040913205.1 Bacteroides sp. MSSM.1001136sp1_RTP21357st2_D2_RTP21359_211015 | reverse complement strand
ATTCCGAACAGAGAAGTTAAGCCTCGTCACGCCGATGGTACTGCGTAACAGTGGGAGAGTAGGTAGCCGCCGTTTTTAAGAAGCCTCGCTTGTCTATTGGACGGGCGAGGCTTTCTGTTTTTTATTACTTTGGTATTTATATCGCCGTTTTTAACAGATACAAACCTCATAATACCTATTAAAAAAGTGAATATTTACTGATAATTTGTATGTTATGAGGATATTTATTTGTATCTTTGTCGCCCGAATTGTAAGCTAACGATTTAAAAAAGAGAGAAGCTTTGGGAAAGTTTGATAAATACAAAATTGACTTGAAAGGAATGCAAACAGACTCTGCTAAGTATGAGTTTGTATTGGATAACCTTTACTTCGCTCACATTGATGGTCCTGAAGTTCAGAAAGGAAAGGTGAATGTTACATTGACCGTGAAAAGAACCTCTCGTGCTTTCGAGCTGAGTTTTCAGACTGAGGGAATGGTATCAGTACCATGTGACCGTTGTCTGGATGATATGGAGCTACCTATCAGTTCTTCTGATAAACTGATGGTAAAGTTTGGACATGAATATGCAGAAGAAGGTGACAACCTGATTGTGATTCCCGAGGAAGAAGGGGAAATCAACGTTGCATGGTTCATGTATGAGTTTGTTGCGCTCTCTGTACCCATGAAGCATGTACATGCTCCCGGTAAGTGCAATAAAGCGATGACTGGTAAATTGAACAAGCATTTGAAAACAAATGCGAATGAGGATAGCGATGATACTTTCGACACAGGTGGAGATGACATCGTAATTGAGGAAGAAGTGGAGGAACAAATTGATCCCCGCTGGAATGAATTAAAAAAAATATTAGATAATAATTAAAGTTTTAAGAAAATGGCACATCCTAAGAGAAGACAATCAAGTACGAGACAAGCGAAGAGAAGAACTCATGATAAGGCAGTAGCTCCTACATTGGCTATTTGTCCGAATTGCGGTGAATGGCACGTTTACCACACTGTATGTGGTGCTTGTGGCTATTACAGAGGCAAGCTCGCTATTGAGAAAGAAGCAGCTGTATAATTAGTACAGTTATACTGAAAACAGCCTGGGGGTGAAACTCTCCGGCTGCTTTAAGTATTATAGTATTGCTAATTTAAAATAGGTTTGATGGAAAAAATAAATGCAGTAATCACAGGAGTCGGCGGGTACGTACCCGATTATATCTTGACTAACGACGAGATATCAAAAATGGTGGATACCAACGACGAATGGATTATGACTCGTATCGGAGTAAAGGAAAGACATATTCTGAATGAGGAAGGATTAGGTAGTTCATACATGGCACGCAAAGCTGCCAAACAGTTGATGAAGAAGACTGGTGCTAATCCTGATGATATCGATTTGGTTGTTGTTGCTACCACTACTCCTGACTATCACTTCCCTTCTACAGCTTCTATTCTTTGTGATAAACTCGGACTAAAGAATGCTTTTGCCTTCGACTTGCAGGCTGCTTGTAGCGGATTCCTGTATTTGATGGAGACAGCTGCTAATTTCATCCGTTCGGGAAGATATAAGAAAATTATCATTGTCGGTGCCGATAAGATGTCGTCAATGGTTAACTATACAGATCGTGCTACATGCCCTATTTTCGGTGACGGTGCTGCTGCCTTTATGGTGGAGCCCACTACGGAAGATTACGGAATCATGGATTCGATACTGAGAACAGATGGCAAAGGTTTGCCTTTCCTCCACATGAAAGCTGGTGGTTCGGTTTGTCCTCCGTCTTATTTCACAGTAGACAATAAAATGCACTATCTGTTTCAGGAAGGAAGAACAGTATTTAAATATGCTGTATCCAACATGTCGGATGTCTCTGCTGCAATCGCAGAAAAGAATGGTCTGACGAAAGATAGTATCAACTGGATTGTTCCGCATCAGGCGAATGTCCGTATTATCGAGGCTGTGGCTCACCGTATGGATGTGCCAATGGATAAAGTGTTGGTAAATATTGAGCATTACGGTAACACGAGTGCCGCTACACTTCCTCTGTGTATCTGGGATTATGAAGATAAACTCAAGAAAGGCGATAACATCATTTTCACTGCATTCGGTGCCGGATTTACTTGGGGTGCAGTGTACGTGAAATGGGGTTATGATGGAAAGAAGGAATCGTAACGTAAGTTACTGAATTATAACACTCAAAAACGCATCCTATTTCGATTCGATGCGTTTTTTTGTCTCAACCAATAAAATAAAGAGAAATGCATAAAGCAGGTTTTGTAAACATCGTAGGAAATCCGAATGTCGGAAAGTCGACATTGATGAATGTCTTGGTGGGCGAACGTATTTCGATCGCTACCTTCAAAGCACAGACTACTCGTCACCGGATTATGGGAATCTATAATACGGATGAGATGCAGATTGTTTTTTCTGATACTCCGGGTGTGTTGAAGCCCAATTATAAGCTACAGGAGTCTATGCTGAATTTTTCTACTTCGGCATTGACGGATGCGGATATCTTGCTTTATGTAACGGACGTGGTGGAGACGCCGGATAAGAATAATGAGTTTATGGAAAAGGTGCGTCAGATGACGGTGCCTGTTCTCTTGCTCATCAATAAGATAGATCTTACAGATCAGGAAAAACTGGTAAAGCTGGTGGAAGAATGGAAAGAGTTGCTTCCCCAAGCCGAAATTATTCCGATTTCTGCTACATCAAAGTTCAATGTAGACTATGTGATGAAGCGGATCAAAGAACTGCTGCCCGATTCTCCTCCTTATTTTGGAAAGGATCAGTGGACGGATAAGCCTGCCCGTTTCTTCGTGAATGAGATTATCCGGGAAAAGATTCTGCTCTACTACGATAAAGAGATTCCCTATTCGGTGGAGGTTGTCGTGGAAGAGTTTAAGGAAGAACCGAAGAAGATTCATATTCGGGCGGTGATTAACGTGGAACGTGATTCGCAGAAAGGAATCATTATCGGTAAACAGGGAAAGGCGTTGAAGAAGGTGGCTACCGAGGCTCGCCGTGAACTGGAACGTTTCTTTGGAAAGACTATTTTCCTCGAAACGTATGTGAAAGTGGATAAGGATTGGCGTAGTTCGGATAAGGAACTCCGCAATTTTGGTTATCAGTTAGATTAAGAGTATTCATGAGACTGTGATAGTCGTGAAAAAACAAGGTATTGAACTATGGGTAATTTAGTTGCAATTGTAGGACGCCCGAATGTGGGCAAGTCTACCTTATTTAACCGTCTGACGAAGACTCGTCAGGCTATTGTGAATGAAGAAGCGGGTACAACCCGCGACAGACAATATGGCAAGTCTGAGTGGCTGGGCCGTGAATTCTCTGTGGTTGACACCGGTGGATGGGTGGTCAACTCGGATGATGTCTTTGAAGAGGAAATCCGTAAGCAGGTATTATTGGCTGTGGAAGAAGCGGATGTCATTCTGTTTGTAGTGGATGTGATGAATGGAGTGACTGACTTGGATATGCAGGTAGCTGCTATTCTGCGTCGCGCTAATAGTCCGGTGATTATGGTTGCCAATAAAACGGATAATCACGATTTGCAATATAACGCTCCCGAATTCTATAAACTGGGATTGGGCGATCCGTATTGCGTTTCTGCCATGACAGGAAGTGGTACGGGTGATTTGATGGACTTGATTGTCAGCAATTTCAAGAAAGAATCATCAGAAATCCTGGATGATGATATTCCCCGTTTTGCTGTGGTAGGGCGTCCGAACGCCGGAAAGTCTTCCATTGTAAATGCATTTATTGGGGAAGAACGTAATATCGTAACAGAGATTGCCGGAACTACCCGCGACTCTATCTATACTCGTTACAATAAATTCGGATTTGATTTTTACCTGGTGGATACAGCGGGTATCCGTAAGAAAAACAAGGTAAATGAAGACTTGGAATATTATTCAGTCGTTCGTTCGATTCGTTCTATCGAAGGTTCGGATGTTTGTATTCTGATGTTGGATGCTACAAGAGGTGTTGAGGGGCAGGACTTGAATATCTTCTCTCTGATTCAGAAGAATCAGAAAGGTCTGGTAGTTGTTATAAATAAGTGGGATTTGGTGGAAGATAAATCTGTGAAAGTACAGAAAGCGTTTGAGGAAGCTGTTCGCTCGCGTTTTGCTCCGTTTGTCGATTTCCCGATCATCTTTGCTTCTGCACTGACTAAGCAACGTATTCTGAAAGTGCTTGAAGAAGCACGTAGTGTGTATGAGAACCGGACGACAAAGATCCCGACCGCACGTTTGAATGAAGAAATGCTTCCGTTGATCGAGGCTTATCCGCCTCCTTCAAATAAAGGTAAGTATATCAAAATTAAATATATCACACAGTTGCCGAATACACAGGTGCCTTCATTTGTGTATTTCGCCAACTTACCGCAGTATGTGAAAGAGCCATATAAACGTTTCCTCGAAAATAAGATGCGTGAGAAATGGAATCTGACAGGTACTCCGGTTAATATTTATATTCGACAGAAATAAATAAAAAAGACACGGATTGTCTCAATTATATAGAATATATAGAGAGACAATCCGTGTCTTTTTATAAATATATCTCTGTGAGATCTTGTATTACTTTGTAGTAGACTTATTTTTCCAACTGGAAATCTTTTCGGCGTAACACGAAGCTGTTACTCAAGTATTTTTCACGTACAATCTGATTTTCCGATAATTCTTCCGGTGTTCCCTGGAAAAGGATCTTTCCTTCGAACAGCAGATAGGCGCGGTCTGTGATACTAAGCGTTTCTTGTACGTTGTGGTCGGTAATCAGGATTCCGATATTCTTGTCTTTCAGTTTCCATACAATTTGCTGGATATCTTCTACGGCAATCGGGTCGACACCGGCAAAAGGTTCGTCAAGCATGATGAATTTGGGGTCGATGGCAAGACAACGGGCAATCTCTGTACGGCGGCGCTCACCTCCCGACAACTGGTTACCTTTATTTTTGCGTACCTTTTGCAGACGGAACTCTGCAATCAGGCTTTCGAGTTTCTCTTTTTGATATTCTTTGGGCTTGTTGGTCATTTCCAGTACAGAGGCGATATTATCTTCCACGCTCATCTGGCGGAAAACGGAAGCTTCCTGTGCAAGGTAGCCGATTCCCGTTTGTGCGCGTTTGTAAACCGGATATTTGGTAATCTCCAGGTCATCGAGGAAAATACGTCCTTCATTAGGAGTAATCAGCCCTACAGTCATATAGAATGAAGTCGTCTTACCGGCACCGTTCGGTCCCAGCAAACCTACAATCTCACCTTGCTTCACATTGATGGAAACGTGGCTTACAACGGTTCGTTTACCGTACTTCTTAACCAGGTCTTCCGTGCGGAGCACCATCTTGCTTTCTTCCATATTCTAGTTATTTTGCGGCAAATGTAGTAAAAATAAGCTGAAATAATGTACATTTGCAGACAAATAGTGTGAGTTATGATAAAAGCATTGAGAACCGTCGGGAGATATTTCATGCTGATGGGTCGGACTTTTTCCCGCCCCGAACGTATGCGTATGTTCTTCCGGCAATACCTTAACGAGTTGGAGCAGCTAGGTGTGAACTCCATCGGTATTGTGCTGTTGATTTCGTTTTTCATCGGCGCAGTGATTACCATCCAGATTAAGTTGAATATCGAAAGTCCATGGATGCCCCGCTGGACAGTGGGATATGTGACACGTGAAATTATGTTGCTGGAATTTTCTTCTTCCATCATGTGTTTGATTCTTGCCGGAAAAGTCGGGTCGAATATCGCTTCGGAATTAGGAACGATGCGGGTGACGCAACAGATTGATGCGCTCGAAATTATGGGTATCAATTCGGCGAACTACCTGATTTTGCCTAAGATTACGGCGATGGTGACTGTTATTCCTATTCTAGTGACGTTTAGTATCTTTGCCGGAATCATCGGTGCCTTTTGCACGTGTTGGTTTGCCGGGGTTATGAATGCTGTCGATCTCGAATATGGTTTGCAGTATATGTTTAACGAATGGTTTATCTGGGCGGGTATCATCAAATCCCTCTTTTTTGCGTTTATAATTGCAAGTGTGTCCGCTTTCTTCGGATACACGGTAGAGGGAGGTTCGATTGCTGTAGGAAAGGCTTCTACGGATGCCGTAGTATCCAGCAGTGTATTAATTCTGTTTTCAGACTTGATATTAACTAAACTTTTGATGGGATGATTGAGATTAAAGGACTTTATAAATCATTTGATGACAAGACAGTATTGAGTGATATTAATGCTGACTTTGCAAATGGAAAGACAAACTTGATTATCGGTCAGAGTGGTTCCGGTAAGACGGTGTTGATGAAATGTATTGTAGGATTGTTAACTCCGGAGAAAGGGGAAGTCTTGTATGACGGACGTAACCTTGTGCTGATGGGGAAGAAGGAGAAGAAGATGCTTCGCAAGGAAATGGGAATGATTTTCCAGAGTGCGGCTCTTTTTGACTCTATGACCGTATTTGATAATGTGATGTTTCCACTGAATATGTTTAGCAACGATATCTTGCGTGACCGGATTAAACGGGCGATGTTCTGTCTGGATCGTGTGAATCTGGGGGAAGCGAAAGATAAGTTTCCGGGAGAAATCAGTGGTGGTATGCAGAAGCGTGTGGCTATTGCGCGTGCGATTGCCTTGAATCCGCAATATCTGTTTTGCGATGAGCCGAACTCGGGGCTGGACCCGAAAACGTCATTGGTGATTGATGATCTGATTCATGATATTACGCAGGAATATAACATGACGACCATTATCAATACGCATGATATGAACTCTGTATTGGGAATTGGTGAGAAGGTGATTTATATTTATGAGGGACATAAAGAGTGGGAAGGTACGAAAGATGATATCTTTACTTCTACTAATGAACGACTGAATAACTTTATCTTTGCTTCCGACTTGCTCCGTAAGGTGAAGGACGTGGAAGTGCAGGGAATGGAAGGGTAATAAAAAAACTTCTGTCATCGGGTGACAGAAGTTTCTTTTTTTCTTAGCTATGTTAGCGTCGGCAATTAAGCTCTAGGTCTAGCTTCTTTAACTACCATTGTACGGCCCATGTATTCAGCTCCGTTCAATTCAGCAATAGCTTTTGCAGCTGCAGCGTCGTCTTCCATTTCGATGAAAGCGAATCCTTTGGATTTACCGGTTTCACGGTCCATAACAACTTTAACTGATGATACTGCTCCGTAATCTTCCATCACTTGTTGCAGATCTCCTTCCTTAACACGGTAGTTAAGGTTTCCAACATAAATGTTCATAATGAAAATGATAAAAAATAAATAAATGAATAAAACTCTCTGGATAGATGGTTACTAATAAAAAGATTAAAACGACAGAGAGTTTACAAATGCGTTTTGGTAACGGAAGTAAAAACCTTGTAATCAAATCGAGAAACTAATGGTCCATCAATCCGCAACAAAGAAAAGAATAATTTTTGGATTAACCATCTTTTTGGAAAGTTAATTTGCGGATTATCAGAAAAAAAGTAGGCCGGGGGAACCTGGCGGGGTGGGTGTTGATGGTGATTTTATCTTGTTTATAGATGGAATATCAGTGAAATATCGATAAAAGATGTGTGAAAGATGGGTGGCGTTGCTGAAATAAATCTGCAATGTCTTTTGAAATTTGAAAGATTAGCACTAATTTTGCACCCTCTTTGAGTATAGAACAAAGTATAAATCAAATAAATAATTGTCAGAATGAACGTTTCATTACAAAACATTGACAAAGTAAGCGCAGAGCTTACTGTAAAGCTTGAGAAAGCCGATTATCAGGAGAAAGTAGACAAAGAGTTGAAGTCACTCCGTCAGAAGGCACAGATTCCGGGATTCCGTAAAGGTATGGTTCCGACAAGTCTTATTAAAAAGATGTATGGTAAGTCGGTAATTGCAGAGGTTGTGAATAAGGCACTGCAAGAAGCTGTTTACAATTATATTAAAGAAAATAAGGTGAATATGTTGGGCGAGCCGTTGCCTAACGAAGAAAAGCAACAGAATATTGATTTCGATACAATGGAAGAATTCGATTTCGTATTCGACATTGCTTTGGCACCTGAATTTAAAGCAGAAGTAAGTGCTAAAGATAAAGTAGATTATTATACTATCGAAGTTTCTGACGAAATGATCGACAACCAGGTGAAGATGTATACTCAACGCACTGGCAAGTATGATAAGGTAGACGCTTACGAAGATAATGATATGCTGAAAGGTCTGCTGGCACAGTTGGACGAAGAAGGCAACACAAAAGAAGGTGGTATCCAGGTAGAAGCTGCAGTATTGATGCCTGCTTACATGAAGAACGACGATCAGAAAGCTATTTTTGCTAATGCAAAAGTAAATGATGTATTGGTGTTCAATCCGAATGTGGCTTATGACGGACATGCTGCTGAACTGGGTTCTTTGTTGAAGATTGACAAGGAAATTGCAAAAGACGTGAAGTCTGATTTCAGCTTCCAGGTAGAAGAAATCACTCGTTTTGTTCCGGGTGAATTGACTCAGGAAGTATTCGACCAGGCATTCGGCGAAGGTGTTGTGAAGACTGAAGAAGAATTCCGCGCTAAGATTAAAGAAGAAATCGCAGCTAGATTTGTGGCTGACAGCGATTATAAATTCCTGATCGACATTCGCAAGGTGATGATGGAAAAAGTAGGTAAACTGGAATTCTCTGATGCCCTGCTGAAACGTATCATGTTGCTGAACAACGAAGAAAAGGGAGAAGAATATGTTGCTGAAAACTATGATAAGAGCATTGAAGAACTGACTTGGCACCTGATTAAGGAACAGTTGGTTGAAGCAAACGATATCAAAGTAGAACAGGAAGATGTTCTGAAGATGGCTAGAGAAACAACAAAGGCACAGTTTGCTCAATACGGTATGTTGTCTATTCCTGACGATGTGCTTGACAACTATGCACAGGAAATGTTGAAGAAGAAAGAAACTATCAATAATTTGGTAAGTCGTGTGGTAGAAGTGAAGCTTGCTGCTGCTCTGAAAGCACAGGTTACTTTGGAAAACAAGAACGTTTCGATCGAAGAATTCAATAAAATGTTTGAGTAATCATTCGGTTGAATAAAATATAAAGTCACAGAAACACAGAGTTTTTATAAAATTATAACTCTGTGTTTTTTTGTGTCTCTGTATTCTTTTTCGTTTCTTTGTACTTACGTTTATTTTTAATTTATAAGAAAGGAACAATTAACATGGATGATTTTAGAAAATACGCAACCAAGCATTTAGGAATGAATGGCATGGTATTGGATGATGTGATTAAGTCGCAGGCCGGGTATTTGAATCCCTATATTCTGGAAGAAAGACAGTTGAACGTAACTCAACTCGACGTTTTCTCCCGTTTGATGATGGACCGCATCATTTTCCTTGGTACACAAGTTGATGACTATACAGCTAATACGCTCCAGGCACAGTTGTTGTATCTGGATTCTGTGGATCCGGGTAAGGATATCTCTATCTATATCAACTCTCCGGGCGGAAGTGTATATGCCGGACTGGGCATTTATGATACGATGCAGTTTATTTCAAGCGATGTTGCTACCATCTGTACAGGTATGGCAGCTTCAATGGCAGCCGTATTGCTGGTTGCCGGTGCTGAAGGCAAACGTTCTGCATTGCCTCACTCACGTGTGATGATTCATCAACCGATGGGTGGTGCGCAAGGACAAGCATCGGACATTGAAATCACAGCTCGTGAGATTCAGAAATTGAAGAAAGAACTTTATACGATCATCGCCGATCATTCGCATACTGATTTCGATAAAGTATGGGCGGACTCTGACCGCGACTACTGGATGACAGCTCAGGAAGCGAAAGAGTACGGTATGATTGATGAGGTATTGATTAAGAAATAAAAATGGCTGATTCAAAAACAAAGAAAAGATGTAGCTTCTGTGGACGGTCGGAGAATGAAGTCGGATTCCTGATTACGGGAATGAGCGGCTACATTTGCGACAGCTGTGCTACCCAGGCTTATGAGATTACTCAGGAAGCATTGGGAGAAAGCAAGAAAAGTGCAGGAGCTACCAAGCTCAACTTAAAAGAACTGCCCAAACCGGTAGAAATCAAGAAATTCCTCGACCAGTATGTGATCGGACAGGATGATGCGAAACGCTTCCTTTCCGTATCGGTCTATAACCATTATAAACGTTTGTTGCAAAAAGACAGCGGTGATGATGTGGAGATTGAAAAGTCGAACATTATTATGGTGGGTAGTACCGGAACCGGGAAAACGTTGCTCGCACGCACGATTGCTAAGTTACTGCACGTGCCGTTTACTATTGTAGACGCTACAGTGCTGACGGAGGCCGGTTATGTGGGCGAAGATATCGAAAGTATTTTAACCCGTTTGCTTCAGGTGGCAGATTATAATGTACCTGAAGCTGAACAGGGTATCGTGTTTATCGACGAGATCGACAAAATTGCCCGTAAAGGAGATAATCCTTCCATCACTCGCGACGTGAGCGGTGAAGGCGTACAGCAGGGATTACTGAAATTGCTCGAAGGTTCTGTGGTGAACGTACCTCCCCAGGGAGGCCGTAAACATCCGGACCAGAAGATGATTCCGGTAAATACCAAGAATATTCTCTTTATCTGCGGCGGTGCGTTCGACGGTATCGAGAAGAAGATCGCCCAACGGTTGAACACCCATGTCGTAGGTTATACGGCATCGCAGAAAACAGCGACGGTAGACAAGAATAACATGATGCAGTACATCGCTCCACAGGATTTGAAGTCATTCGGACTGATTCCCGAAATTATCGGACGTCTTCCGGTGTTGACTTATTTGAATCCGCTGGACCGGGATGCGCTTCGTGCGATCCTTACCGAACCGAAAAACTCAATCATCAAACAGTACATCAAACTGTTTGAAATGGATGGTATCAAGCTGACATTTGAAGATGATGTCTTCGAATATATCGTCGACAAGGCGGTAGAATATAAGCTAGGTGCCCGCGGATTGCGCTCTATTGTGGAAACAATTATGATGGATGTCATGTTTGAAATCCCTTCAGAGAACAAAAAAGAGTATAAGGTGACGCTGGATTATGCAAAGATGCAACTGGAAAAAGCGAATATGGCACGACTACAAACCGCTTAAAATCAAAGAGTAAGGCTACAGAAAATGATCGTAACTGTATTTTCTTGAAAATATTAGTCGCATTTTGCTTGGTAATTACGAAGTTGTTTATAACTTTGTTTGGCTCTCTTGAAGAAGAGAACATACTTAAAGTTAAACCATGAACTGAATAAAACAACCTTAGTTAAGATGGCAGGGAAGATTAATTTAACAGATGAACTGAAAAAGTATTTCGGATTTAATAAGTTCAAGGGAAACCAGGAAGCGATCATTAATAACTTGCTCGATGGTAAAGATACCTTTGTACTGATGCCTACCGGTGGCGGGAAATCTTTATGCTATCAGCTACCTTCGGTCTTGATGGAAGGTACGGCAATCGTAATTTCTCCGCTCATTGCGTTGATGAAGAATCAAGTGGATGCAATGCGCAATTTCAGTGAAGAAGATGGCGTCGCCCATTTTATCAATTCTTCATTAAATAAAGGCGCGATAGACCAAGTGAGGTCGGACATCCTTGCCGGAAAGACAAAATTGCTATATGTAGCGCCGGAGTCGCTGACGAAAGAAGAAAACGTAGAGTTTTTGCGTTCGGTAAAGATTTCGTTCTATGCAGTGGATGAAGCTCACTGTATTTCTGAATGGGGCCATGACTTTCGACCGGAATACCGGCGGATTCGCCCTATTATCAATGAAATAGGTAAAGCTCCGTTGATTGCGCTTACCGCAACGGCGACACCGAAGGTGCAGCATGATATCCAGAAAAATCTGGGAATGGTAGATGCTCAAGTCTTCAAATCTTCGTTCAACCGTCCGAACCTTTATTATGAGGTACGTGCGAAGACCGCTAATATTGACAGGGATATTATCAAGTTTATCAAAAACAATCCGGAGAAATCGGGCATTATCTATTGCCTTAGCCGGAAAAAAGTGGAGGAACTTGCTGAAATCCTGCAGGCAAACGGTATCAATGCGCGTCCTTATCATGCTGGAATGGATTCGTTGACCAGGACCAAGAATCAGGATGATTTCCTGATGGAAAAAGTGGACGTTATTGTAGCGACTATCGCTTTCGGTATGGGAATTGACAAGCCGGACGTGAGGTTCGTGATTCACTACGATATTCCAAAGAGTCTGGAAGGGTATTACCAGGAGACCGGGCGCGCCGGTAGAGATGGCGGTGAAGGTCAGTGCATAACCTTTTATACAAATAAAGACTTGCAGAAACTGGAAAAGTTCATGCAAGGAAAACCTGTGGCAGAGCAGGAAATTGGCAAGCAGCTTCTGTTGGAAACCGCTGCTTATGCCGAATCTTCCGTATGCCGACGCAAGACGTTGCTGCATTATTTCGGTGAAGAATATACGGAAGAAAATTGTGGAAATTGTGACAACTGTTTAAACCCTAAAAAACAAGTGGAGGCTCAAGAGTTATTGTGTGCCGTGATTGAAGCGATTATCGCGGTGAAAGAAAATTTTAAGGCAGATTATATTATAGACATACTACAAGGTAAAGAAACTTCCGAAGTACAGGCGCATTTGCATGAAGACCTCGAAGTCTTCGGCTCCGGTATGGGTGAAGAGGATAAGACATGGAACGCAGTGATTCGTCAGGCGCTGATTGCAGGTTACTTGAGCAAAGATGTGGAGCATTACGGACTCCTGAAAGTGACGGAGGAAGGACATAAGTTCCTGAAGAGACCGAAGTCATTCAAGATTACCGAGGACAACGATTTCGAAGAGACGGAAGAAGAAGTTCCGGCACGCGGCGGTGGCTCCTGTGCAGTAGACCCGGCTCTTTATTCCATGTTGAAGGACTTGCGGAAGAAACTCTCGAAGAAACTGGAAGTGCCGCCTTATGTGATCTTCCAGGACCCGTCTTTGGAAGCAATGGCTACCATTTATCCGGTGACATTGGACGAGTTGCAGAATATACCTGGCGTAGGTGCCGGAAAAGCAAAACGTTATGGTGAAGAGTTCTGTAAATTAATCAAACGCCACTGTGAAGAGAATGAGATAGAACGTCCGGAAGACCTGCGGGTACGTACGGTTGCCAATAAATCTAAGATGAAGGTAGCTATTATTCAGGCTATCGACCGTAAAGTGGCGTTAGATGATATCGCTCTTTCCAAAGGGATTGAATTTGGTGAACTGTTGGACGAGGTAGAAGCGATCGTTTATTCGGGAACCAAACTGAATATAGATTACTTCCTGGAAGAAATCATGGATGAAGATCATATGCTTGATATCTACGATTATTTCAAGGAATCTACCACTGATAAGATTGATGATGCGCTTGACGAATTAGGCGATGACTTCACGGAAGAGGAAGTTCGTTTGGTACGTATTAAGTTCATCTCTGAAATGGCTAATTAAAAAAGCGAAAAAAATAGGCGTGCAGGTATGCGGTTTTGAATAAAAACCGTATATTTGCACGCAATAATTTTTAAACGCATAGCCCTATGTCATTTATTGCTGATAAGATTGTAATGGATGGGTTGACTTACGACGACGTATTGTTGATCCCCGCTTATTCTGAAGTTTTACCGCGCACTGTCGATCTCTCGACTAAGTTTTCAAAAAACATTGAGTTAAAAATTCCTTTTGTGACGGCTGCCATGGATACGGTTACCGAAGCGAAAATGGCTATTGCCATTGCTCGTGAAGGTGGTATCGGTGTGATTCACAAAAATATGTCTATCGAAGAACAGGCAAGACAAGTTGCTATCGTAAAGCGTGCCGAAAATGGTATGATTTATGACCCTGTAACGATCAAAAGAGGTTCTACTGTTCAGGATGCACTGGACATCATGGCGGAATATAAAATCGGTGGTATCCCTGTGGTAGATGATGAAGGTTATTTGGTGGGTATTGTTACCAACAGAGATTTGCGTTTCGAAAGAGACATGGCAAAACATATTGATCTTGTCATGACTCCGAAAGAAAGATTGGTGACTACTAACCAGTCTACTGACTTGGAATCTGCTGCACAGATTCTTCAGAAACATAAGATTGAGAAACTTCCGATTGTCGGAATGGACGGAAAGTTGATCGGTCTTGTCACTTATAAAGATATTACAAAAGCAAAAGATAAACCGATGGCTTGCAAAGATGCCAAAGGTCGTCTGCGTGTAGCTGCCGGTGTAGGTGTTACTGCCGATACGCTGGATCGTATGCAGGCATTGGTGGATGCCGGTGCAGATGCAATCGTGATTGATACAGCTCACGGACACTCTAAGTTTGTGATTGAAAAACTGAAAGAAGCAAAGAAACGCTTCCCGAATATTGATATTGTGGTAGGTAACATTGCTACCGGAGAAGCTGCCAAAGCTTTGGTGGAAGCTGGTGCGGATGCTGTGAAAGTAGGTATCGGTCCGGGTTCTATCTGTACAACTCGTGTGGTTGCCGGTGTAGGTGTTCCACAGTTGTCAGCCGTCTATGATGTAGCAAAAGCGTTGAAGGGTACAGGTATTCCTTTGATTGCCGATGGTGGTTTGCGTTATTCGGGCGACGTGGTGAAAGCATTGGCTGCCGGAGGATATTGCGTAATGATCGGATCATTGGTTGCCGGAACAGAAGAATCTCCGGGTGACACTATTATCTTTAATGGTCGTAAATTCAAATCCTATCGTGGTATGGGTTCATTGGAAGCAATGGAGAACGGTTCGAAAGACCGCTACTTCCAGAGTGGAACTGCTGATGTGAAGAAGCTTGTTCCCGAAGGAATCGCTGCCCGTGTTCCTTATAAAGGTACGCTTTTCGAAGTTGTGTATCAGCTGACTGGTGGTTTGCGTGCAGGTATGGGATACTGTGGCGCTGCTAACATTGAGAAACTTCATGACGCTAAGTTTACCCGCATTACCAATGCAGGTGTAATGGAAAGTCATCCGCACGACGTGACGATTACCAGTGAATCGCCTAACTATAGCCGTCCGGAATAATAGATAGATACGGTGAACTATTAACGGTGAACGGTGAACAGGCTGTATAATCAGCAGGGTGTTCACTGCTCACCGTTTGTTGTTTGAAAAATAAAAGTTGATGATGAAAAGAAGCCTGTTGTTGGGATGTATTTCTCTCTTTGTAGTCGCGGTCTTTGCACAGGAAGATCCGGTATTGATGCGTGTTAACGGAAGAGAGATACTCCGTTCGGAATTTGAATATGCATACCGCCGTTATGCGGAACGTTCAAATGCCAGACTTTCGTCCAAAGAGTATGCGGCACTTTTCGCTCAATCGAAGTTGAAAGTGGAAGCAGCCAGGGCTGCCGGACTTGATACGACCTCTATTTTTCGTAAACAACAGGAGAAATGCCGGACCGAGTTGGTGGAATCTTATCTGATAGACAGGCAAGTGATGGATAGTTGTGCCCGTGCTATCTATCAGAAGATGGGGTTGAAAGCACGTAGCGGCAGGGTACAGGTGATGCAGATTTTCAAACGTTTGCCACAGACAATCACTTCCCGGCATTTAGAAGAAGAAAAAACGCGGATGGATTCTATATACCGGATGATACAGAATCAGCCGGATTTGAACTTTAACCGTTTGGTCGAAATATACTCGGATGATAAGCAAAGTAGATGGATCGAATGTCTGGAAACAACGAGCGAGTTTGAGAATGTTGCTTTCTCTCTGGCAAAAGGTATGGCATCGCAGCCCTTTTTCACTCCTGAAGGGATTCATATCTTGAAAGTGATGGATCGGGAGGAAACAGCTGCTTACGAAAATGTCAGTGCCAGGTTAATGGAACGGTTACGGCGCAAGGAGATTTTGGACAAAGGTACAGGCGCGGTGCTCGAACGCTTGAAAAAAGCATGGCGGTATGCTCCCAATCAGGCGGCAATGGAAGAACTGCTGGCGAAAGGCCGTACAGAACAAACCCTGTTTACGATTGACGGACAAGCATACACCGGAACTATGTTCACGCATTTTGCCTCTTCTCATCCTCAAGCTGTCAAACGGCAGTTGGAAGGATTTATAGCTAAGTCATTGCTGGATTATGAAAGCCGGAATATCGAAAAAAAGCATCCGGAAATTCCTTATGCCTTGCGGGAATCTGATGAAAACTATTTGGTGGAAGAGATAACACGTCAGAAAATAGATTTGCCCGCAGCTAATGACCGGGCGGGATTGGCTACTTATTTTAAATTTCATTCGTCGGATTATCGGTGGGAGAGCCCCCGGTATAGAGGAGTCGTGCTTCATTGCGTTGATAAAAAGACGGCAAAGCAAGCCAAAAAAATGCTGAAGAAAGTGCCGGAAAAAGAGTGGGCGGACAAGCTTCGGCAAACTTTTAATACATCCGGGGAGGAAAAGATACAAGTTGAACAAGGAATTTTTGCCGACGGAGACAATAAATATATAGATAAACTGGTTTTTAAGAAGGGTGATTTTGATCCTTTGATGTCTTATCCTTTTACTATTGTAGTAGGCGAAAAAATGAAAGGTCCGGATGATTATCGGGAAGTAATTGATCGGGTTCGAAAGGATTATCGAAGCTATCTTGACACGTGCTGGATGCGGGAATTGAGTGAGTCCGGTAAGGTTGAAATAAACCAAGAGGTTTTAAAAACAGTTAATAATAACTGATGTAACCGATTATTCACTATCTTCGTACCTTAAATAAGTAGATTTTAGTTGCCGATGCGAATATTAGTCCTCTTACTGATTACCCTTCTTGGTTGTGGAGCGTGCAAGGAACAGCACGACCACAAAGGAAAGACTCCTTTGGTAGAGGTGGACGGTAATTTTTTATATAAAGAAGATTTGATGTCCGTGCTTCCGGTCGGATTGTCAAAAGATGATAGCATTCTCTTCACCGAGCACTATATTCGTAGTTGGGCGGAAGAGATTTTATTGTATGAGAAAGCTGCGAACAATATCCCCGATAATGTGGATGTAGACAAGCTGGTGGAGAATTATCGGAAAGCGTTGATAATGCATACTTATCAGCAGGAGTTGATTAGCCAGAAGTTGACGAATGATATTTCCGAACATGAGATAGCAGAGTATTATGGCAAAAACAAGGAATTGTTTAAACTGGAAAGTCCGTTGATTAAGGGATTGTTTATTAAAGTGCCGTTGACAGCTCCCCAGTTGAACAATGTGCGCAGATGGTATAAGTCGGAAAAACAGGATGCTATCGAGAGCCTGGAAAAATATAGTTTGCAGAATGCGGTGAAATATGAATATTTCTATGATAAATGGGTGTCCGTGACCGATGTCCTGGACATGATTCCGTTGAAAGTAGAGGCACCGGAAGAGTACGTAAACAAACACCGTCAGGTAGAATTGAAAGATACGGCTTATTATTATTTCCTGAATGTGAGCGATTATCGCGGAGTTGGTGAGGAGAAACCGTATGAATTTGCCCGCTCGGAAGTGAAAGACTTACTGGTAAATCAGAAACGGGTGAGCTTTATGGAACAGGTAAAGAACGACTTGTATCAGCAGGCGGTAAGTAAGAAGAAGATTATATATAATTATTAAATACAAAGAATGAAGAAGTTTGTGAACTTTAGATTTGTTGTTACCCTTGTCCTGGCAATATTTGCTAATGTGGCAACCTATGCACAAGATAATGTGGTTGATGAAGTAGTTTGGGTAGTAGGTGACGAAGCTATTTTAAAATCAGATGTAGAAGAGGCCCGTATGGATGCCTTGTATAATGGACGCAGATTCGAAGGCGATCCTTATTGTGTAATTCCTGAAGAGATTGCTGTGCAGAAGTTATTCCTGCATCAGGCAAAGTTGGACAGTATCGAGGTTTCCGAAGCGGAAATCATCCAGCGTGTGGATATGATGACCAATATGTACATCCAGCAGATCGGTTCCAGAGAGAAAATGGAGGAGTATTTCAATAAAACATCCACCCAGATTCGTGAAACTTTGCGTGATAATGCACGTGACGGATTGACGGTTCAGAAGATGCAGCAGAAACTGGCAGGAGATATCAAAGTGACTCCGGCAGAAGTACGCCGTTACTTCAAAGATCTTCCACAGGATAGTATCCCTTACATTCCTACACAGGTGGAAGTGCAGATTATTACTTTGCAACCCAAAATACCCGTTTCGGAAATCGAGGATGTAAAGAGGACACTGCGTGATTATACGGATCGTGTGACAAAAGGAGAAATCGACTTCTCTACATTGGCCCGTTTGTATTCTGAAGATAAGGCTTCTGCCATTAAAGGTGGTGAATGTGGATTTATGGGACGTGGTATGATGGACCCCGCTTATGCGAATGTGGCATTCAGCTTGCAGGACCCGAAGAAAGTTTCCAAAATTGTAGAATCGGAATTTGGTTTCCATATTATCCAGTTGATTGAGAAGCGTGGTGACCGTGTTAATACCCGCCATATCCTGTTGCGTCCGAAAGTCTCGGAAAAAGAACTGACCGAGGCTTGTGCCCGTCTGGATTCTATTGCAGATGATATTCGTGCTAACAAATTCACATTTGATGATGCCGCTGCCGTTATCTCACAAGATAAGGATACCCGCAACAATCACGGTATCATGGTGAACATCAATGAACATTCAGGTATCACTACTTCTAAGTTCCAGATGCAGGATCTTCCTCAAGACGTTGCTAAGGTAGTGGATAAGATGAATGTTGGCGAGATTTCCAAAGCTTTTACAATGATTAATGAGAAAGATGGAAAAGAAGTATGCGCTATCGTGAAATTGAAAACTAAAATCAATGGTCATAAAGCAACCATCGCGGAAGACTATCAGGATCTGAAAGAAATCGTAATGGATAAGCGTCGCGAAGAGGTGTTGCAGAAATGGATTCTGAACAAGCAAAAACACACTTATGTACGCATCAACGAAAACTGGCAGAAGTGTGACTTCAAGTATCCGGGTTGGGTCAAGAATGACTGATATAACCTTGCTTTGACTTTATATGCTGAAAAAGAATAAGAAAAATAAACAACAAGACAGGCATAGATGGCTCCTTATAGGCTTTCTATGCCTGTTTGGTGTATGTCTTGTGGCACAAGTGAGGCCGACGGGACAGAAACCCACGGCAGGGGCTTCGACAAAATCGACTGCGGATACGTCTAAGACGGCTCCCAAAACCAAAACGCCGGCGGGTAATAAGAAACAATCGGACAACAAGAAGCAACCGGAGAATAAAAAGACCAAAGTTTACTTGCTCCATGCTGACGAAGGACAGGCGGATAAGCTGGCACGTCCGGATGTGCAGGTGTTGATTGGTAACGTGAAGTTGCGCCATGACAGTATGTATATGTACTGTGACAGTGCACTGATTTTTGAGAAAACCAACTCCGTAGAAGCCTTCAGCAATGTGCGTATGGAACAGGGAGACACCTTGTTCATTTATGGTGATTATCTTTATTATGACGGAATGACGCAAATTGCGCAACTTCGTGAAAATGTGAAGATGATTAACCGGAACACGACCCTGCTGACGGACAGCTTGAACTACGACCGTCTCTACGATCTCGGATATTATTTCGAAGGGGGAACTTTGATGGATGAAGAGAATGTACTGACCTCCGATTGGGGCGAATATAGCCCTGCAACAAAACAGTCGGTATTCAACCATGATGTGAAGTTGGTGAACCCTAAGTTTGTGTTGACCTCCGATACATTGAGGTATAATACCGAAAACAAAATAGCAGTAATTCTCGGACCTTCCAATATTGTCAGTGATAATAATCATATCTATTCGGAACGGGGATTCTATAACACATTGACCGAACAAGCGGAATTGTTGGACCGTTCGGTCCTGACCAATCAGGGGAAGAAACTTGTAGGCGACAGTCTGTTCTATGACCGGATAATCGGTTACGGAGAAGCATTCGATAATGTGAAGATGACAGACTCCATCAATAAGAATATGCTGACGGGCGATTATTGTTTCTATAATGAATTGACGGACTCCGCGTTTGCGACGAAACGTGCGGTGGCAATCGACTACTCGCAAGGGCCTGACAGTCTTTTTATGCATGGCGATACATTGCAGTTGGTGTCTTACAACCTGAATACCGATTCCGTTTTCCGGTTGATGAAGGCTTACCACAAGGTACGTATGTATCGTACGGATGTTCAGGGAGTATGTGACTCACTGGTCTATAATTCGAAGGATTCCTGTATGACCATGTATACCGACCCTATTCTTTGGAATGAAGGGCAGCAACTACTTGGCGAGCAGATCAAGATTTATATGAATGACAGCACGATTGACTGGGCGCACATCATCAACCAGGCGTTGACGGTGGAAATGAAAGATTCTATTCATTATAACCAAGTGTCCGGCAAAGAGATGAAAGCCTATTTCATCAATGGAGATATGCGTCATATTGAAGTGATTGGTAATGTGTTGACCGCTTTCTATCCGGAAGAAAAAGACAGTACGATGACCGGATTTAATTGTCTGGAAGGTAGTGTGCTTCATCTTTATATGAAGGATAAGAAGATGGAAAAAGGACTGTTTATCGGTAAATCCAACGGAACGATGTATCCGATGGACCAGATACCGCCTGATAAATTGCGTCTTCCCACCTTTGCCTGGTTCGACTATGTCCGTCCGCTGAATAAGGATGATATCTTTAACTGGCGGGGTAAGCGTGCGGGCGATACACTGAAACCGACCACCGACCGGCGACCCAAAACAGAAAAGCGAAACTTAATAAATATGAAGTAGTATGGGAATGTTTAACTCAATGAGAAAGCCCCGTGGCTTTAATCATCAATACATTTATGTAGACGAGCGGAAAGAAAAGCTCGCAAAGATGGAGGAGAACGCCAAACGTGACTTGGGGATGCTTCCGGAAAAGGAATTTAATCCGGAGGATATTCGCGGTAAGTTCATCGAAGGTACTACGCATTTGAAAAGAAGAAAAGCGAGTGGCCGCAAACCGGTCTCTTTCGGAATCATACTGATAATCATTGCTTTCCTTCTTTATCTGTGGCATTATTTGGCGACAGGAAGCTGGAACTTTTAATTATTAATTTACGAAGAATGAGCGATATAATTCATTTGTTACCTGATTCGGTAGCTAACCAGATTGCTGCCGGTGAAGTGATACAACGTCCCGCGTCTGTCATCAAGGAGCTAGTGGAGAATGCGATTGATGCAGATGCACAAAATATACATGTATTGGTGACTGATGCAGGTAAAACCAGCATTCAGGTGATTGATGATGGAAAAGGAATGTCCGAAACGGATGCCCGTCTTTCTTTTGAGCGACATGCCACTTCCAAGATACGTCAAGCGGCGGATCTGTTTGCTTTGCGTACAATGGGATTTCGCGGAGAGGCATTGGCTTCCATCGCTGCTGTGGCACAGGTAGAGTTAAAGACACGTCCGGAATCGGAAGAATTGGGCACGAAGCTGGTGATTGCAGGCTCTCAAGTGGAAAGCCAAGAGGCTGTGTCCTGTTCTAAAGGAAGTAACTTCTCTGTAAAGAATCTATTCTTTAATGTACCTGCCCGTCGTAAATTTCTAAAGGCTAATTCAACGGAATTGAGTAACATCCTTGCCGAATTTGAACGGATCGCTTTGGTGCATCCGGAGGTTGCCTTTTCGCTTTATAGTAATGATTCGGAGTTATTCAATCTTCCGGTATCACAATTACGTCAACGTATCCTTGCTATTTTCGGTAAGAAGCTCAATCAGCAGTTACTGAATATAGAGGTCAATACTACCATGGTGAAAATCTCCGGATACGTAGCCAAGCCGGAGACTGCCCGTAAGAAAGGGGCACATCAGTATTTCTTTGTCAACGGGCGTTATATGCGTCATCCTTATTTTCATAAGGCGGTTATGGAGGCTTATGAACAGTTGATTCCCACCGGTGAACAGATTTCCTACTTTATCTATTTCGATGTAGATCCGGCTAATATTGACGTGAATATCCATCCGACAAAGACTGAAATCAAGTTTGAAAATGAACAGGCCATCTGGCAGATACTTTCGGCATCCGTGAAGGAGTCGCTGGGTAAATTCAGTGCGATCCCTTCCATCGACTTTGATACGGAAGATATGCCTGACATTCCGGCATTTGAGGAGAAAATATCTTCCGAGCCTCCGAAGATACATTATAATACAGATTATAATCCGTTTAAAGTTTCTGCTGGTGGCGGTGGTGGCGGATCGTACAGCCGTTCGAAAGTGGAATGGGAAGATTTGTACGGGGGGCTGACGAAAGCCAGTAAGATGAATAACCCGCAACCGGAACCCGAAATGGATTGGGAAGACTCTTCTATTGGCGGCGAACCCGCTTTCGTTGAAGAAAAGATGGAGACGGTCACCTCTGCCGCTTCTTCTACTTTGTATGCCAGTGAACCGGTGATGGAGAAAGGAAATCAGCATTTGCAGTTTAAAGGGCGGTTTATTTTGACTTCAGTTAAATCCGGGCTGATGCTAATCGATCAGCATCGGGCACACATACGGGTGCTTTTTGATCGTTATATGGTACAGATCCAACAGAAACAGGGGGTATCACAAGGCGTCCTGTTCCCGGAAATCTTACAGTTGCCGGCTTCGGAAGCTGCTGTACTGCAAAGTATTATGGATGATTTGTCTGCAGTCGGTTTCGATTTGAGTAATTTGGGAGGCGGTAGCTATGCCATTAATGGTATTCCTTCGGGGATTGAAGGGCTGAATCCGGTGGAACTGGTGCGTAATATGCTGCATACGGCGATGGAAAAAGGAAGTGACGTCAAGGAAGAAATCCAAAGTATTCTGGCATTAACATTGGCTCGCGCGGCGGCTATTGTTTACGGACAGGTGTTGAGTAATGAAGAAATGGTAAGCCTTGTAGACAACCTTTTTGCCTGTCCCTCACCGAATTACACCCCTGATGGGAAAACTGTTTTGACAACAATCAAGGAGGAAGACATCGAAAGATTATTCAAATAAAACAAATAATTTCATCTTTTTCTAAAACCTTTTAGTTCAGTTCGTGTTATTTAAATAGTTCAACAAAGAAAAAGATTTAAATAACCACTTAACTATTAGGTATATGAAAAAGATTCTGATGTTGCTGGCATTTGCCGGCGTTGCGTCTGTCGCTTCTGCGCAGCAGACAATGACTGTAACTGAATACGAAGTGATTCAGGTACAAGATAAATATCAAGTAATAACTAATCCTTTCTGGAGTAACTGGTTCTTCTCTGTAGGAGGCGGCGCCCAGGTGCTATATGGAAACAATGACCATATCGGCAAATTCAGAGACCGTGTTGCTCCTACATTTAACGTGTCTGTCGGCAAATGGGTAACTCCGGGATTCGGGCTGCGTTTGCAATACAGCGGATTGCAGGCAAAAGGATTCACTACCAGCGAAACTGCTAATTATGTAGTGGGTGCCCCGAGAGAAGACGGTTCTTACAAACAAAGATGGGACTACATGAACTTGCATGGTGATTTGATGATTAACCTGAACGCACTTTTCGGTGGATACAATCCGAACCGCGTATATGAAATTATCCCTTATATAGGTGCCGGTTGGGCTCATGCTTATTCTCGTCCTCACACTAACTCCGCTACTTTCAATGCAGGTATTATCAACCGCTTCCGTTTGTCGAATGCTGTTGACTTGAATCTGGAGTTGAGTGCAACAGGTCTGGAAGGCAAGTTTGACGGAGAACATGGAGGTAAACCCGATTATGACGGTATCTTAGGTGCTACCCTCGGTGTGACTTATTACTTCCCTACCCGCGGATTCCAACGTCCTACTCCACAGATTATCTCTGAACTCGAATTGAATCAGATGCGTAATCAGATGAATGCAATGGCAGCAGCTAATATGCAATTGCAACAGCAGTTGGCAAATGCACAACAACCGGTAGAAGTAGAAGATACTGAAGAAGTTGTTATCACAGATACTAACATTGCTCCGCGTACCGTATTCTTCAAGATCGGTTCTGATAAATTATCTCCGCAAGAAGAAATGAACTTGTCATATCTTGCCAGCAAGATAAAAGAATCTCCGAATGCTACATACACAATCAACGGATATGCTGACTCTGCAACCGGTACTCCTGCTTTCAATCAGAAGTTAAGTTTGGAACGTGCACAGGTTGTTAAAGACTTGTTGGTTAAGAAGTATGGCATCTCTGCCGATAGACTGAAAGTTGCAGCCGGTGGTGGGGTTGACAAATTCGGTCAACCGATTCTGAACCGTGTAGTATTGGTAGAATCTGCACAGTAATAAAAAGTAAAAAAGCGATTTCAGCATTCAGCGATTCTCTGTAATCGCTTGCTGGAAAGGAAAAGCGGCTGAAAGCGAACCCTGAAAAGAGAGGTTCATGCTTTCAGCCGCCTTTTTTATATCTGTTATTTTGGGGTATCTCCTCTGATATTTTATTTTAGTTTATTTGACAGGCTGATAATCTCTGGACTTTCCATAAAATCCTGGGGCCGGCACATAAAGGCGATTGATGCGCTTGTTACCAGCACTATTCTTCTAATGGCTCAAAGTGTTCTTTTTGAAACTCACCATTCTCATTTCTGATATAGGCTGTACCATATGGAGCGTGAAGTAACGGTATTATGTCGGGATCGTATTGGCAGATAGTATTTAGCTTATAGATACCACTATTTTGAGCGGTTTGCATATATTCGTCACTCTCATCTCCAGCTGTAAATCGCCACCCGCTATCATATCTTTCAAACGGATCGCCTTCTTCCGGTTTTTCACGATACATATATCCAACAGGTAAGCCATCCACTGTTATTCTATCAGTGGCTATACATCCATCAGAAGTTTCCCAATCGTTAAGAAGAACCTCATTTTCTCGTCCATTTATAAAAAATGCTTTTTCCTTTCTCATTTTTATTATTTCTTTGCTGCTAATGGCACGGAAATATGCACCGTTTAGGTGCTTAATTTTCATGTTAGTAATATTTATTCATCTTTTTGTCCGTTCAATCGGATTTGTAATCCGATTGTTTTGAGCATCAGGATTTTCAATCCGAACTATATATTAAAGTATAGGTGTATTGCGGATTATAAATCCTGATACTCGGAGAACGGCGGATTGCAAATCCGCCGGGACGCAGGACGCATAATGTTTGGTAACTAGCTAACCTTCCACTGTTATTTTTTCTAAGTATATGTCCTTCTTTAGCTAAATATCGGCAATGAGACTTTCAAATTAGGATATTTGTCGCCCAATTGTTTCAAGAAGTCATTGCCAATGATAATATCCTGTATTGTTTCTTGTGGATCTGTCGGAATCTCCGGGATATTTGTAAATATCAGACAGGAGTAGATAATGAGTTCAACAGGTTTCTCGTCGGTTTGCAATGAAAGTTTGTATGCTTTCACGTTGTTTCCTCTGGCTTGTGCCTGTGCTTGTACTTGTCCCTCCATAGGAATTGCGATGAGACGGGAATTTTCAAGACGCGCCTGATTGAATACAAAATGATTGTCGATTTCTCCATCTGTGTCTGTATCGAATAGGTGCAGATTGTCTCCGCTCAATACCAGATATTTGGGAGTTTGTACGGTATTGAAACGTACAGTTCCTAAAGTGGCCATTCCTTTCAGCTTATCTTTCATTCCGTCTTTGAGTGCGGATGCTACACCATACTCATTGCTGGCATAGTTGAAAGCGTCAATTTTTTCTTCTCCCATAGCTTCTTTCAGGAAAGATAAATCAGAGTTTAAGCAGAGTTTTTTATACTGTTCTGCATTTGCAAATTCAGCTTTGAAATCGGTGTTGTTCACTACTTGTGCTTGTTGCGAGTTTTTGTTTTTCATGTAAAACCAGTA
This sequence comes from Bacteroides sp. MSSM.1001136sp1_RTP21357st2_D2_RTP21359_211015, assembly GCF_040913205.1. Taxonomy (NCBI): domain Bacteria; kingdom Pseudomonadati; phylum Bacteroidota; class Bacteroidia; order Bacteroidales; family Bacteroidaceae; genus Bacteroides; species Bacteroides sp. MSSM.1001136sp1_RTP21357st2_D2_RTP21359_211015. The sequence goes on along the minus strand of NZ_JBDFVF010000051.1, from coordinate 8,263 downwards.
TCCTAGATATAGAACAATGAAAATGACCGGAATAAAGGTGTAAATAGACATAGTTTGTACTTTTTAATGTTATTAATAATGGTTTGTTTTATACTTCCACGGGTTTCACTTCTTTCTTTTTTCCAGGAATACATCCCCAAATGATAAGGGCAATTATAAGAAGTCCGACAGCTTTACCGCCATAACGGGAATAGAAACCGACCTTGTTCAACTTCTCTCCATCCAAATTATTTTCTTTTAGGATGGTAGCCAGTTGTTCTTCCGTCAGTTCATAGTAAGTGTCTTCCTTTTCGCAATAGCCGACCAGGCGAGGCTCTTTCTCTATATATAGAGGGAGAAGGTAAGCGATGTTGAACTCCTGATGGAAAGTTGCCAGATCAATGTAGTTTCCATCGTCTGTTTGGTACTCTTCGGTATCAGGCAAATCTGCTACTTTGGTTAATACTTCGCGGTCGCCGAAAGGGATTTTTAAACCACGTGCGGATACTGTTTGGCAAGATAAGAAAAGAATGCCGCCAAGTGCAAATAGAAATTTAAGGTGCTTCATGCTTCTTGTGTTTAAGTGAATAATTTGTGTGATTTTTATTGATATTGTGGCAAAGATAGGAAAAAGAAGAATAAAAGCCGTATAATTGTTTGGAATTTGTAAGCTCTATTCTTTTTTATAAAATGAGGAGATTTTTTTCCTGATTTAGAGGATTTGTATCCTGATTTATGCAATTGATGTAAAATTGCATTATTGGGATAATCCAAATAATTTAATAACAATTGGTTGGAGCTATTAATAATTATCTATATTTGTGATATAGAACTCAAATCTGGAATATTATGGACGACTTTAATACCGTATATGCACTACTCGTTTTAGTTATGTTATTTATTTTATTGAGTAGGTTGGACAATCGCTTCGGAAAAATAGAGAAAGAGTTGAATGAGATGAAGAAATGGATGGAAGATTATCTCAAGGTTCAGCAAAATTCTGTTGCTGAAGCCTCCAAGCCGAAAGAGGAAATATCAGAAAAAGAAATAAAAGATATTCCTGTGATGCCTCAAGTGGCAGAGCATGTTAAGGCAGTAAAGACCGGACAACGAGAAGAGGCTGTTCAGGAAAAACACGAACCGGTTGTTGAAGCAGTTGTCCGTGAGACATTGGAAAAGACGCCTGAAAAGACGCTTGAAACAAGAATGGAGGAAGTTTGTGTAGAGGCTGTTCGGAAGGAATCCGCTGAATCTTCGACTGTGCCAGTTGTACCGGTTACTCCGGCTACTCCGGTTGTTCCGGTTGCACCGACTGTTCCGAAACAAAAGAAGCAGGTGAACTATGAAAAATTCATCGGTGAGAACCTTTTCGGGAAGATTGGTATCCTTATATTTGTAATTGGTGTAGGTTTCTTTGTAAAGTATGCCATTGATAAAAACTGGATTAATGAAACCTTCCGTACCGTGCTTGGTTTCTTGACGGGAGCTGTATTGCTGGCTGTTGCCGAACGGTTGCAAAAGAAATACCGAACCTTCAGTTCGCTGCTTGCGGGTGGTGCTTTCGCTGTGTTCTATCTTACAGTTGCCATTGCTTTCCATTATTATCATATTTTCTCGCAGACTATGGCCTTTATCATTCTGATTGGTGTCACAGTGTTTATGTCTATTCTGTCTGTGGTATATAATCGGCGTGAGTTGGCTATCATTTCTCTTGTAGGAGGATTCCTTGCACCATTCATAGTGAGTAGCGGGGAAGGAAGTTATTTGGTACTGTTTACTTACGTGAGCATATTAAACTTGGGTATGTTCGGACTTTCCATTTATAAAAAGTGGAGTGAACTTCCAATGATTTCATTTGTCTTCACTTGCCTGATAATGGGAATCTTTCTTTTGTTTAACTATACCTCCGGTTCTACGGTTATTTCGAACCATCTGTTTTGGTTTGCTACTCTGTTCTATTTTATCTTTCTACTTCCGGTGTTCTCTATCCTTCGTGGAGAGAATATGCGGACGATGAGCCGGGGATTAGTATTCGTCATTATAACGAATAATTTTATCTATTTGCTTTCAGGAGCCTTATTCTTGCGGAATATGGGATTATCTTTCAAAGCAAGCGGCTTGTTGAGCCTGTTTATCGCACTCGTTAATTTAGGATTAGTGCTTTGGCTCTGGAAGAACCGCAAAGAGTATAAATTTCTGGTTCATACCACACTGGGACTTGTATTGACATTTGTCTCTATCACTATTCCGATTCAACTGGACGGAAACTATATAACCTTGCTTTGGGCATCGGAAATGGTATTGCTGTTGTGGCTCTATGTTAAGTCGAAAATTAGAGTATATGAGTATGCGGCTAAAGTTCTGGTAGGACTCACTTTCGTTTCTTACTTGATGGATGTGTATAGTGTGATGTTTGAACATCATTCCTTGGATACAATTTTTCTGAATAGTTCATTTGCCACCTCTTTGTTTGTGGGATTAGCGACAGGAGCATTTGCTTCTTCTCTACGGCACGCCGGTTGAAATACAGCTTCTGGAATCCTTTTATGCTTATCGTCTCCGTAATCATACTTTATTATACATTTATGATGGAATTCAATTTGTATTTTGAAGGGGCGACGAGAAGCGGAGTTATGTTCTTGTTTACAGCCATATCCATTTCGAGTGTTTGCTATGCTTTCAGAAAACGATTCCCGATAACGAAACATCTCACTTCTTATATCTTGACTATCGGGGCAAACGTACTTGTATATATTATAAATATATGGGGCGACCAGAGAATATGGACTTCCCCTCCTGTTGTACTACCATGGCTGACAGCTGTGTTCGTAATAGCGAATTTGTATTATGTAGCACGTATGTACTATACATCAATCGGCATAAAATCCCGTTTCACCGTATATCTGAATATTCTTGCCACGCTCCTTTGGCTGACAATGGTACGCTCTTTCCTTTGGCAAGTAGGAGTGGACGATTTCAGTGCCGGGCTGTCACTCTCATTAAGCATTGCCGGGTTCGTCCAAATGGGGTTGGGCATGCGCCTGCATCAGAAACTACTCCGCATGGTGAGCCTTGCGACTTTCGGATTAGTCCTGCTCAAACTCGTCTTTGATGATTTATGGGCTATGCCGACCATTGGCAAGATTATTGTATTTATCATTCTGGGATTGATATTGCTGATACTTTCATTCCTTTATCAGAAACTAAAGGATGTGTTGTTCAAGAATGACGAGGAAGAAACAAACTGAATCTTTGAAAAATATCCGATAAGAAAGGCTGCCTGTTCTACAAAAGAAGGGCAGCCTTTACCTTATAATTATGTTTATTCCCAGACGAAATCTTTTACTCTTGCGAGAAACGTTTCACCTGCTCTTCGATTAATTCCTTATCATCAAAATAATTAATCTTCATCGCCTTCTTCACGTCAGCCAAAGTCTCGGCAGCCGCAGCCCTTGCCACTTCGCAGCCTTGCTGAAGCATCTCGTAGATAGCAGGGATATCCTTGCTGAACTCCTTGCGACGATTGCGAATCGGTTCCAAAGTCTCCTGCATGATGGAATTTAGGAAACGTTTTACTTTCACGTCACCCAATCCGCCGCGTTGATAATGCGCTTTCAGTTCTGCCAGATTCGGATAGTCTGGCAAGAAGCGTTCGAAATGTTCGGGGCGGCAGAAAGCATCGAGATAAGTAAATACGGTATTACCTTCAATCTTTCCCGGATCTTGTACGCGGAGATGTCCCGGGTCGGTATACATACTCATGATTTTCTTTTGGATTTCTTCCGGTTCTTCCGAAAGGTAGATGCAGTTTCCGAGCGATTTACTCATTTTAGCTTTACCGTCAGTTCCCGGAAGACGCAGACAAGCTGCATTGTCCGGCAACAGGATTTCCGGTTCTACTAATGTCTCACCATATATATAGTTGAAACGGCGAACGATTTCGCGAGCCTGTTCGAGCATCGGTTCCTGGTCTTCACCCACAGGGACAGTCGTTGCGCGGAATGCTGTAATGTCTGCTGCCTGGCTGATGGGATAAGTGAAGAAACCTACGGGAATACTTGCTTCAAAGTTACGCATCTGGATTTCCGATTTCACAGTCGGGTTACGTTGCAGGCGGGATACGCTGACAAGGTCCATATAATAGAAACTAAGTTCGCATAGTTCCGGTATTTGCGACTGGATGAAAATCGTAGCTTTAGCCGGATCAATGCCACAAGCCAGATAATCAAGAGCAACTTCGATTACATTCTGACGTACCTTTTCCGGATTGTCTATATTGTCTGTCAATGCCTGTGAATCGGCAATGAAGATAAACATCTTACTATAATCACCTGCGTTTTGCAGGTCAACTCTGCGTTTCAATGAACCTACATAGTGACCGATATGAAGTCTTCCGGTAGGACGGTCGCCCGTCAATATGATTTTTTCTTTTCCCATATTTTATTACCTTATTATATAATGGCGACAAAGATAAGGATAAAAACTGAAAGAAACATCAAAATGCAGTTACTTCATGATTTGTGCCTGCTTAAGATAAGAATGTAATCATTAAAAGCCAATGGAAAAACGACTGTTTCATTAACACGGTAAATTATTTCAGTAAAAAAGTGAACGTATCTTTTTGTCATGTGCAAAATATGTCGTTACTTTGCACAAATTTTGAAGTCAACAATGAATCAACAGGAAATTAGAAGCAAGTATTATTTACATTCGGATGTTTTTCATCCCGAAACGAAAGTCTTCTTCTCTTATTTCCAAAAACAATATTTTAGTTCTTTGGTAATGCGTTAATCCTTTTTTGAGGGTAACGCATTTTTTTTATGAACGAACTTAGAAATAACAACTTATTATAACAACAAAAGAAATGGAAAAGGAAATCAAGAAAGTTCTCGTTTTGGGTTCTGGAGCACTCAAAATCGGACAAGCCGGAGAGTTCGACTACTCAGGCTCACAAGCACTGAAAGCTTTGAAAGAAGAAGGTATCAGCTCAGTATTGGTAAACCCGAACATCGCAACCATTCAGACTTCTGAAGGTATTGCCGATAAAGTGTATTTCCTTCCCGTGAATACTTATTTCGTAGAAGAAATTATCAAGAAAGAACGTCCCGATGGTATCCTTTTGGCATTCGGCGGACAGACTGCATTGAACTGTGGTGCTGAACTTTACACACAAGGTGTTCTTGATAAATACGGAGTAAAGGTGCTCGGAACTTCGGTAGAAGCTATCATGTATACAGAAGACCGTGACCTGTTTGTGAAGAAGCTGGACGAGATAGAAATGAAGACTCCGGTCAGCCAGGCAGTAGAAAACATGGAAGATGCCATTGCTGCTGCACGCAGAATTGGTTATCCTGTCATGGTGCGTTCTGCTTATGCACTGGGTGGTCTTGGTAGCGGTATCTGTGCCAATGAAGAAGAATTCCTGAAATTGGCAGAGAGCTCATTTGCTTTTTCCAAACAAATTCTGGTAGAAGAGTCTTTGAAAGGCTGGAAAGAAATCGAATTTGAAGTGATCCGTGACGCTAACGACCATTGCTTCACAGTAGCCAGCATGGAAAACTTCGATCCGCTGGGTATTCATACCGGCGAATCAATTGTAGTAGCTCCCACCTGCTCGCTGGATGATAAAGAACTGGCTCTGTTGAAAGAACTTTCTACCAAATGTATCCGTCACCTCGGTATCGTGGGTGAATGTAACATTCAGTATGCTTTCAACTCTGAAACGGATGACTACCGTGTGATTGAAGTAAATGCCCGTTTGAGCCGTTCTTCTGCATTGGCTTCTAAGGCTACCGGTTATCCGTTGGCATTCGTAGCTGCTAAAGTGGCACTTGGTTACACACTCGACCAGATTGGTGAGATGGGAACCCCGAACTCTGCATACGTAGCTCCGCAACTTGACTACTATATCTGTAAAATCCCTCGTTGGGACTTGACGAAGTTTGCCGGTGTATCCCGTGAAATCGGTTCAAGCATGAAATCAGTAGGTGAAATCATGTCTATCGGTCGCTCTTTCGAAGAAATCATCCAGAAAGGCCTTCGTATGATCGGTCAGGGAATGCACGGTTTCGTAGGTAATGACGAACTGCACTTTGATGATCTTGATAAAGAGCTTTCTCGCCCGACTGACTTGCGTGTTTTCGCCATTGCACAAGCAATGGAAGAAGGTTACACCATCGAACGTATCCACGACCTGACAAAGATCGACCCATGGTTCCTTGGCAAACTGAAAAATATCGTAGACTACAAAGCGAAACTGTCTACTTATAATAAGGTAGAAGATATACCTGCCGATGTAATGCGTGAAGCTAAAGTGTTAGGTTTCTCTGACTTCCAGATTGCCCGTTTCGTACTGAATCCAACCGGAAACATGGAGAAAGAAAACCTGGCAGTGCGTGCTCATCGTAAATCGATGGGTATCCTTCCGGCTGTAAAACGTATCAATACCATCGCTTCCGAACATCCGGAACTGACTAACTATCTGTATATGACTTATGCAGTGGAAGGCTACGATGTAAACTATTATAAGAATGAAAAATCAGTAGTCGTACTGGGTTCGGGTGCTTACCGTATCGGTAGCTCTGTAGAATTTGACTGGTGCTCGGTGAATGCAGTTCAGACTGCCCGCAAACTGGGTTACAAGTCTATCATGATTAACTACAACCCTGAAACGGTTTCTACTGACTATGATATGTGCGACCGTCTCTACTTCGACGAACTTTCGTTCGAACGTGTACTTGACGTAATCGATCTCGAACAACCTCGTGGTGTGATCGTCTCGGTAGGCGGACAAATCCCGAACAACCTGGCTATGAAACTTTATCGTCAGTCGGTTCCTGTATTGGGTACTTCTCCGATTTCTATCGACCGTGCTGAAAACCGTAACAAGTTCTCTGCTATGCTCGACCAACTGGGTATCGACCAGCCGGCTTGGATGGAACTGACCAGTCTTGAAGAAGTGAAGGGATTTGTAGAAAAAGTAGGCTACCCGGTATTGGTTCGTCCTTCTTACGTCCTTTCAGGAGCGGCAATGAATGTTTGCTATGACGATGAAGAATTGGAGAACTTCCTGAAGATGGCTGCCGAAGTTTCTAAAGAATATCCGGTTGTTGTTTCCCAGTTCCTTGAAAATACGAAAGAGATTGAATTTGATGCCGTTGCGCAGAATGGTGAAGTGGTAGAATACGCAATCTCCGAACATGTAGAGTTTGCCGGTGTTCACTCCGGTGATGCTACGTTGGTATTCCCGGCACAGAAGATTTACTTTGCAACAGCTCGTCGCATCAAGAAGATCAGCCGTCAGATTGCTAAAGAACTCAATATCTCCGGTCCGTTCAATATCCAGTTCCTGGCTCGTAACAACGAAGTGAAAGTAATCGAATGTAACTTGCGTGCTTCTCGTAGCTTCCCGTTTGTTTCTAAAGTTCTGAAACGTAACTTTATCGAAACTGCTACCCGCATCATGCTGGATGCTCCATACTCACGCCCGGATAAGTCGGCATTCGATATCGACTGGATTGGTGTAAAAGCTTCTCAATTCTCTTTCTCTCGTCTGCACAAGGCTGACCCGGTATTGGGCGTAGACATGTCTTCTACAGGTGAAGTGGGATGTATCGGTGACGATTTCTCTGAAGCATTGCTGAATTCAATGATTGCTACCGGATTCAAAATTCCTGAAAAAGCAGTGATGTTCTCTTCCGGTGCAATGAAGTCGAAAGTAGATTTGCTGGATGCCAGCCGTATGCTGTTCGCTAAGGGCTATCAGATTTACGCAACTGCCGGAACAGCAGCTTTCTTGAACGCTCACGGTGTAGAAACTACTCCGGTTTACTGGCCGGATGAAAAGCCGGGTGCAGAGAACAACGTCATGAAGATGATTGCTGACCATAAGTTTGATTTGATCGTTAATATTCCGAAGAATCACAGCAAGCGTGAGTTGACGAACGGTTATCGTATCCGTCGTGGTGCAATCGATCATAACATTCCGTTGATTACCAATGCTCGTTTGGCAAGCGCCTTTATTGAAGCATTCTGCGAATTGAAACTGAATGATATTCAGATTAAGAGCTGGCAGGAATATAAATAAAAACAGCTTTAGCTGTCTATTAGATAAGGAGAACTCTCTCTTTGGCTTGTCCAAAGAGGGAGTTTCTTTTTTTTATTAGTAAATATAGCACATCAGAGTGTGTTCTATATAGGGAGTGTTTTGTAAGCGTCTCCGCGATTCTATATAGTGTATTAAAATAAAAAGGCTAATGATCCCTTTTTAGTCATTAGCCTTTTC
>NZ_JBDFVF010000050.1:0-34163 GCF_040913205.1 Bacteroides sp. MSSM.1001136sp1_RTP21357st2_D2_RTP21359_211015 | reverse complement strand
ATTTCGTTGTAGCACCCAAACGTTGAGCATCCGCAGTTAACTCCTTCACTTTATCAGAAGTGGTTCCTAATATTGCAGCAAGCCTACTATTAGCTAATTCAAATTTAACAATATCACCTACTCCTTCACGCAGTTTTGTAAATAAAGCAACAACTCCACTAACAACAGCTTGTGCACCAATATATCCAGCTGCCCACCCTTTTAAACCAGCACCAACTTTACTTAACCCAGGAGCAAGCTCTGTATTAAGCATCCTACCGGCATTCCGGGCAATAACACCCATATTCTGCATGGATTTATTACCGTTCTGTATCTCAACCCATGCAGCCTTTACTTCTTCCCGGTATGCACCGATAGTCATTTTCTGTTGACTATATCGATCGGAATTTCGCTTTATGTAATCGGTATTGATTCCGATTGTAGAATTAAGACGGGCAAGTGTACGAATATAGTTTTCATCCGTATCTTTCAAAACATCAACAGCCTTTTGCAGCTGCTTATTCATTTCCTTTGCTTGTGAACGGCTATGTACTTCCTGATTAGTCAAGATAATAGCAGTTCTGATAAGTTTTAAACGTTCTTCTTCAGATAGAACAGCTTTCTTACGAGTAGTATTACCGGCATTCTGCGCTTTTGTCAAGTTAGCTTCTGCTTTAGCAGCCTTTTCCAAGGACACAGCATTATCCGAGTTTGCTTTGGTTAGTTTCTTCAGTTCAGCAGCAGATAATTTCTCTACATTTAGCTTTTCCTCTATCTTCTTACTGACAGTTTGAGTTATTTCAGACTGTTTTCTAAGAGCTTCGGTTAATTCAGCAGATGCAGAACCAGCCGTTTTTGCTTGAGTATTATAAAGGTTACTCAACTTTTCAAGATCAGCAACACCTTCTACATTTAGTTTCAAACCTTTTGCTAATTCTTTGGCCGCATTAACATAATCAGCCCTCACACGCTCAATAGTATTATCAAGCTCCACCAATTTCTGCAAATCGCTCTCATCAACGAAATCTTTCAATTTTAAATCCATAATTACAGATAATGTCTATATTCAATAATCTTTCCTTTTATCTCAACTCCAAGTTTATCAAAAGCATAGGTACCATCTTCTTTCTGATAAACAACATACATGCAACCATCCAAGACAGCTGCTTTCTTTGCAAGATCACTGATACGTTCCAGTTCACTCTGCATCTTTTTTATTTCGCAACTACAAGCCATTTTCTACCGATATCCACATTCTGAAAAGAAACGTTCCATCCAGGGACGGAGATACATAATATTAAAGTACTCTTTAGCTGTATCACCAATGCCTAAAATCTGCTCACCGTATTTCTTCTCAATAGAACTACCGTCCGTAAATCCTTTCGTTGAGAATCGAAGCCCGGAATCAATTCTATCGGCAGTTATGCTATCATAGAAAGTACCAGTAATAAAGAGGTTAGGTACCTCAACCGGACGCGGTGGCAAATAAAGTATCTCACTTCTAAGAGGTGGAGTTATCCTCTCCTTCCATCGTTTATATTGTTCCGCACGGTTCTGCCAGGGACCGGGCTCGTTAAAATAGGTGTCAGTATCATAATCAGGATTCAATAGATGTTCGGTACCGTCCAAGCCGGAATATAATTGTTCCTGAATACAATCAACGAGCACATTCTTATGTTCTTCCATACACCTAATACATTCCTCTTCAAACCCGGATGCAATGGAATGAATAACTCTATGTAATTCATCAAAATCTGCCATACAGTAAAAATATAACGGGCTGGGCTGTAATCACACCCCAGCCCGTCGGTTACTTAGTTATCGCATCGTACACTTCCGAGAGCTTCTTCTTACGGTCAGCTTCCTTCAGTTCCTGCCACACGACTTTAATGTGCGCATTAATAAACTCTTCCTTCGTCATGCCCTTCACAGCAACCTCGACGAACGTAACATTATCTACCTTCATGACACCTGCTCGATACCTCTGATTCCTTTTTCATACAATACAGAAGGAGCTTTCAACGAAGGAACCGCCCCGGCTTTAGGAACAATGGTAATGATACCATCCGAATATGTAGCAGAAGTTACGTTATTCATAACTTCAGCAGCACCATCAGCAATAAGACTGCCAAATTCTTCTGTACGGTCATAACCACCAACAACTTCAACTATTTTGTAAGTATTTTCGGCCTCCAACTTTTGAAACACAACATCAACCAAGCCTTTAACGAAATTCTTGGGATTGAAGTCTAACTGCACGTAGTCAAAGTGCAATTGGCTGTCTTCCACATCTTCATGTGAAAAACTAACAGTCATCGCAGACTTAGCACTACTGGTCGGGTACTGTGTCACGGTCGGGTAAACAGTAGACATCGGAATACCGGCAAGGATATCAGTGTCATCATTATAACCGATCAACATATTATCCTGATTCCAAAAGTAAACGTCCCATCCTTTATTGGCACATTTCAGAAGCTGGGCATTCAAAACCTCATCAAATTTCTTCAAAGTGAAGGTGTCTGTTTGAGCGCTAAGCCCGTTGTATTCACTTGCACCGTACCCTACAGGATTAACTTGAGGCTCTCCACCATTCTTGGCATACTCCAGGAATGGCAAAATAGGGTAAATACGCCCGGGACGGTCTGCATGGCACAATTCGAGCAACTTCTCACCTGTTATATCAGCAGGGAGTTTGACACCATGTTCTGTCAAGATAGCACCTTTGACTTTTTTCCAGTCAATGCTACAGGCAGAACTACCAGTGTTCATCCGGGAACCCTTACACGTTCTAATCTTTCTCATTTTCTTCTACAATTAAGATTATTAATTTTTATTTCCATCGAGCGTATATTTATGGCATCAATCGGCTCGCTCACAGCCTCACCGGAATCTGTATAGGCTCCGTATCTGCCATATGAATAGTTTTCTGAATAACTATGTTTCACTTTTTCGTCATAGTCGCAGTCGAACCGAGAATCTTCATATAATACTTCCAATAAACGTTTATAGATTGGCCGAAGGATATTTTTAAAAGATGTGGTTCTGCGCATCTCATTGCTCCACTCTTTACAAGAAGAACATGCTATAATTAACGAAACCTTTGCTTTTGAAAAATAATCCGCATCACCCCTATCCTCACTAATTGGAGTGAATAGTGCAACCAATGGAAACTTCCTTTCAGACTGGGCAGAAGACTTACTGTATTCATCTAAAATATCTTTGATATATTGACTGCTACCGAAGATGTAATTCAACCTTGGGGACTTCATAACTTTAGTTCCCCCTTTCCCATTTGGATAGAGAATTTCAAGCCCTTCTGGAAGTTCCTTTACAATCTCCTCAAACAGTTCTGTTATATCTAAATCTATCATAAATTGAAAGCATTAATTGGGGTCAAAAGATTCTTGGTTATTTTCACATCGAAAGGACAATCATTCGACATAGCCCATTCAACAAACTGTTTATTCTTCTCTACCATGCTATTCCATGTGCTTACTTGTCTCTTCAAAGGAGCCATATATTCATTAGCACATTTCAAACGGACAAGCCCGGTTATTGTAGCCTGGGTGTTTGCGTCACGAAGAATATGATAAAAGACATAGTCAGCGAACGGTTCACACAGCTTCTCGCATAATACTGCATATCCGGACTGGGGGGCTTCTTTCTCTTCTGAAATATCAACTTCATCTGAAGAATCTTCCTTTTCCCGTTCAATAAGCTCCAAATAATCTGTGATAGCTTGGGAAAGAGTCACACCAACAACATTCCGGAGAAATTCGGGCTGAAATACCTTAATATACCCATTTATCACCTCATTCACAGCAAGAGATTGGGGCGAAGGCATTTCAGCAACCGAAACATTCTCAATATGCCTGGGACCTGACATAAAATATGAAACATCAATCAACATAGCGATAGTTATTTAGAAGTCTTGCCTTTCCCGGTTTTCTTTTCATCTTCCACGGAAACGGCTTTATCATCTGTAACAGTTACCTCCTTGGCATCTTCCTCTTGCAAATCTTTTGAATCGGCAACCGGAAGATTCTTTTCATCAGAAGGCACCTGTACTTCAAGTTCTGCAATGCGAGCTTTCATTGTTTCACGCTCTTCTGTCAGTTCAACAATTGTCTTATCTTTCTCTACAATGGATACAGTAAGCCTGCCAATCTCTTCATTTTTCTCTGCAAGCATACATTCCAATGTCTTTCGGGCATCTTCTTCTGTAACAAGACCACATTCGGAAATAGGGATGAGTTGAATCATCCCTCTATTAATCCGAATGCGTTGCTCTTTAAGCACATTGGTTACATCCTTATCGTTACCTCTAAGTATGTAATCCATAATCCTACGCTTTAGTTATTGCAGTCTTCAATGCGGCCAAATCCCCATAAGCGAAAGCCCACGGCATATAAATCGGGAAGATAACTTCTTCTTGTGCCATCAATACAACCTCGTTGCAAAGCTTGGTCTCCACATCTTCAGCCCATTCAAGTGTCAAAGTGGTATAATCAACCAAATTTGCGGCTTGGTTGAAGTCACCCAAAAGATACTTACCAGGAAGAATACCACCATACTCGATAATCGGGCGACCGGCAATATATTTCACCCCATCAACCATTTTAACGATACCAAGATTACGTCCTGTCGTATCTTTCTCTGATTCCATACCGTTAACAGTCATTGGATTAAGAATAATAGCATTCGGAAAATACTGGGCATATGTCATTGCGGCGAAAGCAGTTTTCACTACATCTTCAGAGTTGGGTTCCTCAATATTCTTAAAGCCGGCTTCATGAACACTGAATGTCATCTTATCCGTAGCAGTTTCAGCACCGGAGAACGCGACACCAGGAATAAGGATACGCCCATCTTCCATTTTCACAAGAGCGTGTGTTTTGTTCAGTTCTGTAAGAACAGCGGCACCAGCGAACGTGATACTCATTCCATCAAGAATCAAATCCTGTGGTTCTGCAAACTCTACAATCACATCCTTATCACCGTTATATCCGGTAATAGCTTTTACAGCACCAGCAGCACCTGTAACAATGGCTGTACTAATAATCTTCTCTACAGAAGTCACCCCAGTATTATTGACAATACCAAGCAGATTCTCCCCATTACCGTCACCAAACAAGATGTTCCAGTCTTCTGCCATCCAAACAGCTTCAGGAAGCATGTTCAAGATGTAGGAACGAATGTACACTCTTGATTTCAACATACGTTTTGAGATACGGATATGAGTACCAAGGCGCTTAGTTCCTGTCTGTATCTCTTTTACCTTGATGCTTGATTCAGGCAAACGCCCATTCTCTGTTACAAAACGGGCATTGCGGTTGAAAGCATATACTTGCGCATAGGCAAGTTGAGGGTATGCAGGATCAGCAGTCAGCGTCGTTAATACATCACGCATATGCAACTTTTTGTTGGCAACCTGAGTCACAACACGTTTCTGTTGTTGAGTAATCAACAAATCACCGGTGTAATTGTCAGTCATGGAAACGACATCTTTCAAGGAGAAGCCGTCAAATTCTCCTGATTTGCGTGTTTTTCCTTCTGCGAAATCTCTGAATTTTTCAGAATCAAGCATCTCGTTCAACTTCTCATCGAACTTGTTGATAGCATTCATAGACAAGCCCTTTTGTTTCATTTTCTCAATACTTTCTCCAAGGGTCTTTACCTGGGCAACGAGTTCTTCATTGTCTTTAACCAATTGCTGAAACTTCTCATTGTCATAGGATTTCAGCAATTTATTAATATCGTCAAACTGTTTTGATACCTCATCCGGTGATGCAATTCCTTCAAGGGACTTGTTTACTACTTCACACATCATGCCGACGATGTTTTCCATAAACGCCTTCTGTTCTGCCGGCAAGCCGTCCGTTTTCAGATTAAAATCTGATACTGTAAATTTTCTAATTGGCATAAAATTTAAATTTTAAGTTATTTATTCTCGAAACAGCTATTCAAACTCTTAAAATCGAGTAAAGTGCCATTATCAGCGGCTTTAATCGTCACTTCATCGTTCCCATTTTCCCCGTCATTCTTTTCTTGAGTGTCAACAGACGGCTCATTTTTTCCGGTGGTATCTTCAGAAGTGTTTTGCAGAATAGCATTCGAACGATATACTTTTCCCCAACAGTGGGGACATCTTACATAATTCATAAGGTCTTGTAGACCCTTTTGAGAAAATTCTTTCTTTTCTGATTTGACAGAATCAATAAGAGAAATTACTTGGGTTCTAATCTCCGGAGTGAGCTTCTCCATTTCTTCCCTTACAATGTCCTGTGTTATCCATCTCTGATAATCAGCAGCATAATCTAATACCTGTTGGGCAAAGGTATGCTCTGTTTCTGCATCATAATCAAATTGATGACCACAATGAGGACATGAGACAACGGCACCACCGTTGAGGCTCTTCAGTAATAAACTTAATTCCATATCGTATCCTTTTAAACGTTCATCACTATATCCATGCTGCAAGAACGCTTTCCGAATGAAATCAACAGCCTCCTTTACCTGGTCGGCAGTAGCAGACTTAATATTCACAAGGAAAGTCTGGGGATTACTCCCCCAACTTGTCAATGTTGAATATTCCATCATACGCCATTCAAGCACTTTACAGGGATCAACAGAATCTCTTTTAATGGCCTTGACCCCAATAGAATGTTCAAGTGTTCTGCCATTCTCTGCAAACAGTTTATAATCAGCTAACGTATCACGGCCAATCTGTTTTTCAAGATTTAACTGACCGACCATAACCAAATTACCTTCTGTTTCCTTACCACTCAACGGAACACCTAACAACTGGTCTGTACGATGATTCAGGAACCAACGCATCCGACCAATATTTTCTTTCAATGTCTTATTGAATGAGCCGGGCATAGATATGTCATTTTGTGAGTCCTTCACACCGATACCATTCACCGCAACGGTAACGATACCCTTCTCATCAACATCATTTGCCTTTGTCTTGTACTGAAGGCTTTTGATTTTCTCTTCCATCTTTTTCATCTCCACTTTTAGTGTTAAAAACTCGATTTACTTTATCCAGTTCCTCATCTGACATATCAAATTTCAATTTGTCAAACAAGGGATTTTCTATCATACTTTCACCTATTTGGGCACGCCAGTCATTGAGCGTTATAAGCCCACATGAGAATTGTTCACGACAACGTTTATTTATATTTGTCTTTACGTCCTCGGATTCTTTCAATCCTTCCTGCAAACAATCAACATCAGAGAAATCACAATCCAAATAATATCCCCCTCCTTCAAGACCAAGGAAAGCTGTAAAATCCTTGCAGAATTGTTTGGCCATAGGAATAACAGTTGAACAATATACGCTCTTTTCAGCAGTAGCCTGATTGCTAAATGTGGACTGGTCTTTTCGCGGAACAAGAACGGCAGGGATGCCGTATGCCCCTGCAATATTTATTGCATCAGCCAAAGTCTCTTCAAACGGCTGTAACTCTGCAATAGAAAGATTAGTACGAACAAAGTCAATATCTGCATCTGAAATACCATAAGGTACCTGACCCTTCCTTACACCATACTTCTCAAAATTTTGCTTCAAAAGCTGTTCCTTTTCATCGTCAGTCAACGCTATTGAACCGGTAGCATCAGTTTTCTTACTTACAATAAAGCCCAATCCACCCCGCTTTACATAAATCACATTTCTAGCTTCATATACAGCTATTAGATTTGACATTGGCTTATTTTGGGAAGCAAGACGACTTTTGGACTTCAAGAACATAGCCCCTGAATAGAACTCTGCACTTCCGTCTCTATCATGCCATATTTGGTATGGAGGAATTTCCAAACTACCATTCCAACCATACTCCAAACGATAGCTACGAATAATATCTTCTGTTTGGGCAATACCAAACAATGGCATATTCCCGTAAACAGGTTCTACAATAGTCTTATCAGAAGGTAGCACCCAATAATTATCGCAATATCTCCATTTTTCAGCTGTAGAAAAGACATCAGGCATAGCGGCACGAATAAAGCTATTCCCTGTACACAATTTATAAATATGGTGCTGATAAATCAATTCTTTCCAACGCATCAAACAATTAGGACGACTAAGTATGCCATTCATTCGTTTATTCGCCCATACTATACTGTCATCCTTAGTTTTCTTCAATTGAAAATTAGCACCTGCAATTCGCGATGCAATATAATCGATCGGGAAAAAGACTTCAGGTATCGTACTGAATAGCGTTAGATAGTTACTGCCCGCTACAATAGGACTAGTAAGGTCCTCAATGTATGCAACTGACCATTTTTCAGCCTTGCCACTTTGAGTATCTATATCCTTATTTTCAGATGAAGTAACTATTTCAACTTCACCTTTAGTCTTAGATTTCTTTCCAAATAGATTATCAAAAAAAATATTCATTGGGTTCCTTTTTGAGCAAAACTAAGTAAAAAGGAAAACCGTTTTCCAAAACACTAAAATCTTGAAATTACGAAAACATAATACCAACAATATAACATCCTTATTTTCAATCACATGTAACGTAATTCAATTCAAACCTAATTTTACAACGAACTGTACTAGCCCACTCAAAACAGCACTGGCCTCTTTTGTTTCACTATCTTTATTATAGTCCATCAGGTTATTCATGAAGGCAACATATTCCGTATCAGATTCTACTTTTGATGCAGAAAAAAGAATACTATTTTTCACATAATCAGATGTTGCAGCAATACGCTTATCTACATCCGGAAACTCTTTCATTACACGAATCTCCTTGTTTGTACTAGAACGGAGTTCCCGAATAAAAGGGAAATAAGCATCCGTACATTCAATTACACATGAATCAGATTCATGGGACAAAATAGAAGAACGTATATCTTCTGTTGAAGTAGTATCCATAAATACGACATCAACAACATGCCATTTATTTCCACATCTAAACGCTTGTATAAGAACAAATTTCCCATTAACATTCGGCATCACATATAGAATCTTCTTAGTGTATTTACATTCGGTATCTGGATTGAAGAAATTAATAGTGCCATTACAAGCATACAAGTTTCTTTTTCGCCGGTTACTAAACTCTATATACTGCTCACTACACAAATCCACAACGACATATCGGAACGTATCAGACAGGTGCCCGTGCTCCTCATAAGTCTGCAAGGTAGTTTTATTCTTGACCTTAGTTTTAAGAATGGCACCGTTAGCATCTTTCTGTACGCTCATGTAGTCCTCAATAGATACCGAACATGATTCGTCAATGTATATCTCTATACCGGGAACAGTACAATCAAAGATAGCATTGATAAACTCACCGGTCATGGCAACACTCGGATTCTTGTTGCCTACCTTATCTTCAATCTCGAATCCTTCTTTCTGCAATGTATCTATGAATAAGTCCATCCAGGAACGCTTCTCATCGTCAATGCTGTTTGCCGCTTTCGTTGATGCATCACCATGTACATATAACCTATCAGAATATTGGATAGATTTCAGATACTTTGCAACAAGTTTGGAAGCTTTCTTTACTGTATTGTTGGGGCTTTCAGCACACGTTTCATGGAATTGCCAAACCTTGGTACCAGTTGTGAAATCGACCTGCCAATATGATACGCTGATATACGGAAGCACGTTGTTATCGACAGAGATATGAATAGGTAAGTCCGGAACATACTTATGCTCACCGGAATGTTTGCCACGATTGAAGGAACCGAAGAACTCACTACCGGTACGAATGACACCCCATTCTCCCAATGCGTACACATTGTAATAGTCCGGATCGTGAACTCTATCATACTCAAAGTCGGCAACACATTGCTCATCATAGAAACCATACGTACCGTCAGGACTACCAACAACCCAAAAATTATTCAAATAGGTAGATTGGATAATAACTGTATTAGGGGCCTGTTCCTCGATTTGCTTAGTACGAAGATTAAGTATTTGCCTGGGTGCGTTCTTTCTTACGGATTTGACCTTGGTAAGTTCTTCCGGCAACTCTTTGCCGGCAATGGTAACAGTCATCGGTACATCATGCCATTTATCTTTATCAATAAACTCTTTCTTTATCCAATGGCTTTCACTGATCGGGTTAAAGGTACAAATAATCTGCTGCCCTTTCTTACCACGCAAACGCTTACGTAGCTGCTTGAAATCCGGATGCTCGAACTCTGACCATTCCTCTAACTGAACTCGCTTATAGTTAGAGATACCTTTTATCTTCTCCGGATCGTCAAGACCGGAGAAATCTATCTTCGCACCATTTACCAGACATTTAATAGTATTCTGTTGAAATTTGAACAAATGGGAGATGCCAAGACCGATCGCAGCGACCTTATAATCTTCATAAATGGTTTTGAGAATAGAAGCTCCTACCTTACGCATGACAAGAGTGTTCTCACCATCCTGTAATGTCTGTATCAGTATTGTTTGTGCCACACTATACGACTTACCGGAAGATGAACCTCCATAGAGAATGATAAAACGGATAGTCTCATCATTCAAGTACTTCAATAGATAGAATCCGTTAGGATTTAGCTTCTTATAATTTATAACCATATTGTTCTAAAAGTAAGGTTTCTCCGTAGGATGAATACCGGATTTTGCAGTTCAAATTGTTCTATTCTTCCGAATTCTCATTATCTTCAAATCCGATACGAAGTTCACCGACTTTATTTCCGTCTCCACCTTTGATGTTGACATTCTTATCGGCTTCCCATCCATTCCAGGCACCAAGAATCCGGGCCGCTTCTGTTTTGCCATTGAACTCATAGGTAACCTCTCCTCTCTTATTCTGTATCTTCTTCAATGCGTTACGGGCACGTTTGGGAAGTTGGGAAGGAGTTCTCATTTTTGTTTTCCCGGTTGCAGGGTCAACAAAATGAAGATCATCGGGATTGGCAAGTACTATATCCATTAATACCCTCTCAACAGTTTTCCTCTCTACTTCAGACTCTTTCGCTCTCTGCGCCTTAATCTCATTTATCCTTGTACTAACCTTGCTATTTGCTAATAGTCTACTCGCAGCGCTCCAAATTGTCTCTGGCTTCATGTTGGAAGTATTATAAGACATTCGATATGCTTCACTTGCATTACCTTCTGTATCAACGTAATATTTACAGAATTTCTCTTGCTTAAATGTTAATGGTTCCTCTCGCTTTCCCATATCAATTATTGTTTATTCCTATGAGAAAAAGAAGCTGCTCTCTATCTCTTAAAAGCTCATAGGTGGCAAGCAGTGTGCTGCCAGTTGTTAATATGTCATCGTACACTATTATTTTCTTTTCCTTTATCGGACGAAGAAGAAAGAATTCCGGATTCAATCTATCTTTAGTTAGGCACTGAATTGCATTCTCATAGAATGGTATTTTCACCGCCCCCGCAATTTTCGTACAGATAGAGGTTGAAAAATGAAAGCCCTCGTAGTGTCTCCGTCGCGGTGTGGTGACTATACACCATCCTTCACATCCCCCTACAATGAAGCGGTGGAGAAACTCACACGCTCTCTCTGCAAAGAATGATGCAAGTTCCTCCGACTGTTTAATTTCTGAAAAGCTGGTACCAGTCTTGGAACGGGTGAACTGGGAGATGTAATAGATATCACCCTTTTTATGAAATGATACCTTTTCTTTCAGATCACATAACCGTTCCTGATGAGACCAGCTCTTACATTTCACCGCTTCCGGCTTATCCCAGTCGTCAATACGACATATCTTTCCCTTTCCTTTCATCAAAGATCTTCTTTACTCCGTCCTCGACAGATGTGTAAGACAAAGGTACTAAATAGATATCCCGGTTCACCGACTGCTCCAAATTGTCAAAATCTCGTTTTTCATTAATTAGCTCAATTTCAAGCGGTTTGTAGTATTTTACTAAAGAAGCAAAATACATAGTAGTCACAGGTTGGACGTTACAAATATTGATAAGTTGCCGGTTACAACCCACCGAATAGATAAGCCCCTCAATGACATCATCTACGTAAGTGAAGCACCGGATATTCTGACCACAGTTGTATAATGACACGTTTTCCTTTTCCATCAGGAACCAGAGAAGAGTTCTTTTTCGCGGATTAGGTCCATATACATTATGCAGCCGGCACCCGGTCGCAGCCTTACAATAGATAGATGCATACTGTTCATCGAAATACTTGCTTATTCCATACATAGAAGTGGTATTCTCCGGATTAGCCGTTGACGAACTGGCATATATTAACTTCACATGATTTTGATTGCAAGCATCAGCTACTCGCATGAAAGTATCAATGTTATCCTTCCTGATCTGTTCCAGGTTTCCATTAAACACACTAGTTTGCGCCGCCAAATGGAACACACAATCAATACCCCCATTTTTCAGGAGCTCACATACTTTTGTGGCTTCAGTACCAGACTTTCGATCAAGTCCTATGACTTCAACACCTCTTTTTGTCAATTCGCGGCAAAGGGCTTTTCCTATAAACCCCTCACTGCCGGTTACAATCATTCTTCTCATCATCACAAAAAAATAAAGGATATATCAAACTCTCGTATATCCAAATTCAACATATTGTTAGTAAAAAACTCAAAAAAACATTAACTTCAAAATAGAATACACTACATTTGTAGCTGTATAAAATATAAAATCAAATAAAATGAAAAGACCGCAAATAGATATAATCAAATACGCATTAATTGCAACAGCCATATTTACTCTAATATTAATATTAGTATATGTATATAGATTTCATCACGGACTGTCCTATAATCATAATGATTTTGCTGATTTCGGCAGTTATTTAGGTTCAATTACAGGATTACTTGCTTTCATTGGAGTACTTTATACAATAAAAGACTCACAAATAAATAGACAAATTGATAATGAAAGGTCAACATTTTATAATTTGTTGGGATTATATCAGCATCAAGTCGACACCAACAAATATACTGAACACCAAATTGAGAAAACAGGAATTGAAGCATTCAAAGCATACGCACATGAAGCGCGTTCATTATTCTATGCTTATGTAATATATCATTTTATAAAAGATGGAGAAAAATTTCCATCAGAATTAACACAAGTCAGTAAGTTAGACGAGCAAGCATTTCTGGAGATTTATACTAAGTTTGGAGTTCATTCAACTACAGAATTAAATGTATTATTAAAAAGTAGGGATCCCAAATATTATTACGATACTATATACGAAATAAAAGGCATAATAATGTCAAGCAAAATTCATGAAATGTATCGTATAATTGTTGCATCAATCTGTAATAGGATTTGTATAGAAAAAAGATACCAACAGCTCTATAAGTTCATAAGAAATGTCGGAGATTATTTATATGGGCAATATGGACAATATTTAGGGCAATACCATAGAAACATATATTATCTGTTGGATTCAATCCAAAATTTTAAATACCCCAATGACTATTCTAAAATATTTAGAGCACAATTATCCTCAGATGAGTTAACAGTCATACTATTCAATTCAATGAGCTCGCAATCAACTCTCAAAACAATTTCTTTATTAAAGAAATTTGATATATTCAATAACATTATTGCCCTCGAACTTCCTATATCTGGATATGATACAGAAAAAGAAATCGTAATTCAGACTATTAACTCTCTTTTTCATGAATTTATAGCTGATTCTACAAACAAATGATTATATACCCAATTATTATATTTATTGTAACTGTACAAGAATATAGGGAAAAGAGTGGTTGTATTATTCAACAGTTTTCTCTATACTTCCGCATTCAGAACGTTCAATTTCTACTTATTTGATACCAAGATAATCCCAAAAAGAAAGTCTACCTTTTACATTCTCAATAGGACTTTCAAAAAGTATTGGATTAGCTAATACCCAGTTATAAACTTCTTTTTCAGCCCAGATGGAAGAATGATTCTGTACACAATCCACTATCTCAATGCTACCGATAATGGAGCCTGTACAAAAACTAAAATCTTTCCACTCTTTGTTTTCCGGTAATGCCAATAACTGCTCATTGGTAAGTATTGAATCATAGAAATTATCGTAATTCAAAGGTTTACCGCTTGCATGAATCAGTACCCTCTGCCCTAAATATTTCTTAGGACACGGCCAAGTACGGTTCTCAATGTCTTTAATACCGTGGACTATCAAAGAGGCCCACGGTTGTTTTATTGTTATTGCTTTCATTTTTATTAGTTTTACGCAAATTGCTTTAAATAATAATCGCATCTAAATCCCTTACGAGGCGAAAAGTCTACAAAGTCAAATGACTTAAACAGCCACATTTTATTTGCCCACCTTGCAAGGTCTAACTCATATTGTTTAGGCTTTCTTTTATTCGTGAAATCCCGGTAGGGTTGAACAAACGGAGTAATACCTAAACTCCTCAATGTGTTAAGCCGAAACAAATCCTGCTCAATGGTAGAATTGAAGCCGACCAAGACATAGCAAGTAATCTTATAAGGCTTCACATACTTGATCATTTCTTTCAGCCGATCAGTCAAATCTATTTGAGGTAAATCCCAAGCAATGTGAATATTCTGTTTCATCTTTAGTTTATTCAACCAATACGCCTGTTCTTCGTCCATTATGCGAACATCTACGCCATGTAACTTTATAGGTTGTCTAGTTTTCAAAAGATAGCTTACGGCATTTTTCCATTCCGGGTTCGCAAAAAAGTTGTTGTCTAACACTTCAATCCACTTTCCTTTCGGGTTCAACCCCACCGGCTCAACGGTCTGAATGTATCCCTCTTTCTCACGAACGAGGCAGAACGGGCATTTCCGAATACATCCCCTGCTAAAAAACTGTATGGAAAAAGGATATTGGGGATAAATGGAGTAGTCCATCAATGAACTGTTCTCCACTGCTTCAGGAAGTCTGCTTGCAATTTTATACCCGGTACCACCTTTTTCGATTACATCAGCCTGCAATGTCAGATAGTTGAAATCCGGAGTGAAAGTAAACACTTTGCTTGCCATCACCTTGTCGTATCTGCTGAAAGGTGTAGCCCATTCTACTTGATCTCCTTTCGTTTTATGATATGCAGAGGCACGCATAAGAGCGAAATTTGGAAAGTTATGACCATCAACGTCAATTAATCCGATGTTCATTACTTCATTGTTATACGTTAAACTTCTATCTCAAACTGCTCACTTTTTGCCGATGGCATACATTCAAGAATGGAAGAACCTACTGAAACGTAATAAACACCATCTTTTTCAAGTGGGAGCCAATGGAAATAGCGTCCTGTTTCTTCGTGCATTACCGGAATCCCCAATTTATTAAGAGGTCTACCATCTATACCTCGAAATTTTCTACACCATTTATCAATAAATTCTCGACCCTCCTTCTTTCGTTTATTGATTTTCCAACACAGATGCTTCTTATCATCATTATTCGGAATCAGTTTTTCAGGAACAAACTCCTTATTTTCAAAACCGATAAGTGTATAAAACCACTCGGCAGTGAAGCCAAACGCCCAAACATAACCGATACTATCTGGTCTTGAACCACAATATTCCTGAATCATATCTTTAGCTTCATCTTGTTCACGCAAAAGCCGTTCATTCATTTGTTTCAGTAGCTTCTCAAGCTCTGAACCTTGTTTTGCTATTATTTTCATATACTATTCTGTTTTGAGAGTTATTTACTGACGATAGTATCATACATTTCTTTGGCAGTCCAAAATCTATAATCATCTGATATATCCGTTATTCGCTTATCTGAACCTTTGCAAAGTCGAATTATTCTTCGAGCAAACTCTTTCCGTTTCCGGCTTTTTCTTGCACGCTGTAAAAGCGAACGATAAGCGAGTATAAGCCAATAGTCGCAAACATGCTCTTTATCTTTCAATCGTATGTACTTAATCTTCATGTAGCTTGTACTTTTCATTAAACATCGAATCCACTTCTTGAAACTGTTTTGTAAAGCGGTTCTCTTTATATTTTCTCGGTGAAGCACACCCCACTATCAAAGTGAGAAGAGTGTATATTAATATCATTTTCTTCATTACTAGTTTTGAATTACTTTTTTATTACAACTGCCATAGTGCTAACAGTCGTTCCACTTTCCTTGAATTCACCTGCTCCGATTTCAAAAACTTCTCCATGAACTTCTTCCAACCATTCCCGGAAGTCAACACATTTCTTTTCAGACGCGAATTTCCAATGCTGACTGGTAATAGCTGCAAGAATTCCACCTTCTTCCAAGCGTTCATACATAAGTCTTACATGGTCAATATCCTGATTACCGGAAAACGGAGGATTAGCAATAATTTTAGTGTAATGTCCTACACTGTCTTTCGTAAAATCTTCATCAAGCAATATTACGTTATCAAGTGTATGAAGAAACTCCCTGTTTTCTGGCATCAGTTCATAGCATTCAACTGTTACTGACGGGCACGACCGGTGAATCGCTTTTATCAGAGCACCACGTCCGGCACTTGGTTCAAGTACGGTATCTGTTTCGTGAATTCCACCGGCAAGCATTACCAGCCAGTCTGCAATATCAGCAGGTGTTTCAAAGAACTGAAAATCTTTTTGCAAATCGCATCGCTTACCTTCTTTCAAGATGGAGAACACACGTTCCGGATTAAAAGGAAATGTGAATCCCTGTATCTTACCTCCCTGCCATGAGCCGCCAGCTTCTTCTATCCATTTCTTTGCTTCAGCATAGGATTTCTTATTGAATTGTACTTTCGGAAGTTTGAGAACACTATCCTCAAGAGTACAATGTTTCAGTATTTCTTCCACATTCCATTTCTTACCTTCATCAGCCTGCTTCTTCTTTTCATCATCTGGAGCGTCTGGCGCTAACAGCGAAGATATTTTCGCAATAACCATATTACTCGCATCCATGAAAGTATTAACACAGGAAAGCGCTTCCATAAGAAATTCAGTATCAACATATCCGGCAGCGTCATAAACATCTATGCCTTCAGTCATATCCGACAATTCATTGAGCTGGGCTACACTACCACGTAACGTTTTTATTAAAGTCTCTTTGTTGTTCATCATAACTTTTTTGTAAATAAATTCTTGTTGTATCTACACTACCATGACCAAGAAGGTCTGCTAATTGAATTACATCTTTGGTTTTCTTCAGGAACATTTTAGCAAAGAAGTGCCGGAAGGCGTGAGCGTGCATTTTTTTCGAATCAATACCACAATGTTTACCCCATACTTTCAGATGCTGTGAAAGACCTCTTTGAGTCAACGGCCCGAATCTCCCAACAGCAAGAGTACCGGACTTGCCTGTCTCCTTTATATAGTCCTTCACTTCCCTCTGCAATTGCTTTTGGAAAAAGAAACGCCGATACTTGTTCCCTTTCCCTTTCAAAACAACTTCGCCGGCCGCTATATCCTCCCACGTGAATTGCTGAAACTCCGAGAGCCGAGCTCCTGTAGTACCCAATACCTTAATGAAGAAATAGTAATCCTTGTTGAGTTTTGTTTTCAGATACTCCAGTAACCTATTATATTCCTCTTCTGTCGGCACATTGTTTACATCCAACTTGCGTTTCATTCTAGGTCGTTTCAGTTCAATAGGTTTCTTCACCCATTTGGAGAACTTCTCAATGGCTGTAATACGTAATCGAATGGTAGCTGGAGAAAGTTTTTCCTCTTCAAGGCTTTTTATAAATCGTCTGCAATTATCCATATTTAGTTCATTGGCGTATTCAAAATATTTTCTCAACGAGGTATAATAGACATCAATTGTGTGAGAGGAATAATCATTGTTATCAGTCAACCATATTATAAAATCATTAAGCAGTTTCTTATTCTTCTCTGAAATAACCTCAAGTTTCTCCAAAGGCTTTACAGCCTTTTCCCGTCGGCCATATCCGATTTTAAGATAAGACAATAAATCACAAACAGCCTCACACATAAACGAATGGCGCACCATAGCATCAGCATTTTTATGTTTATATTTATAATAACCATGACGATTGATTTCTTCGGAATTTTCAAGAAAATCAGTCACATATTTGATGTATTTCCCGATGCTATCATAGCTCCTACCCGTCGTATACAGGTAGGATATGTAATCTACCAATATTTGTTTTCGTTTATCATCCATTTTTTTGATTTGAGAGTTAATACTTCATCCCGTGCATCTTTTCACGGAGTTCGTTATACTTCATTTTCTGCTCGATGTGCCAAAGCAGGTTTATATCTAAGTGCTTGGCAAGCCCGAAGATAGATAGTATCATATCATTCACGGCTGTAGGAAAATCAAATATTCCGTCATACCTAACAGGAAGTGTAGAGATGGAATAGATTGATTCGGTAAAAGTTTCGCCTTTACAGGCTTCTGCCATATCTTCAATACAGTCATCAATATCTCCATTGGCAAGTTCAAGGTTTATTCCTCGAAGTCCTGCAAGATCAAGCAAGCGGATAACAGCATCAGCTAATTCTTCTTCGATTGAACCTTTAATGGTTTCGTTATATGCAACTTCGTAACCGCGCTCTTTGGGAATGTCAGAATCCAATCCTTGACAAATGCGGCTGTTAGCAATCTTCTTATTATACCGATCAACATTAGCACGCCTTCCTTTTCTATCTGCTTCCACAGCTTCCATCAGTTCAGAAATCACAAGGCAAAGAAAATGATTGTTACTTAGCTCTTGATCGTGAAACCCATGTTCACAAGCTGTTTTATATGCTTTGTCTCTTAATTCATTTAAATTCATTTTACTCATCCTTGTAATGCTTAAATATATCTATCCAATTCCTTTTCTAATAATTCTCCATCTATTTCAGGAAACAGCCTCAGAACTAAATCCAAAGATTTACAATAATTGTTACTGTATTCTTCAGTATCCATTAATCGAAGTACCATAGAACAAAAGATACTTTTTGTGTCTCTTAATTCGCCTTTCATCAGCAACTTTGATAGTTCGATAATTTGACTAGCAGGATTATGAAATTTTCCGTTTATATATTGAAAAATTATTCTTCCTTCAAATTGGCATATTTCACAATCTAATTCACAATCAATGTACTCTATTTTACTATCTATGAATTCACAATAAACACATTCAGTATTAGAAGCAAATAAAATTGCAAAATCATAGATATCATCACTATTACCTACAATTATTGAAGTAGATTCAAGAGTTTCCGAAACACCATTATTCCACTTTGCATCTTCAATCAGTTCCCTCACATATTCTTGAACTCTTGTGATGTTCTGCTCTATTAAATCTTTTTTACTCATAATTTCAATTCAATTAAGTTCGATTATTTTTTTGCAATATTCTCCCAAAAAGCAACGCCTTCAGGAGTACCATTAAAAGGGAATGAAATAGCTAGAAACCGATGAAAACAGCAATCAACATCTAACAAATTGTTCATCCGCTCTTCATTTGTCATTGAGAAGTCAGGACACTCAATATTAAATGTCTCATTTGCTCTTTCTGTATTATATTTCCATTGATTGAAAATACCTAGTCTTTCTAATTTTTCTATTTTTTCATTCCTCTTCATGTTGATTGACTTTTAATGCTTTACGTCTATAAAGGTAATCTTTATTGACAAGTTTAGCAAACAGAATCTTCGCCATTTTAACGCCATTTTACTCGGTCTTTTTCTTCAACAATTCAAGTATTATTCTCTCACTCTCTCTTAATCCATCAAGATAGCCTTTTGCATGTTCACCGGCATTATACACTATAAAAGAGAGGATCAACAAAAACAGTCCGAGCGAACGATGCCAGTATGGAAGTTGGGCTGTGAACGGCTTGATTGTTATAGATAAGTGTCCTACATATAGCAGGAACACAAACAAAATCACACATGAAATAATTGTTGTTTTCATATTAATCTGTAAATAAATTAAGTTGAGTTGTAAACTCGGGTTTATAAATTCTAAATTTACGGTTAAAGAAAGTCTCAAAGGCTGTTACAATTTCAGAGATGGTATTATCAGCAATTCCTAATAATTTATCATCGGCAACTATAAGAGATAAAGCCTTGTCAAGAGTCATTTTCTTCTCAATAAACAGGGAATACACCAAATATCTACGGGTATATTCCCCAGCCTCGAGTGACTCAACTTCTTCAGGAGTGGCCTTTCTCTTGTACAATACTTTATACCAATGTGTTTCAGCAGTACGAGCACGCTTTTGTCTCGGTAACAAGTCATAAAACACGGCAATTTCATTCTTTTGGATACACTTATGTTTTTTACGAACACCATACATCACATAAGGAGTGTTCCAATCAGGATGAGTCTTTCGATATTCAAGCTCCAGCTCTCGATCAATAAGATCTTGCTCAAAGTCTTGTTTCATTAACCATTCCTCGAACCAAGCAGCAAGTGCTTCTTCTCGATCATAATAATCTTTTCCATTTATACATAAGGGAATCATAATAACTATTTTTGTTGCATTTCACGTTTAAATCTTTCCTCTAAATCAAAAATGGTTTCTCCACTATTACGCCGATAGGGTCTATCGGTATTTAACTGAAGTTCTTTCAGCTTTTTCCAATACCATGGAAGGTACAAATACATATTCTTCAACTCCTTCAAGTTCTTATTTCCACAACACCAGCAACTCACACGATCAAGTAGCTCATATAGCCTTACTCCATCCTCATGCCAAACAAAGCCTTTTGTGTAACAGTACTGGAGTGCATCTGCTTCAGTAATGCCCCAATCACGAAGTGGTAAAACCCGATTTGGTCGTTTTTCCTTTTCAAAGCGATGGGTCTCATCGGCAGCAATACCGACATAATCAATTCCGTCTTTTGTGTGAGCTTTCAATGCACGAAGTTTTTCACTCGTTCCCCACCGGCATGTTCCCCCACACCAACTATATCCTTTTTTATGGATAATATTGGTCCCTCTTTTCTTAACCGGCCTTTCAAACATTGTCCAAAGAAAAGGTTGCTCCGGATGCAGTTCTGTATATTTAATGCCAAGTTTTTTAAGAATTGGAAGAACAGCATCACGAGTGTTATAGATTGCCTGAAATTCCATACCTGTATCATAGAAAACGACTTCATCCAACTGATATCCTTTATCTATTAGCATGAAAAGCATTGCCAAGGAATCCTTTCCAAAGCTGACTGAAGCATAATATTTCATACAAAAAATTTAATAGACAAGTCACTTTTTCTTCTTTGCCCTCTGATTATTAATCTGTGACATACACATACGGCACCAGGAAGTCAACAAATGATATTCCTTACCTTTTCTCACCACTATACGATTGTAGAACCGGTTCAAGTAGAAGTAATTTCCGCAATGGGTACATTTTTTCATTTCACGTCCTGAATCATCTATAATCCGATTACGCGGCTTACGACGAATTAGAGTACAACTTTTACACTTCTCATCAGTTTCGCGGTGCCGCCGGCAATGTGATAAGGATTTTGCTCCACATTTAGCAAACACCTTACAATCTCTACGAGGTATTGATTGACACACATTCATGGCTTCCTCGCATTCAAGAATTTATTTACTACACGAGAAAGTACATCCTCATTCTCCGGCATCAGCCATTCTTTTGCAACGTTCCAAGCAATACTCATAGCAGGATTGAAGTTATCCTTCCTGACTGTGTGATGAGACAAACGTCCTTCAGTGGGCTTCAAACCCTTATCATGTAAGATACACAGTCCATTCTCGAAAAAAGCACAATACTCCTTACCAGCAACGGGCTGAATCATCGGAATAGCAATATTAATAACCCCTAAGAATATACCAGCAGCCCAGTTCGTCAACGCTAACCTGTCGGCATAACCTGCATCAATAATTCGTTCAATATCATCAGGAGTACCTAAACATGGCGTATGACATTGTTGTTTACAAACACTGCATGAGCATTGTACAGGTACACGACCTGAAGCCCTCATTACCCTTTGTAATGAGGTTTCTTTTGATAATTCTCTCATAGTAAATTATTTGAGATACTACAAATTATTAAACATCGCCCCACAGCTTTACTGCAAGGTCATAATTTTTTTTAGCCTCTTTTACTGCTTTATTGGCATAAGCCATAGCGTATGTATGCTCGCGTCGGTACTTACCGGACTTCAATCCTTCGTGATATTCTTTTGCTTGTTCCAACTTATGTTCGTAGAAATCTATACTTTCCGGCATGGACAAGTTTATCGTATTAGCCCTTTTTTCCCAATACTTCGCAACTCTTTCATGTTCGGCAGCCTTATCGCTAAACTCAACGCTTTTCCCCATATTGTTCCACGCATCATCTATCGCTTTTCTGTGTCGCTTCTCGCTATGATGTCCCACTTTGATAGGCTCACCTAGAGAAAGAAAATCCTTATCTTTATTGGACTTGTTGTAATATTCACAGCTTTTCTGTACAGCAGATGTAGCCCATTCATGACGACGTTCAGCTCTTTGTTTGGCCCACTCTTGCACATTAAAGCCATCAGCCCGTACGATTGAGTAGTAATAGAATCCATCACGTTCGTAAATGAGGTTGAAAACAATACATTCATTTTCTTTTCCATACTTGGTGGTAACTTCAATAGTTTCACCTTTTTCGTGCTTCTCATCACACTTTGCCAAAAATACATTTGGCGCAAATTTGTAATACGTGTTCATTTTTTTAATTAAATTGGTTTGACTTATATGAAAAATGATGAAACCACAGCTACTTAGCCGTGGTTTCATCATTAAATAACTTTGGTTGACTGGGTTGAACCAAATCATCGAATAAACCAGGAGCACGAGGTTGTAACGCCTTGTATTCTTCCTGAAAGAATTCTTCTTTGGTTCTCCCATGTTTTTTACCCTTTCGTGTATGTACATCGAAAGTGTAATCTGGAATAGGAATAGGGTAACGCCTGACATCATTTATCCACTTTTCTATATCAATATCCTTTCTATCATAGATGAAGTTTTGCAAATGATCCGCATCACGATTCTTTCTACATTCACAAAGGAGAATAACAGCTTTACTGACAAATATCCTCCCTTTGGGTTCAGTAGCAGTCTTGTTTACCAGCTCATGCCCCTGCCACAATGCTTCTATCTCTTTAGTAATGATTCCATAGCAATCTTCAGCACTAATGGTAAACAGACGCTTCCACACATAGTCGCGGTACCCACTCGCCCAAAGTTCCAATGCAAAAAAGCCGGCTACCCCGGTGTCGGCTCGCCTAATGGCTTTCTGCATTGCAGAACTCACCTCAAAGAAATCATATCCGCAAACTGTTCTTATAATCATAATTCTAATTTAATGGTTTGACTTTTAGTTTATTACATCAGTAAAATTAGCTAAAAAAGGCGAATATGACAAACAGAATGGACGCCATTTAAACGCCTTTTTTACAGACTATTAGAATTTGAATTTGCATGATATATTATATTGAACGAGCTGCTTTGTTTTGTCTTTCCCATTAGTGGTTGCACTCTTTAGCAAAATACTATCACCAAAATTCTTTTTGATAAAGAGGATAGATTTACGTTCCTCTTCCTGATTCCTTATAGAAGCAAGCCCACCAGCGTTTACAAAAGTGTTCTTTTGCTCAAAATTATACCGCAAATCGGTTAAAACCTTACGTTCTTTGTACTTCATGTAACAAGAAATCCAAAAATCTTCCTTCAAACGTATTTCCTCATTCCACCAAGTGTTTTTGTTATAGATTACTCCATAACTGCAACCGGTTATCATTTTCGAAAGAGAAAGAAAAGCGGATTCATCATACATTACCGGCGATATCCGAGCGGTGAAGCCAAACAGATGTACATCCATCATACTGGCCATCTCAAATAATGACTGAATGATATTGGTTATCTTATCTTTATCCTTTATCCGGCTAGGTTCTCCTTTTTCCACATAAATAGGTTTGCAGGCATGGACATCATCATCAAGCATGAAAAGTTCTCCAAAATGCTTTGCCATCCAGTTACGTTTCGGGATGAGGCCCATAACGTCGTCAGGATGAGTAACAATTTCACATTCCGGGTTAAATTGTTGATATAAGTCAGCTTGACTTTCAGCAACGCAAATGATAGGATCGTTCACCAACTTTTTAGCGAACACCCGGTCATGGCGTTTATGACTTGGTATTACTATCTTGCAGGGCATGGCGAACGTCTTTTATATCAATTACATTGGATTTACTTATTTTCCCGGTTTTGTACGACTTCATGTGCTGCATGTCCAGCCTTTCACGAAGCCAGTTGCTATCTACCTCATTACTTGAGGTGATGATAAACAACTCATGTTTTTCGTCATACTTTGGAATGAGAGGATAAATGGCTGTATCATCCGTGATGGCATCGAAGCGCTCTTTAAATTCATCCTCTTTCTTCTCCGGGGCAAATTCGATGCCCCAATCTTGGAGTTCCGCCTTATTCCACTCGTTTTCCATAACGTCCAAATCATTCTCACCAAAATTGACATTATCTTTAGTGGCATATTCCCTCAACTTCTTAACGGGGGTATCAGGTGCCAGAATTTTACAAGGCAGTTCTTTATAACCTAACTCCTTGCAAGCTCGCAAACGTAAATTACCACAAACAACAATATATCTGCCATCATTGTAGGGAAAAACTATAAGTTCTCGAAGCTCAAGCATCTCTGGCGAATCCTGAATGCTTTTCTTCATCGCTTCAAAGCGGTAATCACGAAAAAAACGTGGATTTTTCGGCAATCCCGTGAGCTGCCCCTTATTAAAATCAAGTAGGCAGACTTGAATAATCTCTGTCATAACTAACTATATTAAAATCAACAACACAAAATCAACAACACAAACAGTCAGTAACAACACCTAATCATTTTTTCTATCATCGAACTCTATCTTATCTTTGATAAGCTGTTCAATGTCCTCACAACCAAATCTTTTTAAATAGGCAACAAGGTAAATTATCATCTCGGCTGCCAATTCTTCATCTTCCGAATATTTAGGAAGATTATCACTCCTATATTTAGAAGCAATATCGAATTTTCTCCAAACGGCTTCAATTCTTATGCTAAACGCTTTTCTTGAGCTATGCTCATTCATCTTAAAGCGCTTCCTCATGATATTCAAGCATCTCTGGGCAAACCTATTCAATGTTATCATATCGATCGGGTTAAATTGTTAGACTATGAATAATCTCACACGATTCTATTAGGTTGGTCTCTGATGCGAAACCAATGAACATATTCTTTATCTATCAGCATACTATTATTTATTTTGAGGGGTCTGTTGTATCTAAATATTTCCTGTATTCCAATTCTGTTTTGGCAAGATTGATTACGGTATTAACCCCTTGGAAAACTTGTTTTGCTTGGCTCACTTTACTAGGATCTTCTTTCACATCCTTAATTTGTTGAAGAACCAAATTCCTCAAATCTTGTAAAATGGTAGGGTTCACTGTAGACACCTTATTCAACCGTTCATTTGCCAACACGACAACAGTATTTGTTATTGGCCGAAAACGGTTCAACTTGGAAGCCAAATCAAACATACTAAACACTAACACTTTGCCATTATTCAAGTATATCTCAACTTCGGTACCATCATCACCGGTACCGTCACAGTAATTGAGAATTACAACTTCTTCATTCTGATAAAGGAATGGTTTATTAACCATTTCTTTCAATCTATCTATTGCTCCATCAGTCATGATTCATTCTTTTTTGTTGCTTTATTAATTTGTCTATTCAAAGCTCCTTTTAGCTTGATTAGGTACTGAACATCTTCCGGATATCGGGCATACAAAGAATTCTCTTTTTTTAATTGTTCAGAACGACTAATCATGTAAAGGTTCTCAATGGAAACGTTTTGCCTGTTGCCATCTTTAAACTGAATATTATAACCAGGGGGGATTTCTCCATTATGCTCAATCCATACAAGCCGATGTTTAAGTTCAAAGACATTCGGTTCGGCAGTTTTCACTTCAATGTAACCGTCACGAGTTATGCGTTCATAACCGACTGGTTTATGATTTTTGGGGACATGTCCTTTCTTAAATCGAGTAGCTTTCGTTTTTGCTAATTGTTCCTCTGACATATATTCCGTTTGCTTACGTCCCTTGTTCATCGGTTGGTGGCCTTTGGGAAAGAAGCTTTTAGAAGCGCATTGAAATTTAAATTCTTTAGATTTAAAGAGCCGTAATTTAAATGCAACTCCATTTACAGCAGAATAAGTGGTACCTAATATCTGTGCTATTTCCTCATTAGTATGATTGGGATACAACTTTTTCAATTTATCAAGTCTCTCACTATTCCAAAACGAGATTCTCGGAGAGCGCCTAAGTTTTCGAATCAAGGCCTTTGTTTTAACAGCACTAAGTGTTTTATCAAGACGCTTAGCAAGTTCTTTTAAATCAGCAGTCGGGTACTCACTGTCAAGTATAGCAAGTTGTTCGCCAGTCCACGTTTTCATAAGTGCGTCAATAAAGAGAGGAAACCACTAGGCTTCCTCTGTGTTATCGTTATTTAGCTCTTTCAGTCTTTCTTTGAGCTTCTTTTCTTTCTTATCATATGAATCCGCAAGTTTCTTAGAGAGCGCTTTGAAATCATCCGGATATTGTTCTGCAAAAAGGATTTTCTGACACTTTTGCAAATAGGAGTAGAAATTCACATTATTCGATGATAAGCATTCAGCAATAAAGGCTCTATACCATTGGTGTCGGTCAGCTTGGTTGTTCTTGACATAATTTACAAAATCACTCTCACCATTCCATTTTTTCAAATTCAGTTTTTCAAGATAAGTACTGCTACAACCGCTAAGAACCAGCACATCAAAAACAAGTTGTTCATTTTCAGAGAATTCTTTTGTTCTCTGATAATATGTTTTCTCTTGCGCCCACTTACGCATTTCTTCAGCAGACTTCTCCTTGACTATATCCTTCGCTCTTTTTAATTGGGCGTTTATTTTTTCCCTTTCTATCTCTTTTAGATCGGCAACGGCGGAAGTAGAGGAAGCCGTTTCTTTTCTAACATAATAGAAACTAACGTTAAATTCGGGAGAATAATGTCCAAAAAATGAAAGACAACGATAAACTTCTCCATCTTCAAGCATTTTCAAAGTGCGTTCATCATCTTCTGAATACCAGCACTTACATCTAAAGATTTCATCAGGATCAACTATTTCAAATCCAAGTTGTTTAACAGCTTCCAAAGTTTTTTCATAGAAAACCTTTCTATCTTCTCCCCAATATGTATCGGGACGTCTAGCGATAATTACTGTTTTTCCAAATGAAAGAGGTTCGCCAACTTTAACAAGATGTTCATATTCTAGTTGAATTTTCCGCGTCACATAAGCAATCTGTTTTTTCTCATAGCAAGCAGCATTGATACATCTAGCATCCTTACTATTCATTTCATAGAACAAACAACCATGATTACACGTATTATTCTCACATTGAGAACATGATTTAATATCAGTATTTTCCCAATTATCGGAATCATCTTTAATCCAAGGTGCGTTACCAAGCTCCATGAAAGAATTACTCACAAATTCTCGAATCATAGCAGTAGTACATTGTTCTTCCTCCTCCTCATGAAACTCTTTTTGAGTATCTTCATCCAATTTAGAAAGAATCATAGCACCGGACAATGGTATATCTCCATTTCTTACCCGCTCTTTTAGTTCAGGAATAAGAGAATTCAATTTAATACGGTCAAAAACAAACCGGGTAGACTTTCCTATTTTAAGAGCAATATCTTCCAAAGTTCGTCCTTTTTCAGCCAACTGCGCAAAGGCAAAAGCTTCTTCGATGGGATCAACATCTTTTCTTTGAAGATTCTCGGTAATCATCGCTTCAAAAGCCTCATCATCTGTCATTTCTCTGACAATGCAGGATATTGTCTGAAATTTTTCCGACTTTTTTCGATGGGCTTTGATTTTTGCAACATTCGCTTCATCTTCCTTTGCTTTCAAAAGTGACACAGCCCGGAAACGACGCTCACCGCAAACAATTTCGTATGTGTAAGGTAGTGGGGTAACATCTCCGGTTTCTAGGTTAGTCATCTCCTCGGATTTAGCAACTCTGACAGTGATAGGTTGCAATAAACCTTGCTTTTCAATGTTGCTTGCAAGCTCTTCAAGAGCTGCTTCATCAAAAGTCTTTCTCGGATTCAAAGGAGAAGGACTGATAAGGTCAATTCTAATGTTTTGTACTTCCATAATTTAATTATATTGGTTTGACTTCTAATTCATTACATCAGTAAATTTATCGTAAAATGACAAGTTATGCAAACAGAAACTTCGCCATTTTAACGCCATTTTCATGCGGGCTTATTACGTATTTGAATGAAGCCACGTTTTTCCGTTTCCCGAAGCAATTCCATATCTTCCTCACGGATATAACAATCCGTTTCACCATTAACAGTTGTGTGATTAGGAATACCAAAACGCTCCCGTATTCTTCTTTTCACTTCAGGAATATCTTCAAGTTTGATATGCCTAGTGTTCCAGTAAATTGTCACCTTCTGCTTCTTGTTTGCCATTTTCTCTTTTGTTTAGATAAGAGATTATTTCATTTGAGAGACTTAACGCTTTAGCAGCTTCTTCATCTCCTTGCCCAACTCTAAGTTTGAGTTCGTTCCGGTATTCTTCATACGACAAGCCACTTGTATAGTTCACTTCCTCCGACAAATTCTCTTTATGAAAATTCCATGACTGATTATCAGCAACAGCACAACGTTCTTTATTGTATTCACGAAGCCAACTCATGATGACCTGACCATCAATTCTATTATAGATATTGCCATATTTCATTTTCATTGCGTTCTTGAAACACAGTTTAAAATCATCAGTTTTCATATATGGATATTCTTCAATGATTAAATCTACTGTAGTAGCGACTTGTGTAGCCGACATTGGATTACCGACATTGAAAAACTCCAAGGCATCAGCTATCAATATGACCAACACTGCTCTGGCTTGCGGCTCACCAAACTTTCTTATAATAGTGCCAATAGAAGGTTCATCACTTTGAAATACATCTTCAACCTTCTTGGGGCATAGAGCTTTGCAATAGTTTTTCGGCGAGGTCCGTAAGACTGCTAACCGATTCTCTTCTTGTGGCCGCAGTATCAGTTCGTTTTCCATTGTAATTTCCTTCTAAAATTTTAGTAAAATTCGCAGACTTGAATATCCAGTCAAAAGTGCACCTCCAATTTTTATCGTTTTGTCCAAGCAAGAAAGGACTGTCTAAAACCAATTGGAACACATCGAATACAGCTTGCTTCCCGTATTGTGCGACACGTGCTTTAATAGCTTTCTTTCGTTTTGCATCTATGGACTTTATAGCAGGAAGTTTACCTTTAAACGTGGAATTAAAATAATCCATTAGCCCACCCCAATCAATCTTTTCCTCGGGGAACAAAGAAAGCTCGTCTTTCTTTGATTCTCCTTTAGGAGAAGTTTCTTTCTTTTTTAAATGAGAATCATTATCATCTACATAATCATTATCATATTCATTATCATTATCGGGTTTTGTGGGTTCTTTTGGGTTTCCAAATAACCCAGTGGGTTTTGTGGGTTCTTTGGGTTCTTTTGGGTTTTCACTTTTCGGACGTCCCCCCTTAGAACCATTGCTCTTATTCCTTTCCACAATAGACATATACTTTTCAGTATCCCTGTCTATATCTATCTTTATAAAGTTGAAAGCAATATTTGCCATAGGTTTCAACCCCCGAAGATTTCCCGTTGTCGCATACTCAATTATGCTTTCGTAAATCTCCAGCCTGACATCATCCGGCAAATCCTTGATTGCTTCTCTCCACCCTTTATAAAAGATGAATGAATTTCTTTCCATATTTTAAGGGATTGTACTCCGATTAGTAATAAAACTCACAGACCTTTTGCTTCCTTCAGTTTTTTCGCTTCTTCCTTGTAATGAGTAATCAGCTTTTCTAATTGAAAGTCACTAAATTGCTTAGAAACATTTTTCTTGGCTTCCAGGAGTAGCACATTTCGTTCACCATACTTGGCAACTAGACGTCTGCGATAATCCTGAATATTTCCTTCCATGAAGCGGTTACAATGTGAACATTGAGCATTGCAGTTCATTTCATCAAAGCGAGTACTCATGTGTTGGCGGTTGATGTAATGACCGCAATCTGCTTTATTGAAAGGCTTTATTTTACCACATGAAATACACTGAAAATATCCATTAGGCATCGTATCACGATAACGGATGAATAAACTAAATATTCTGTCTAGTTCATTGACAAGATCAGGTTTCTTCTTGACCTTAACACCTTCTACCTCGAAAAGAGGCTTTTTCTTTTCTTTCTTCTTGTAATTTCTCCACATGATAATTAAAATACTACATTGGTTAATTGACGGCCACGACTCATTATACACCATTTTCCCTTTTCAGGCTGTTCTATGCGTAACTCTTCAACACGCCCAAAGCGCCGGAAATTCCCACTCAAATCAACAACCCAACCCTCTTTACCTTGGCAGGGACGAATGACACGACCGACCATTTGATAATAGAGGGAAAGGGATTTGGTTGGACGTGCAAGAACAACCGTATCAAGCTCCGGGTAATCGAATCCGGTTGTAAGTACGCCGACATTAGCAACAACTTTTATTCTTCCATCTTTAAAACCTTTCAGAATTCGTGCCCTTTCTTCCTTTGGAGTAGAACCGCTAACGATCGCACAATTAGGAATTTCGGAAGCCAGTTTTTCAGCTTCACGAATAAACCTCGTGAATATTAAAATACCTTTGCGTGGTATGCCCGATTTGGGGTTCAACAGACGTTTTGTCCATCCAACTATATCTTTGTATATGTCCACACGTTCAAACTCTTGCAGAAGACTTTTTTCATCGTAATCTGCACCAGTAGAATTAGTCCTGACTCTACTTAAATCCAACTTTGTAATATCATAGTATTTCAAACTTGCGAGAAATCCTTTAGCAAGTAGTTCACTCACCTGACAGTGATAAATAACATCAGTGAAAACCTTTGGCCGGGTACGAGTTATAAATTTAAGCATAGCACCACCTCTTCCTGAACATAATCTGTAAGGAGTCGCTGTCAGCCCAATAACTTTCCTTTGCTCATCTTCAAAGAATTCCTTATACATTCCTTTCTCCGGATTCACTAAATGACATTCATCAATTAGAACGTGCTTGAAATGTTTGAAGAAACTCATGTGTTTCATCACACTACCAATCATAGCGAACGTAATACGATTGATATCCTTTCTTCCGGCAGAAGCTGAATAAACTCCACAATCGAATATGCCGTATGATTGAAGTTTCGCAAAATTTTGTTCGAGTATTTCCTTGCTAGGCTGGAACACTATCAGCGGCCCGTCTATCCGTGCAGCTATATTGGCAATGACAAGGGACTTCCCGGCACCAGTGGGAAGAACTATCACGTAGTTTTTCTTTTCCTTGGATTTAAAAACGCTGACCGCTGCATCACTAGCACTTTTTTGGTAGTCTCTTAACTGGTATGTCATAATTTGATGTGATATTTATGAACTTTCGAATGACAGTCACCACAAAGGGTAACGAGACAATCAAGATGTTCAAGTTCATGACCAACGATTGATTTTCCGTTAACCTTGTATGTTTTGTGGTGAATCTCTAAATTGAAGTCTTTACCGCACATCTGGCATTTATGTCCGTCCCTAATACGAATTTTACGCTTGGCTTCTTCCCAATCTGGATTATTCACAAGTCGCTTCACATAGTTGGACTTCCTGCCTTTTTTGTGCTGCAATCTACTCATCGTCTTCCGGTTCTTCTTCAGGAAGTTTATCAGACAGGTCTTCTTCGAACTTGTCCCCATAATCTTCTGTATCATCAATAGGGCGTTCTACTTCAGGATATTCAATACCAAACAAATCAAGCATCGCTTTTCTGTTTCGATCTTCCTGTGCCCAAAGAGAACGTTTGTCCCAATCAGGAATTTTTTCAGCTTTCACAAGCTTAAACTCACCGTTCACCCATGAATAATACAGGAAATATCCATCAAGAGCAAACCGGATCGTATTCTTACTTGAAAGATGATACTCCCTCGTCCCCTTTTTGACCTCGGCAGCCAGGTCTTTAATTTCAGTCTTAATAGAAGCTAACCTGTCTTGTGCATCACTCTTAATTTTTTTCGCACGTTCAATGGCTTCCAACAGTTCACGTTCGCGTTTGGGGACCTCATTCTCTTGCTTGATGCAATACTCTTCACGAATTTCGGAAATCTCAAATTCATCCAGTAAACGTTGTGTCACCTCACTTTCAGGGAATGTAGCATTGAAATGCTCATTCACCAACTTTATCAATTCATCTACATTCGTAGAACCCTGAAATAAAACAGGGGGAAATTTTTCCCGAATAGAATCGGGAACTACAAACTCGATTGTCTCGGGTTCGTAGTTTCTCAAATTTGCAATCATAAATTATAAAAGGATTAATTAGTACCGGTTTTGGTACTCATGAATAAAATCTAAGTAATGCTGGTCTTCAGGCAACGGAAGTGTAATACCAAACTCGGTGGCCGCATCTATTTTCACGCTTTCCATGAAATTATGCATCTCTAAAGTATTAAGTTTACTTGTTCCTCGCACAATAGTTTCCACTTTACCATTCACATGAACCTGTTTCACAAGAAACTTCTTACAATACAAGTCATGTATATCCTGAACTCCAGCAGCAGTGCTCCAATACTCTTCACCTGTGTATTCACGCAAACAGGCACCAATACACTGAAACCATTTCCACATGAGAGCATTTTGATTTAATGTTCTCGGCTGTGTTTTTTTCTTAATGGTTACAGTGTATTCTCCATTACGAAGTGTGCTGCACATGAACTCGAAAGACTTATCCATTTGGATTTTGCCATCTTTCTTCGTCAATGTTGCTTCCATAACCTATCAGAATGGCAAATCGTCCTTGGTCGGTGGTGGCGGTGGCGGGCACTCATTCACCGCACTTCGAGTCTGATTATTGGTGTGTTCCGGAAGAGGTGGCGGTGGTGGCGCTTGTTGAGGCTTAACAGAAAGCATCTCCATATTATCAACAAAAAGTTCTGTAATATACCGTTTAATTCCTCTGCTATCATCATAACTCCGAGTTCTTATCTTTCCTTCCAGATACAACTTGTCTCCCTTATGGACATACTTCTCAACAACATCGGCAAGACCACGCCAAACAACAATATTATGCCATTCAGTTCTTTCAGGAACCTGTGTTCCATTGGCAAGGGTATAACCTTTTTCAGTGGTGGCAAAGGAGAAAGTGGCCACTTTAGAACCAGCTTCCAAAATTCTAATATCGGGGTCTTTGCCAACATGCCCGATAAGCATCAATTTGTTTAAACTCATGATTTATCCTCCCTTATTGTTACACGGATACTATCAGCTTTAGGAACTGTTTTGATATACTTAGAATATAATTCCGGATAGTCAGCCTGAAACTTTTTAGTATCAAAATTGTCACTCGTAGAAGCGGGTGTATAACTAACTCGCAATCTTCCGGCATCCCATGACTTGACACCATTCTCACGCATAGCAGTTTTCAATTTTGCCTTATAATCTTTCTGAATCTTGGTTAGATCTGCAAGTTCTTCCTCAATCCCGATTATAGTATTTACAAGCTGCATTGGAATAAGTAACTTGTCATCATCAGGGGCAGGAACGGGAAGATTGGATAGATATTGCTCACCCTTCTTCTCGCATTCCATTAACTTCTTGACTTCTTTATCAGACTTACGGCTAATTTCAACAAATTCATGTTTATTACCACGCAACCAAGTGCTAAACAATTTATCAACTTTGAGTAATGGATTTTGAAGTTCAAAGAAATAAGCATAGATTGACAACTGCCAACTTAAATACTCCTTATCAAGATGAAGGGTAGTTTTGATGTCAACAAGACTAATTCTACCGGCTTTCTCCCAAACACAATCTATATTCGATGCAAAGTATTCGTTATCAGAAACGGTATATTCATTGGCAAGCGCCTTATATCCGGCATTTACCCTCATTCTGATATAATTCTCTGCTTCAATACTTTCAGGAGGTAAGCCTGTTACATCAGCAAACTGGCATTGAGCATGAATAAGGCTACCCTTCTCTGCAGCTCTCTTCAATACAAAATCGGGGACATCTTTATATTTGTCAGGGAACAACTGCCGGCTAATCATACCGGTTATACCTTGCAACTGTTTTTCACCGAGCATATAAGTGTGGTTTTCCTCATTGAAAACCACACTGGATTTCACTAATTCTATCATTATTATCAATTTCTAGGAGGATACGTTTTCTGCATGTCAATAGTTATGTTTCTGAAC
>NZ_JBDFVF010000049.1:0-34348 GCF_040913205.1 Bacteroides sp. MSSM.1001136sp1_RTP21357st2_D2_RTP21359_211015 | reverse complement strand
GAATAGGCCAATGTAGCTTCATCCTTTTCAAGTCCCAAGGCCGTTACGATGACATGTTCAAGCATCACCGCATCTTCCTGAAGACGTATTTCAAGCACATTCCGACCTGCCACATTGACTTCTACAGTCTTATAACCCACAAAAGAAACCTGTAAGACAGCACTATCCGGCACAGACAAAAAGAATTTTCCATCAATATCGGTCACAGTACCACTGGCTCCCCCCCTTTCGCGTATTGTAGCACCGATCAGTGGTTCACCATAGATATCAATTACACGCCCTCTCACGGTATTATGATCAGAAGGAACTTCTATCGTCCCTCTTAACGCTTGTTGCTCCGAAGCATAACAATTTCCTCCCTCCAGGAAAAGTAAGCCTATCAAGAAGCAAGTCACAAAAATTTCTTTTTTCAATGATATAATAAAATATTGTTTGTTCATCACGCCGCAAAAATAACTAATTATTTTAAATCTAGCATTTTTTCTCATTGATTTTGAGGGAAATAAACATTATCACTATTTTTGTACGAAATTAAAATGAAAGAAATTATGGAAATCGAAATACATCCGTTAGAACCGTTTCTCCCAGCGAAATCAAAATTACTTATGCTGGGAAGTTTTCCGCCACAGAAAAAACGTTGGTCTATGGAGTTTTACTACCCGAACCTAAACAACGACATGTGGCGTATATATGGAATCTTATTCTTTAATGATAAGAATCACTTTCTGAATTCGACACTAAAATCGTTCTGCCGCGAGCAAATCATAGACTTTTTAAACGAAAAGGGGATTGCCCTATTTGATACCGCTTCATCCATTCGCCGGTTGCAGGATAATGCATCGGACAAGTTTCTTGAAGTAGTGGAAGCCACCGATGTTGCAGCATTACTGCGGCAGCTTCCCGAATGCAAAGCAATCGTCACTACGGGCCAAAAAGCAACGGACACTCTCCGACAGCAATTCGACATAGAAGAACCCAAAGTAGGTGATTACTCCGAATTTGTTTTCGAAGGACGTGCCATGCGGCTTTACCGGATGCCCTCATCATCAAGGGCGTATCCATTAGCATTGGAAAAGAAAGCGGCCGCTTACCGGATTATGTTTCAGGATTTACAGATATTGAAGTGAAGTTCAAGTATTAAGTATTAAATATCAAGTATTAAATTATAAATGAATATGGCAACATTATTTTTGCAGTACCCGGCATGCAGCACATGCCAAAAAGCCAAGAAATGGTTAACAGAAAATAACATTGAGTTTACCAACCGCTTAATCGTAGAAGAAAATCCTACGGTGGAAGAATTAAAGGCATGGATTCCGCGCAGCGGTCTGCCGGTGAAGAAATTCTTCAACACGAGCGGATTAGTATATAAAGAGCTGAAACTAAGCGAGAAGCTACCTGCAATGAGTGAGGAAGAACAGATAGCACTATTGGCAACCAACGGTAAATTGGTGAAACGCCCATTGGTAGTGACAGACAGCTTCGTTCTAGTCGGTTTTAAGCCCGATGAGTGGGAAAAATTAAAATAATTCAAAACTTATTTACCCGAATGTTTGGAGATTCAGAAGTTTCTACTACCTTTGCAGCCGCAAACACGGGAGTAGCTCAGTTGGTAGAGCACCGGTCTCCAAAACCGGGTGTCGGGAGTTCGAGCCTCTCCTCCCGTGCAGAGTTAAATAGCTGTAAACGATAAGTTTACGGCTATTTTTCGTTTCAGGTCGGACGAAATTCGGACGAAATAAATGATAGTGACGCTATCCGACAAAGATAGTGACGGTATACAACAGCGATAGCGTCACTATCCCGAACATATACCGTCACTATGATTTTCTACGATTATCCATCTGGAATTCTACGTTCATTCATATCTGCGAATCTTACGCATAGTCATATAGCGTACACTCACAATGACTCCCGCCCGATTTCCTAGTTCTTATTCGTTCTTTCCAATCCTTTGGCAGCCTCAACCAAACGGATGAATTCTCTTCTATATCCTTTATCATCATTATTCAGTCCCTGTTTGGCCAGATTAATCACTTTATCGTAACTGGCATTTCCTTTGAAGTCAGAGTCCCGAAGCAACTGTCCGAACATAGCCACTGCAGAAGCAAAGCGGAAATCAGAAGAAACATTATTACCTTTATTATCAACGAAAGGAAGTTCCATTTTCTTGCTGACATCTTTATCCGAAGCTTTATAACGCAGTTTCACAGTCAGGAGATCATTAGAGCCTGTCGGTTTCACTGTCACTTTCTC
Source organism: Bacteroides sp. MSSM.1001136sp1_RTP21357st2_D2_RTP21359_211015 (assembly GCF_040913205.1). Taxonomy (NCBI): domain Bacteria; kingdom Pseudomonadati; phylum Bacteroidota; class Bacteroidia; order Bacteroidales; family Bacteroidaceae; genus Bacteroides; species Bacteroides sp. MSSM.1001136sp1_RTP21357st2_D2_RTP21359_211015. Next base: position 32,092 of record NZ_JBDFVF010000049.1, on the reverse strand, counting down.
TTTCTTCTGATATTTCAGATCGTCTATTTTACCCACATATTCATTCTTTATACCTGTAGGAATCACTTCGTAAAAAGCAGTTACCGTATGTCCCGCACCCATATCTCCGGCATCTTTAGCATCATTATTAAAGTCTTCGTCTTTCAACAGACGGCTTTCGTAACCAATCAAACGATACGCCTGCACTTGGGAAGGATTAAATTCCACTTGCAGTTTGACGTCTTTCGCCACTGTATGCAATGTAGCGCCGAATTCGCCTACTAAAACACGATTGGCTTCCTGCAAGTTATCTATATAAGCATGATTACCGTTTCCCTTTTCTGCCAACACCTGAATCTTCTTATCTTTATAATTACCCATGCCATAACCTAATACGGTAAGGAACACTCCACTCTTACGTTCTTTTTCAATCAATTGTTCCAATCCTTCGGCGGAAGAAACACCCACATTAAAATCACCGTCGGAGCAAAGTATGATACGGTTGTTACCATTAGAGATAAAATTCTTCTTGGCTATTTTATACGCCAACAGGATACCCGCACCACCTGCCGTAGAACCACCTGCCGTCAATTCATCTATCGCTTCACGAATCTTCTGTTTGTCACTACCCGGAGTGGCCTCCAGTTTCACACCGGCACTGCCTGCATAAGTCACGATAGCTACTTTATCTTTATCCCGTAAGTTGTTTACCAACAATTTGAGAGATGATTTCACCAAATCCAACCGGTTAGCTCCCCACATAGAGCCGGAGACGTCAATCAGAAACACCAGATTAGATGCAGGCAGATGTTCCGTCGGGATTTCTTTAGCTTTCAAGCCGATACGCACAAGACGGTGATCCGCATTCCAGGGACATGCTCCGGCTTCCATCGTGATTTTCACAGGATCACTTCCTGTCGGTTTCGGATAATCATAGGAAAAGTAGTTCACTAATTCTTCCGTACGGATAGCATCTACAGGAGGCAATTCACCTTTATTGATAAAACGACGCATATTACTATAAGAAGCAGCATCTACATCAATAGAGAAAGTAGAAAGCGGAGCATCCGACACACTCTTAAATCCATTCTCCTGAATCTGCCCGTATTCTTCCGCATTTACAGCATCATACATGATTCCCGGTGTCGGACATACCGCCATATAAGCAGCAGACACCGATTTAGTAGCCTTTAGCTCATGCCCGTATCCTACCACTACACATTCTTCCAATACCACATCATCAGCTTTCATCTTCACATCCAGCGTAGCCGATTTCACCACCCTTCTCTCTTGCTTATACCCGATATACTGAAACAACAACGTCTCCCCCTTCTTGGCCTGAATTGTATACTGGCCCTTCATATTCGTTATTGCACCTTTCGAAGTACCCTTGATCTGTACCGAACAACCTACAAGCGGATTTCCATCCTTTGCATCCGTCACCGTACCCGACACAGTAATAACTTGCGCATTCATCCTACCTAAAGAAATAACCGCCATTAGCAGTACGAGCATCATCGCTCTGAATTGATTTGTTTTCATAACTTCTTATTTTAAAATGTTACTATTAGTTCGCTTTTATTATAGAGATGCACATTTCACACAGATTCCATAAATTGCCTGAACTTTTTTTTATCCGGCAGAAAAAAGAGTCATTTCAAAATTCTCACTCATTCCTTTGCAACTCTTAAGATGATGTGTATATTTGCCGATCATAAACATATTATAAATATGAAAAACGAAGTCGACGGAAGGCGGGAAATAGCCTCACGAAACACGGCCTGGGCTACTATTATTGCCCGCAAACTAACTCATTGGGGTGTCACTCCCAATCAAATTTCCATGATGAGCGTATTCTTCGCTATGGTGGGGTGCCTTCTGTTGATCGGCACAGTCATTGATCCCGGTTTTAACAAGTATGTAGCCTACATTCTGTTCATCGTTTGCATGCAGTCGCGGTTACTCTGCAACCTGTTCGATGGGATGGTAGCTATTGAAGGAGGGAAGAAAAGTGCCAACGGAGATCTCTACAATGATATGCCCGACCGCTTTGCTGATGCTTTGTTCATCATTCCCATCGGATATATAGCAGGTGGATTCGGTATTGAACTGGGATGGCTAGCGGCCCTTCTTGCCGTTATGACAGCTTATTTCCGCTGGATAGGAGCCTACAAAACGCACCAGCATTTCTTTAACGGTCCGATGGCCAAGCAACACCGCATGGCATTGCTCACGCTTGCCTTTGTAGTAGCCACCTGCACCATTCACGCAGGATACGACCGGATGGTATGTCTCATAGCTCTGATAATAATCAACGTCGGCCTTGTCGCAACACTGATACACCGTCTGTACCTCATGTCACACACAACAAACAATGAAATAAAATGAAAGAACTACTGGATATCATATTTCCTACGCTAAGCGATGAATTGATTATCGTCATTTCGCTCATCATCGGACTGCTTGTTACGGCAAGCCTTATTCTTTTTCTCGTAAAGAAGATCTCTCCAAAAACAAATATCAGCGAACTCTCCGCCCGCACGCGTTCATGGTGGATCATGGCGGGCATGTTTATCGGCGCTGTATTTATCAGTTATAACATTTCTTACTTCTTCCTTGCCTTTCTCTCTTTCATCGCTTTCAGAGAACTGTATTCGGTGTTGGGATTCAGAGAGGCAGATCGCGGAGCATTGTTTTGGGGGATATTGGCCATTCCCATTCAATATTACCTTGCTTACCTTGCCTGGTATGGAGCATTCATCATCTTCATTCCGGTAGTTATGTTTCTCGTATTGCCCTTACGACTTGTTTTAAAGGGAGACACCCACGGAATTACCAAGTCGATGGCTCTGTTGCAGTGGATTCTGATGCTTTCAGTATTCGGTATCAGCCACCTCGCTTATCTCCTGTCGCTTCCTGAACTTCCGGGATTCAATGCAGGAGGACGAGGTCTGCTATTATTCCTTGTATTCCTTACGGAAATCAACGATGTTATGCAATTTATCTGGGGCAAACTTCTCGGACGACATAAGATACTCCCGAAAGTAAGTCCGAACAAAACGTGGGAAGGATTTCTGGGCGGTGTAATCAGTACTACCGTCATTGGTTACTTCCTCGGTTTCCTGACTCCCCTCTCCGCTCCCAACGTTATCCTGGTAAGTGCTCTCGTTGCGATTGCCGGATTCTCGGGAGACGTAGTCATCTCCGCCATCAAGAGAGATAAAGGAATTAAGGACATGGGGAACAGTATTCCCGGTCATGGAGGAGTATTCGACCGGATAGATTCTCTGGCCTACACGGCTCCTGTATTTTTTCATTTAGTTTATTACATTGCATATTAAACGGAGAGAATGGAAAAAAGATTCATGCAAGCTGCTGCCATGCAGATTATATATAAAGGTGTATTCCAATGGTTTCTGAAATTGGTTGTGGGAGTTCAGTTCACCGATTGCCAGTTCCTCAAAAAGGAAAAGCAATTCATCATCCTTGCCAACCATAACAGCCACCTGGACACCCTAAGCCTATTGGCTTCCCTGCCCGGCGAACTTTTGTGGAAAGTCAAACCCGTAGCAGCAGAAGACTATTTCGGGAAAACCCGCTTTCAGGCTTCCATCAGCAACTTTTTCATCAATACTCTTTTAATCAGGAGAAAAGGGGAAAAAGATTCGGAACATGATCCGATTCGCAAGATGCTCGAAGCCATTGATGCCGGATATTCACTGATTCTTTTTCCGGAAGGAACCAGAGGAAAGCCGGAACAAATGGGAAAAATTAAATCCGGCATAGCACGCATCCTGTCTCTGCGGCCTGAAGTGAAATATATTCCCGTATTCATGACCGGTATGGGACGTTCTCTGCCCAAAGGAAAAATGATACTGTTGCCATATAAAGCATCTATCTATTACGGTATGCCCGCATTGGTAAAGAGTACGGATACGCATGAAATATTAGACCAGATTACAGGTGATTTTGAAGCAATGAAAGAAAAATATCAAGTCATTGTTGACGAAGAAGAGGAATAGATGTTGTTTTTCAAAAGAAAAATATCAAAACTATCGGACGAGGAATTACTAATACATTACACGAAGTCCGGTGATACGGAATATTTCGGCGAATTATATAACCGATATATCCCGTTACTATACGGACTTTGCCTGAAATATCTGCATGATGAAGACCGGGCACAGGAGGCGGTCATGCAGTTGTTTGAAGATTTATTGCCTAAATTGGGAAATTATGAGATAAAAGTGTTCAAGCCATGGCTCTACCGGGTGGCAAAGAATCATTGCTTGCAACTTTTACGAAAGGAAAATAAAGAAATTACGTTAGATTATACCGTTAATGTTATGGAATCCGACGAATTTCTGCATCTATTAAGTGAGGAGGAAAGTTCAGAAGAACAACTAAAGGCATTACATCACTGTCTCGAAAAGTTGCCCGAAGAACAACGGACCAGCATTACGCGTTTCTTTTTAGAGGAAATGTCGTATGCCGACATTGTGGAACAGACCGGATTTACTCTGAACAATGTGAAAAGCTATATCCAAAACGGAAAGCGAAACTTAAAAATTTGTATTAAGAAACAAGCCCTATGAAACTATTGGACTACATACGAGGACTCCGCAAAGGAAAAGAGGCACACCGGCTGGAAAAAGAGTCGATGCAAGACCCTTTCCTGGCCGATGCTATGGATGGATACAACCAGGTGGAGGGAAATCACGAACAACGGATCGAGAAACTGCGGATGCAGGTTTCTGCTCATTCGGCAAAGAAAAAGAACACTTATGCTATCACCTGGAGCATCGCTGCGTGTCTGATTATCGGATTCGGTATCAGCAGTTATTTCCTGTTCCTGAAAAAGAGCATGACAGATGAAGTGTTCATTGCGGAAGAGAGTGTTTCCACAAAGTTGGCTGAACCCGCAGCTCCACCAACTCCGGCAATTCCTGCCACTCCAACAGTTCCCGCAACTCCGCAAAAGGAAATCGCATTAGCTACTACAAAGGTAAAAACGGATTCCACTCCTATTTCCGAAATTACTGCGAGACAAGCGGATAAGAAAGATATGATTGCCAAAATCCAAACGACTTCGCAACCACAAGGTGCGCCTGTGGCAGCTGTGCCGATGATGGAAGAAGTCTCGGAAGAGACTGCTGCATTGCAAGAAGTAGTAGCAACGATAGATACTTTCGAATCTGAATCAGATAAGAAAATGAAGATGGCTAAGGTAGCGACTATCCTTCCCCAAAATAACATGATTAAAGGAATAGTGACCGACAAAAAAGGGGAACCGCTTATCGGAGCCAGTGTGACATATAAAGGAACGAATATCGGAACCATCACAAATATGAATGGAGAATTTTCGTTAGTCAAAAAGGATGATAAGAAACGATTGACAGCGGAATATATCGGATATGATCCGGTAGAAATCCGGGTAGATACCAGCCGGACGATGCTCATTGCCATGAACGAAAACAAACAGACACTCAATGAAGTGGTGGTAGTGGGATATGGCGCTAAGAAAAATAAGAAGTCAACAACCCTCGGAAGTGTTGTGAAGGTTGAGGAACAGGCAGAGAAAGAGATCACTCCACAACCTGTCATCGGTAAACGTAGCTATCAGAAATACCTGAAAGAGAATCTCGTTCGTCCAACGGATGATAACTGTAAAGATATTAAGGGGAAGGTAGTCCTTTCTTTCTTTGTTGATGAAGAAGGAAAGCCGCAAAATATCACTGTTATTCATGGATTATGCGAATTCGCTGATAAAGAAGCCATCCGGCTTGTCAAAGAAGGACCTAAGTGGACAAGTGGAAAACTCCCGGCAAGAGTAACAGTACGATTCTGAACTTAATAAATACCAATAAGAAGGCACATTTGTGCCAACACAGTGGCACAGACATGCAAACAAGGTGGCATTGTTGTGCCAACCTATTGGCATAGTAATAACAACACAAAGCCTATCTTAAATCAGTTCATAACTAGCCATCTGTATTGGCATATCCAAATTATGAAGCACTTTCTCCAACAGAATACCCTCACGGTTGTCATATTCATACCCGAAAGTGGCACGAATACCTTGCAGGATAAACTGTGTGGCACGGTCCAATGCCATCGGCAGACTGTCTCCCTGCATCAAAGAGCCGGTGATGACACTGGTGAAAGTATCTCCCGTGCCGGGATAATGTGCAGGCAGATAAGGGCAGGTCACTTTCCAGTAGCGGTTTCCCTGACGGTTATAAGCATAGACAGACGTTTTATGAGGCTCATCATGTACAGGAACACTGGTGATGATAACCACTTGCGGACCTTTGTCGGACAAAAGACGAAGATATTCTTTCAGCTCTTCATCCGTGTTATCTGCTTTATAAGGTTTATCCAATAAATAAAATAGTTCCGTCAAATTGGGGGTAATCACATCTGCTTTAGTAATCAGGTGGCGCATCTCTTTTATCATCTCTCCATCAAAGTTGGTGTACAATCGTCCGTTATCTCCCAATACCGGATCGGCAACGATCAAACTGTCCGGCCGACGAAAGTCCCTGATAAAATCAGAAACAATCTGAATTTGTCTCGGAGAACCCAGATATCCGGTATAGATAGCGTCGAATTCTACCTCCAGCTTCTTCCATTGGGCAATAATTTTCGGCATTTCGTCCGTCAGGTCGAGGAAGGAGAAACCGGGATATTGCGTATGATTGGATAATACAGCCGTAGGAAGCGGACAGACCTGAAACCCCATGGATGAAAGAATAGGAATGACGACGGTCAGAGATACGCGTCCCATTCCCGAAAGGTCATGGACGGCGGCTATTTTCTTTACTTTATTGGCATACATATAATTTATAATTAAACGTTTTACTACTCTTATCCTACGAACTCATTTATCTACTATGGACAAGCAGAAACAGATATTCTATTTACATCAAACGGAAGCTCTGTTTATATGAAACAAAGGCTCTATTTCTTACCAATAGAGCCTCTGTTTTTACAGCATCAACAGAGTCTCCATTTCGTTTGTACTAACAAATATAAAACTCCATTGTTTTGAAACCAAATTTATTTTAGAATAATCAACAGAGAAACATTAGGTTAATATCACTAACACGTCCCGTGCCCCATGCGCTCCCATCACTAAAGCCTGCTCAATATCAGCAGTCTTTGACGGACCGGAGATGAACGTTCCGAACTGATATTCCTGTCCGTCCAGTTCGCGGTAGGCGTCATACATGGTATCTACAATTTTATTCCGGTCGAGCAGAATAACCAACTTCTCCGAGATAAAATAGATCGCTTTATATTTCACCGTCTGCGGTATCCAGATGGCTCCGTTTTCGGCTACTCCGATTTCTCCTTTCACTACGGCAACATCTGTGCCGTCCAACTCTTTCGGATCATCCAGATTATCGGGATTGAACGTAGCACAGGAAATATCCGGCAATACGGAAGCAATGCGCATAGCATTCGGATAAGTCCGGCGTATGACCGCATTCACATCTTCCCCTTCACCCAATACAACTGCCGTACCACCCACCGCACGGCTGATTGCACAGAACTGTTCTATCTTGTCAGGATATGACAATCGTTTCATATCCGCAATATCCGGTTTATCATAACGCGTCTGCGTATGCTGGCGGATGCTGGCTAATATTTCTTCTCTGCTGCTCATTTGGATTCCTCCTTTCCCTGTACTTTGTTTTTCTTCCACATTTCATTGAACGACTCGCTGGCAAATTCCGGCAGTTCACGCCCCTTTCCCCAATCGTCGAGATCGTTGTATTTCATGAAACGGGGCAGGCCATTTACCACCGGGGCTGCCCACAAGGCTGCGTTGAACAATGCCGGACGCTCCATCAGGAACTTCATACCGCCGGACATGATCTTCTTTCCCGTATTGGCTTTCCCCAGTCCGTCCAAATCCTGCCGCCATTTGTAAATTTGTTCGGCCAAATCTACTTTCACCGGACAGACATCGGAACAGGACATACACAAAGAACAGGCCGAAAGATTATCATAATATTTCTCCGGAGCGTGAGCCATACCCAAGTTGATGCCAATAGGTCCGGGGATGAAGTACGTATAAGAGTAACCTCCACTGCGGCGGTACACCGGGCAGGTATTCATGCACGCACCACAACGAATACAGTTCAATGTCTTGATATGGTCGGGCTTGGATAGTAAGGCACTCCGGCCGTTGTCTACGATGATAATATGGTATTCACCGCCTTCGCGGGGACGGCGGTAATGAGAGGTATATGTTGTCACCGGTTGTCCGGTGGCCGAACGGGCGAGTAATCGGGTGAACACACCCAATGCGTCCAAATCCGGGACGATCTTTTCCATACCGAAAGCGGCAATGTTCAGTTTCGGGTAGGAAGTACCCATATCGGCATTTCCTTCATTGGTGCAGACCACAATGTCACCGGTTGAAGCGACGGCAAAGTTGGCGCCTGTCATGGCGGCTTCGGCATTGAGGAAGAGATGACGCAGGTTCTTACGTGCGGCATGAGTCAGGTAGGTAGGGTCAAAGTTTCCCTTTTCCGTGCCCATCTCCTTTTCGAAAAGTTCGCCTACCTGTTCCCGTTTGATGTGAATGGCGGGCAGTACGATGTGGCTCGGTTCGAGATGCATCAGTTGCAGGATGCGTTCGCCCAAATCGGACTCTACAACATCGATGCCCCGCTCCATCAGGAAAGGATTCAATCCACACTCTTCGGCGAGCATAGATTTGCTCTTGATGAAATGGTGGACGTTATGCTCATTCAGTATTTCGTAGACGATGGCGCAGTATTCATCGGCATCTTTTGCCCAATGTACGATGGCGCCGTTGGCGGTAGCATTCTTCTCAAACTCCAGCAGAAGTTCTTCGAGGTGGCTGTTGGAGTATAGTTTCAACTCGCAAGCCTTGTTGCGCAACTCTTCCCATTCGGGAACTTCCTTGCTCATCTTATCCCTTTTGGCACGGACCATCCAAAGGGTTTCATTATGCCATGCTGCCATCTTGCTGTCCTGCAAGAACTTTTCGGCAGCCTTTGAATGTTTTGTACTCATGATTGCGACGCTAGAATTTCTACAATATGGATAATCTGAATAGGCAGATGCTCCCGTTTGATGACACCTTGCATGTGCATCAGGCAGGAACTGTCCGCTCCGACAATATACTCGGCTCCGGTAGCCATGTGGTCTTTTACCTGATCACGCCCCATGCAGACGGAGACTGCCTGCTCTTCCACCGCAAACATTCCGCCAAAGCCGCAACACTCGTCAATATGGCTGGGCTCGAATACTTCGATGCCTTCTACCAGATCGAGCAGGTCACGCAATTTATTGTAATAAGGGATGTTCAGTTCGGTGGGAGCGGAAATCAACAGTTCACGAACCCCATGACAGCTATTGTGAATACTGACTTTATGAGGAAAGCGTGCAGGTATTTTGGAAGGTTTCAAGACATCGTGAATGAACTCACAAATATCATAAATCTTTCCCGCACTCTGACAAACATGTCCTTCTTTCTCCAAGATACCGGGATGATTCTCTTTCACAAACGCCACACAACTGGCGGAAGGACCGACGATGTAATCGTATTCCCGAAACAGATCGTCAAAACGGAGTGCCAATTTCATCGATTCATCTTCAAAACCGGCATTTGCCATCGGTTGTCCGCAACAGGTCTGATCCAACGGATAATCGACGTCTACTCCCAAACTTTTCAATAGTCTATACGATGCCACTCCCACATTGGGGTAAATAGCATTGATATAACAAGGAATAAACAAACCTACTTTCATACTATATTTTGTAATAATTTAAGCTTCTCCCGTATCACCCGTCTATTTTGTTCAACGGATGTCGATTAATTTGTGTGTTTGCAGGCTGAGTCTCCATTTGGGATGTCGCATTACACAGTCCACTGTTGAAGCAGTGTTATTACAAGAACAAGGCTGGAGGAAAAAATGTTCGGCCGGAAGTAGTTCAAAAATACTTATATCTTGTCCTTCATAGACCACTTTCACTTCATCCATCCGGTCGATGGCAAGTTTCGCCCCTTGTTTGGGGGAACAGGTCACCCAGTCGATAGCTGCCGGCAGGGGGCGTGTACCGTTGGTTTCGATGGTCACATACTTGCCTGCCTCATGCAAACGGTCGATCAATTCATCGTCTATCCATAAGGAAGGTTCGCCGCCCGTGAGGACAACAGTGACGGCAGGATATTTTTTCACTTCGGCGATAATTTCATCGTCGGTCATCATTTTTCCTTCTTCGTGTTGTGTGTCGCAAAAGTCACATTTCAGGTTGCAGCCGGAAAAACGGACGAAGATGGCCGGAGTTCCGGTATGGTAGCCTTCGCCCTGCAAGCTGTAAAAGATTTCATTAATCTTTCTCATCATCAAAATTTGTTTGGTTTGCTATTCTTGTCCTTCTGCGCCGACGGGATCTTTCTCGTAGATGACTATGTTTCCTTCCGATTCCTGCACTTCTACTTTATAGCATTGAGGAATCTGTTTGCATACCCACCGGGCGATATTCTCCGCTGTGGGATTAAATGGGAGTACTTCGTTGAGATTCTGATGGTCGAGTTTCTCCGTGACTACTTCTTTGATGCGGGTGAAATCTACCACCATTCCTTCGGAGTTGAGCCGCGCGGAACGGCAATAGACGGTGATAATCCAGTTGTGACCGTGTAAACTGGCGCATTTACTGCGATACGGGAGTACCAGCTTATGTGAAGCCGAGATCTCCATGCGTTTGATTACTGTAAACATGAGTGTATGTATTTTAATAGTTACACGCATCTAATGTCACCTCGATGCAACGGCAAAGGTAATATAAAATAGAGTTTTCATCCAGCTAAGAGTGTTATTTTTTTCCTTTTTTTGCACTATCTTTGCCGCATGAAAACTCTATATATTGTTTTAGGTAGTATTTCCCTTGCGCTCGGTATTCTTGGCATCTTTCTGCCGCTACTGCCCACTACCCCTTTTCTATTGCTCACCGCCGCCCTTTATTTCAAAGGGTCACCCCGATTATATAACTGGCTGCTCAACCATCGGCACTTCGGTCCTTACATCCGCAATTTCCGCGAAAACAAGGCGATTCCTCTCCGTGCCAAAATAATTTCTCTCGTATTAATGTGGGGAACGATGCTTTATTGCATTTTCTTCCTGATTCCTTTTATATGGGTAAAGATTCTCCTGGGATTGATAGCCGCAGGAGTCACTTATCATATTCTTTCTTTCAAGACGTTAAAGTAATGCGATAGCCCCTGCCGTGCATCGGCAAGTTTATCTTCCCAATGTTTCACGGAGTTCTGACCAATAATGTCAGTCACGTATTTCACGGAAATAAATGGGATTCCTTTTGAACGGCAGACAAATGCCTGTGCGTAGGCTTCCATATCCACGACGTCTCCGCTAACATGGGTCAACTCGGTGAGGAAGCCATCTCCTGTATTGCAGATTCCATCTTCCGTCCAATGCGTGCAATATCCTTTTCCTTCGAGCAAAGCCGATGAATTGATTTCACACTCCAACCCGAATTCTGCCATCTTCTGCATATCACGGTCTACGAACTTACGGCATACAAAGATGTCTCCTACCTGATGGTTGACTGTTCCGGCACTTCCGATATTAAGCACCAAGTCCGGTTGTACCTGACGGATTGCCTCTGCCAAATGAAAGGCTGATTTCACTTTACCAATGCCTGTACGAATGTAGTAAGGTTCTATATCCGGCCATTTAATCTCTACAAATTCGCCTTGTACGGCGTAGGTTACTAATATTTTCAACATGGGTTCCTTTATTTCGTAAAAATTACTATTCAAATCCAATTGTACTCAACCGCTCCACGAGATAGACTATAGCCCTATTTATCCAGGCTATTTCACCTGACAAACTTTTGATGTTCCATCTGAATGAACTCCAATTTTCTATTTCATGGATAAACATACCATCAGTTATTTCTGCAAAAATAACTATTTAACTGGAGTTATCTATAAAATGCGGCCAAAAGAGGTATGCTAAGCCGCAAATTCTGCGGTTAACTAACGGAATTAAACTGCAATCAACAAGAACAAGGCATATCCACCACGCTTGGTTTGAAGAATCATTCAAACCAAGTACGAAACTTCCTTATGTGAAGTACCCAATATTACTTTTTACTATCCGGCAACGGATTAATAGCTCCCCTTTGTGTACAAGTATATGCCGATACATCTACCGCTTTGCGGTGTGATTCAGCGACCGACGCCCCTCTAAGTATGTTCACAACAAAGGTAGCAGTAAACGAGTCGCCTGCACCTACAGTATCGGCCACCTCGACTTTAGGTGTATCTATGGATGAAATTTCCCCACTGTCATCATATATGCCACTACGTACTGCGCCCTGTGTGAATATAACAAATTTGAGCGAAAAACGAGCTATGAGTTCTGTGATAGCTTCCACAAAATCAGTCGAAAGAGAAAGAAGAGAGATCAATAACGGCAATTCGTCTTCATTCAATTTGAGCACATTTGCTTTTTGCAAGGATTCCACAATCAAGTCTGTCGAATAAAAATGTTGCCTGATATTAATATCAAACACTTTCAAAGAGGTATCTGGCACGGCATCTATGAGCCTTAAGATTGCAGCACGTGACTTTTCGCTTCGCTGTGCCAAAGAGCCCCAACAAACAGCATCTGCATCGCTGACAAGTTTCATGGTCGCAGGACTACACTCGATAGCATCCCAAGCAACATTCTCAACAATGTCATATTGCGGTACACCGGCCTCATTCAACGACACAAGCACTTTACCTGTCGGCAAAATATTACGGGAAATATATCCTAAATCAAGTCCGGTCTCTTTAAGCACCGCAAATGTTTCATCACCGAGTTCGTCATCACCTATTGCCGTAACGGGATATGATTCTGCTCCCAACTCCTTTGCAAAAAAACAGAAATTGATAGGCGCTCCGCCAAGTCTCTTACCTTCCGGGAAGCAATCCCAAACAACTTCTCCTATACCTATTATTTTCATGGTTTTATAGTTTAATAATTATTTTCATGGATGTTGCACTATTCTCGTCTATAAATTTATATGCCTCGTCATACTGCTCGAACGGAAAATGATTTGAAATAAGCGGTTCGAGACAAATAGCTCCCGAACTTACCTGATCGATAGCCGTAAGATAATCTTCGTGGCGATACATCATCGTTCCGTTCACCTTCAGTTCGTGCTCTCCCAAATAGAACATATTAAGCGACGGATCCTTGCCAAATACCGCCACAACAACGATAGTACTCCCTTTTTCGATACACTCCATAAGCGAACGAATACTCGACTCAACCCCGGCAACCTCAAACGCAGCTTGAAAATCTTCATCCCCGAAAAGCCTCTTCGCTCCTTCTTTGAGCGGCGTCTTAGCTACATTGAGCGTATCTATTATGCCACATTTACGAGCGATTTCAAGTCTGAAATCACTTACATCGGTAATAAGAACCCGTTTGGCTCCTCTTGCCTTAGCGAACTGCGCCACGAGGTTACCGATTGTTCCGGCACCCGATACAACCACATTCTTACCTTTCAAGTCCCCGCCACGCATAGTTGCATGCGCAGCCACTGCCACCGGTTCTATCATAGCCCCATAATCAAGTGACATACCTTCAGGCAACACCGCAACCCTGTCATCATCAACCACAAAAAAGTCTTGCGCAGCTCCATTTGCCTGAAAAGCCTGCACTCTTAGCTCTTCACAAATATTATACTCTCCCCGCTGACAAGGCTTGCACTTCCCACACGCGAGTTGCGGACGTGCGGTGACAACGTCACCCGCCTTGCAGATCGTAACCGCCATCCCCGTAGCGACTACCACTGCCGAATATTCATGCCCCTGAACTACCGGATAGAAAGTTGCCGGATGACATCCGTGATAAGAATGTATCTCACTTCCACAAATACCAATTCTCTTAATATTCAGAAGCACCTGATGTTCTTTCAGGTCCGACGCCTTAGGCGCCTCAACCTCGCGAAATTCAATATGTTTTGGTTCTACTAATACCGCTTGTCTCATTTTATACCATATTTACTTAAAATTTCTATTACCGGAGTCTCTATTGACTTCGCCCAAAGTGCATATCCATAACTACTTGGATGAGTTCCGTCGACCGATGTCTCATGCGCATCGGAAGCATCAGGCGTAATCAGATAAACGTCTTTATATTTCGGGTTCGTGAGGATTTTCGCAAACAACTCCTCTACGGTTGCCGCCTTAGCCCGTTCTTTCGCATCAAGAACTGTATCGAATGAACGTCGTTCACGATAGATAGTACGCTGAAATATCAACGGAATAGCCGGATGTGCCGCTATAAGCCGATCGATAAACGGCATCAGGCGCTCTCTTATCAGTTCTGCGTCAGGATTTGAAAAAGTATCGAATATAAAGGCATCAGCCTTGACTTCCGCAAGAACGTCGAGCATGTAAGGTTGCATCAGGCAACGTCCGCTTGTTGCGAGCGACACGACTTGAAGACCTGTATTACGCATAAATTGCATGGGATAACTCATACCGGATCGATCCGTGCTCACTCCCTGCGTAAACGAAGAGCCATATATCGCTATCCTGTGACGAAAATCGGACTTCAACGGTTCGATAACAGCATCGTCATCTATCCCTATCTTACAAGAAATGACCTCCGAATACATCGGCATATACATCATACATTCGTGCATCGTACCATCCATATTCTCAATGAGCGTGAATGTCTCGGTTTTCTCGCCCTTATACGCTTTCAATGAACCGCTTGCCGCATACTGCCATTGACCGTTTGCATTTTTGATATAAAGATCATATCCTTTATAAGAGATCGGCATGGTTGAATGGCTCGAATATACATATCCCCACTTTGTCGTAATCTGTATATTACGCGTGTTCGTTTTAAACAACACAGCCATACCGGCAGAACAACGGAGTTGTCGGTTCTCCGTCCTGTTAAAACCTTTATAAACCAATGTATCGACTCTATGATACGGATTGGGAGTCGATTCAAACGGCTTACCTATCAGGTTAAGCGTTGACGCCTCCGTCTGTTTTTGTGCCGAAACCGACAATACGCACGAAAGCGACAGAACAACCGTTATGAAAAACTTCTTCATTGCCTTGTATTTTTTAGTTGTTTACTGTAATAAGACCTTCAACCCTTCTGCTACCTGCATAGCATAAAACTGCTCATACTTTTCCATAAACACAGGGTATTTGTCCAATCCCAATGACACAAAAGGTGATATCTTCAAGAACTCGGCCGGCGATCCTCCCGAAATCAACTTCCTGTCCGCCGGAGTGATGTGAGGTTCGGAGATAGCTATATTTTCACCGGACTCGGTGCGCGCACCTATCAGGTATTTGCAATAAACAGCTATCAGGAAAGCCTCTATCGAAATATCCTTCCCATCCTGCAACATCTGTTTGAGTATGGGTACCACATAAACCGCAAACTTAGCAATACCATCGCCGCAAAGCCGTGATACCTGATCGCTGATCGCCTTGTTTGAAAATCGTTCAATAAGCTGGTCTTTATACGCTTCAAGGTCAACGCCTTCGGGAACCGGAACATAAGGAGTAACGTCCCTGTTCATAAACAGCTTTATCATTGCACGATACCTCTCGTCTGCCATTACAGCATCGACCTTCCTGAATCCTTCCATATAGGCAGGATAAGAAAGAAGAGTATGTGACGCATTGAGAAGACTTAATTTCATGATTTCATACGGGGTCACATCATGGGTGAATGTAACTCCCACCTTCTCCCATGCAGGACGGCCTGCAATGAAATTATCTTCAATCACCCATTGTATAAAGTCTTCACAACACACATCTGTAACCTTACCCGGTTTTGTTACGGGAGTGATTCTATCCACCATCGAATTCGGGAACGTCACTTTCTTTTTCGCCCACGCTGCCACCTCAGGATATTTCGCTTCGAAGTATGACATAAACGCACATTTGGCGGCATTGCCGTTCATCTGCATGTTGTCACACGAAAGAATCGTAATCGGCAAATCTTTCTCCATCCGACGTTTAAGTCCTTCGGCTACATACCAGAACACACTGCGCGATTGGTTAAAATCAACCTTATATCCCCCTTCGGTAATGGTGAGAGAGATGATTTTTATCTCCTCCGATGCTATTTTAGCGATGATAGGCTCACTATCTATTTCCCCCCATGCCAGTTCTACAAGCGAACCAATCAGCATACTATCCTGTTCGCCGGAAGGGCTGCATGTCGTCAACTGATATATGCCGTCATCTTTCTTGAGGGCGTTGAACAATACCCCGTCTGTAGGCATAATCATGGCTCCGAATACCCCCCAGCATCTTTGTGACGGATCTTCAAGTAATAAATTTGTGTAAGCTTCGAGATGTGCACGATGGAAGTTTCCAACGCCGAAATGTACTATTCCGGCCTTTATTTCAGCACGATTATAATTAAAAGTCTTCATACGATAATTTCAATGTTTCGGCAAGTGATCTTTCCACCTTGTCGCAATGTTCTATATAGAATTTATAAACCTCATTCCATTTGTAATAAGATGCTTCAACCGCTTCCAACGGCAACCGGAGGTCTTTTTCATTCAGCATAAACTTAACTAAAACGTCCGGATTGCCTTCTGATTGGTAAAAGATCATCTGAAGATTCGCACCCATCGGAATATCCCAGTACTTCCAACTCCGCAACGCTTCTTTGGAATTACCAGCCTCCCGCGCCCACGTTCCGGCTTGCAGATTTGTCAAGATGGCCATCAGAACGCCATCGTGTCCGAAGTTGAGATTGATACCATGACGCTTGCGAACCAGATCTTCGGCAGATTCGTCTAACAAATGGCGTAACGTGCGGGATGCAAGTCCCCAACTACGCCCGTGAGATACCGGTTCAGGACCTTTCTGCGCAAAATACTTATAGTTCTCGATTTCTGCCCAAGCCAATATTTCCTCTTCTGTAAAAATATCCCATATAGGCACTTGGCGGTCGAGGCATTGCATAAGTGATGCCATTAACCAGAAACGATGGATCAGGTCGTACTTGTCATATTCACTTTCTACTTGTGTTACGTCTATAAACAGTCTTGTAAAAAAAGCATCCACATTCAACTTTTCATCTATATATGAACGATATTTTTTATACCAACTGTTTTCTTTACCGAGTATATATTTATCAAGCGGACTTCTGTCGGGACATACGTTACCGTATGGATTCAGTGTGGTAAGGAACGAACGGGAATTGTCTATCTCCGCCCACTCAAGCCCGGGACGTAGCGACAAAATACCCGAATTTACAGATTGCATGGTGGCCGCCACCCGAAGCACATTCGTTGCGTTAGTCTTCAAATAGGGATGGCCTTCAAATACTTCCGGATAGTTTTGTACCATCCTCCGGCCTATCTCCCTTGTCTGACGATAACCGATTTGTGTCAGATCGCCTTCTTTGTAAAACACATTCTTCTTGAACGGTTCAAGACGTTCGTACAGGGCTTTCCCAAAATCGGTAAGATTGTTTGTGGCATGAGCTTTCTCCAATACGCCGTATATAGCAGGATAAGTCACCTCATCGTCTATCTGACGCGCTCCGTGACGGAAATAGCCGTTTATATAGAAAGGCGTATATCCTTTGGGCGCCGGCGTAACCGGATGTGAAAGATCGGTCACATAATACACGCCGCCCGCACGTTCCGGATCCCTGCGTATCTCGTCGAGAGGATTTTCGGTCACCGGCTTTTCTTTCGGAAGAGAGAGTTTGAATATGCAAGGAAGATCAGACGTCTTTTTCGCATTCGTATTGGTATTGACATACATAACCCCGTCTTTGACCACAATATCTTCCGGTTCGTAAATAACCTGTTCCTGCACATTGTATCGGGCAGTAATCGTCCGCCTATCCGTATCGTACACCCGGATGCAGGAAGGACGGCTGTCATCCTGTTTCCCAACTCCGAAGCAGAAATAGATTTTACCATCATGCATACAGCCCGCTTGTGTGAACCATACCTCATAGGGGAACACCACCTGATCGAGAATGTCATTTTCGTCAAGGCGCACCTTTGCCCCCTCACTCAACGACGGTATGCGGAATTTAGTGGCGACATACTGGTTTTCCCATGCATGCTTTGTCACCTTCGCCACAGTACGTTTACGCGCCGAGAATATCCATATAAAGCCCCGCTCCCGATCGACCAGCCAGCTTGGCGCACCAAAGATAGGGACATACCCTTTCTCCGCCCACTTCGAGCCATCAAGTTCAATTGTCTGTGCGATTTCGCTGCTAAAACGTTTTCCACGACGGGTGATACTCTCCACAAAACACAACCATTCCAACTCGCTTCCTACCTTCCCGTTTGTGATATACAAGAGAGGAAACGATGCTCCGCGTTTTGTCTCGACGCCAAAGCATACATTATTTACATGGTTGTCCGGATGGGAGGACGCCAACTCAAAGCCTGCCACAGGTTTCGGATCGGCACTTTTGAAATCATAGATATTCACGTGCCCTCCATCCTCGCACGAGAATATGTAATCATCCCATATTTCAAGTCCTTGCTGTGCCCGCCCCCGTCCTTCCTTTGCCAGGAAGACAGAGCACTCTACCTCTTTCTCCGGCTCTACATACAACTGGGCGATAAGGGGAATAGAGATCAGTAAGCACACGACAGACAAATAGATCTTTTTCATAAGTATGCTCTATAAATTTAAAGTATGATTATGTTCTACGTTAATCGAACAGCTCTATGCCTAACGACTCAAGCCGTTTCTGCAACTCTCCTACATCGAGAGCCCGCGGAGTACAATGCTGCGACGCACTCATGGCAGCGGCAATGCCAACAGCCTCTCCCATCGCCATGCAAATACTCATGACACGATAGGAAGCGTGAGCTCTGTGAGTACCCGATATGCACCGTCCCGCCACCAAAAGCCCTTCCAAGCCCAACGGGAGAAAACAACGATACGGCAAATCGTATGGTTTGCAATATTGGATGGTCGGTTCCGCCTGTCCGGCTCCGTCAGGATTATGTATATCGACAATGAACAATGCTTTATGTACCACCACATCGGCAAAACGGCAGCCTTCTGCCATCTCATCGGCATCGATCACATAGTCGCCCATCACCCTGCGGCTTTCGCGCACTCCGGTTGTTGTACCGCTTCCGATCACTCTACAATTTTCGTAACCCGGCAAATTTTCTTTCAAGAATTGAGTCAGGAGACGTATCTGTTGCCTAAGTTCAAGATCGGCAGCGAAAATAGAGCTTACCGAAGTTATATCCACCCTATTGACTTGTGTCGTATTTACCTGACGGCAACCCGGTCTGACCGACGGATGCAAACGCACGGCAGCAAGCATCCGGGGAAGTTCGCCCTCATCGGCTTTCTTTTTACACCAATCAAGAAAACACTCGCCATTCAATTGGACATTGTCTACATCTCCAATACAGATAATTCCTTTCGATTCATCTACGCCGTCAATAGTGTATTCAAGGGTTACAGGCTGCATGAGTCCGTCAGCACGTCCTTTTTCTATTTTTGCACCGGCAAGAAAAGATACTATGGCATCACCGGTACAGTCAATCGTAACCGCGGCTTCAAAACATAGCGTCCCCTCGTTACTTGCACACTTAATACCTTTTACCACCTTTCCGTCACGAATAACATCCGACACGCAACATTGCAAAAAGACATCGACATTCTTTTCCCTGGCGACAAATTCTGCCAATGTAAGTTTTGCCTCTTCGAAATCGTGAGCATTTCCATGTTCGCCAATCCAGTCATTGTCTTTGACGCCAAGAATAGCACAAACCTCATCGCGCATCGTGTTCTTGCTTACACTACCGAGAATAGGGCCGACATACCCGGCGGTCAGGTTACCTCCGATGACTCCGTATCTTTCGATAAGAGCAACACGTGCTCCTTGCCGGGCGGCGGCTACAGCCGCACATATCCCGGCAGGACCTGCACCTGCTACTATTACATCATAATATTTTGTATTCATTATCTGCTTGTATATGGACCGGAAATAGTCTTAACAGTCATTGCCCCGTCAGAATCTGTGATTGTCACAACTCTATATTTGTTTCCCCCGTCGGTCACACGAACTACAATATGTCCATCATATCCCTTTACTCTCGCAGCCTCTTCCGCCGTAACCCGGTCGTCTACTCCGCTGGGGCGATCGCCTTGCCAGAAGTTAGTGATAAACATGTCACACGCAGGGAGTGTTGTCTCCATCGAATTCAGTATATCGGTGCGGGGATGACAATCTACCCACGAATTGACAACAATCGTTTGTGGATTGAGTGCTTTCAGAGCATCCACCTGATTGGTGTTGGTTACCCCGTGATGGTTAGCTTTCAATAGTTCCACCTGACCTACTGCTTTTGCACAGGGCAGTTCGGCATCTTTCCACGCATGACTCGAACGTCCGTTATACTGAAGGTCACCACCGGCAAAGAAATCAAAGTTGCCATACGAAACTTTCATCACACAACTGGTAATATTCTCCGGCGGACAATTGTCACTGGAGGTAATGTTCTTACTATTTTCGTATGAAATCTCCGAGAGTTCAGGGAATGTCTTCTTTGTGGTAGTGCCCGAACCTGTCCAGATCTCTCCATTCACTGCCACGTTTTGCACCTTTGCAGTAGGATACTTTGCAGGATTATACTTCTGAACGATCTGATTATTCGCCCCTGCTTTGAATATCGCAGCATCAAACTTTTGATTGGCGACATGCCATTTCACTGCATTGATATAGTTGCTGCAACTTGGAGCATTGTCTGCCATTGTCGCCATATTGAACGGATAGTTATAATCGGGATAGCCACGATCAAGAAGCGTACCAATCTTGAAATTGTCGAAAATCTCGGCAAAACCTATCAACGAATAAGTGTCGGAGTTGGAAGATTTCGGCAAGGAAGAAGTATAACCGCCGAAGTGGTCATTATGGAAGTGGGTAAGTACGGCATAATCAATCGTACTGTTACCTGTCCATACCATACACTTACGAATGTAATCAGTTATAATCTGTGAACCACGGGTAGAAGTCAGAGTCGGATCCCAACGACTACGGATACCGGTATTGGTCGTATTACTATTAGAGTTGGTCGTAACACTCGAACTTGCGGCATCGATAAGCATTTGCGTACCATCCGGGAATATTACAAACATGCTTTCACCGGTAGTCGTATTGATGAAATGAATATCCATCACACCCTCCTGCCAGGCAGGAATCGTTTTACCTACCTCTATTTCAGTGGCAGCATCTTCCCCACCTCCATCCGGACGAATCAAAAATGAGTGAGACTCATTGGAACTGCATCCTACAATCGCAAGAATGAACAGACTAAGTATAAATATTAACCTTTGCATGCTATATGAAGATTTAAAAACATCTCTCCGCCTTCAATGCTGACGGCAAGACGAATATAATTACCAAAATTTGAATTTACCTTTATAATATGTTGGCCAAGTCCTTTGAAGATTACAGGATCACTACCGTCGTCAGCCCAATGTATGCCGTCTTGCGATAGTTGTACACGACCTTCGAATACGGGATCTCCTTCTATTTTCTCAACCATAACAAAGAATATAGCCTCATCTGCCCAACCAGCCTCGTAAGGATGAGTGAAGAAAGTACCTTTAAAGAACTTCTTTACCTCAAGATGGGAATCATTAAACATTTTCATATATTACATTCCTCCTTTTATTCTTGTGAAACAACAACAGAATCTATATAAAAGAATACACGACGATTGGTATCAGTACCCACCCAGAAAAGAGGATTGATAAGATTGTCGATGCGTCCATATCCGTCAACGGTATCGGCTGCAATGCCACGCATATCCCAAATTTTGTCCTGACATTGGAACTCTACATATTCACGAAGCTCTGTGTCAAGTTTCAGACGCATGTATTGCCAATTGAGTTTACAGTCGGTTTCATTATAAATGAGTTTCTGATGACCATCTTTCAAATCCTTGAATCCATCGTGGTCGCCATTAGGATAACGGCGGCCGAACCACCAGGGATCGACTCCCCTCTTACACCAGTCTCCGTCAAGTCCATAAGCCCAATCGCGGTCGGTTATGTCTTCATTGGAATGTTCATACTGCCACTTCTGCATTAATTTGCCATCTACTGCATTGAGATAGCGAATTCCTACATGGTAACGTTTTCCACCCTCCTGTACATCGAATCCCATACCAAAATCGCGGATGGAACTCTCATGCAAACCCGGTTGCGGACGGTCACCGCCATCCACCACATCCTGCTCCGCCGTGTATGTAAACCAACATTCTATCTGCAAATATTTGCAGCCCGGACGAGAGAACGAAAGCCGCTTAATGGCATGTCCCAGACAACCTTCCGCCGGAATCTCCGTATAAGGAGCGGCAACAGGTCTTGTCGAAAGTTTAAGAGAGTAAGTGCCGGACATAGCTCCGTGAGTACCCGGATACCTGAAAGTAGCGGAACTAAGCATGACCGGTGGCCACTGGTCTTTATTGACCAATG
The DNA here is from genome assembly GCF_040913205.1 of Bacteroides sp. MSSM.1001136sp1_RTP21357st2_D2_RTP21359_211015. Classification (NCBI taxonomy): domain Bacteria; kingdom Pseudomonadati; phylum Bacteroidota; class Bacteroidia; order Bacteroidales; family Bacteroidaceae; genus Bacteroides; species Bacteroides sp. MSSM.1001136sp1_RTP21357st2_D2_RTP21359_211015. The sequence continues at coordinate 9,582 of NZ_JBDFVF010000049.1, read as the reverse complement.
TCTTGGGAACATCAAAATCGGGATATTCCGTAAAGTTAGGCATTAATGTCATCCAGCCGTTAAAGCCGGTGTTGAATACATCATAGCTCAACACCCTTTCCAATGGTTGATAGCGACTGCGCAATAAAATTTCTCCAATGCTCATAATATCATTTATTTAATAAAGTTAGTACCCTGGATTTTGAACAAGTTTTCCATTCATTATCAATACATCATCACTTGGTAATGGCCATAAATAAATCTTCTCATCATACTTACGTTCACCATGCTGGACGATATAGGTTCCGTCGGCCATCGCTTCAAAAGAAGGAAATCCGTCTTTGTCAAATGTCGGAGTCTCCGGCCAAAACCAGTTGCCTGCCGCAAAGTATTCCTTTGCCCTGTTGGCTGTACGGGTAAATCCGTACATATTGTGTCCGAAAGCATTCTCAAACTGATGCCAACGAAGCAAATCGAAATAGCGCAGATTTTCCCATGCAAACTCCACACGACGCTCACGGCGGAGCACTTTGCGCAATGCTGCCTGATCGGTTGTCGTAATGGACGGATAGTCGTTGGTTTGTGTACGGGTGGTGCCATAAGCACGGGCACGGATATCGTTGATGCAAGTAAGGACAGTAGCGTCAATCTCCCCCAGTTCAATCTTAGCTTCGGCATACATCAACAAGACATCGGCATAACGCATGAGAATGACGGGGTTGTCGTTATACAAAGTAGTACGCCATGACTCTTGCGCGCCTTTGCGCAGGCAGCAACCATTGTAAGCACAGTTGGAAGCATCCGAACCGCCTTTGGAATCTTTATTTGTAATCATACGATTTTGCGTATAGTCCATTACTTCGAGTGCGTTCGGCGCAGGATTCCACTCAATACCATAGATACGGCTGCCGGGAGCAGCAAATGTTTCCAGGCAACGGGGATCGCGGTTGGCAAATGGATCGTGAGGATCAAAACCGCTGCCCGGTTCATCAATCGTCTTGCCATTCGTCATTTCGTAGACAGCAAGAAGTTCCCACGAAGGTTGCGCATTATGTGTACCGCCTGCCGAACGGGCAATGAAGGAACCGATAGCCTGTGTAGTAGGCTGACCGTTTTCATCCAATTCAAGGTCGCTTGAGTGAGCAACAGAGAAGATAACTTCTTTGCTTCCTCTTGTCTTGTCGCGGAAAAGTTCTCCATAATCAGGGGCCAAGTCATATACTTCCAGATCCATACAGTCTTGCGCAGCCTTTGCGGCAGTCCCGTAGTCGTGTTGATAGAGAGCAGTACGAGCCTTGTAAGCATAAGCCGTTCCTTTGTCTACACGGGTGGCGCCGCTATTATTATTTGCGGCCGGCAAATTTTCTGCGGCATAGTCATAATCTTCATAAATTTGTTTCAGAACGACAGCTTTGTCGGTACGCCCCATCTCAAATGCTTCCTCCGGAGTAATCGAAGTCACGTAGAAAGGAACATCTCCCCAAAGAGTAATCAAACGTGAATAAGCAAATGCTCTGAAAAAACGGGCTTCGGCACGAAGCGTATTCAGTTCAGTGGTGGAATATTTGCCTTCAAGTTTGTCGAGTGCCTCCAAAATCCGGTTGGCACGACTAATGTTCTTGTACGTGTAACTCCAAACAGTCTTGATGTTAGGATTACTTGTAGAAGACGCATTCAGTGAACCTGCCGCAATGGTATAAATGTTGGTTCGTTGTGCCCAGTCATCCGTATTACGGTCCAGCGTCCAACCTTCTTCTATAACAAAGAAAGTACTGCGATAAAAATCGTTCAACGAGATTCGAACTTCCTCCGGTGACGAGAACCAGTTTTCACTGGATGCAGCTGAAGGAGGATTCAGATCGAGGTTCACACAAGAAGTTACAGATAGAAGAGCTATCATGCAAATCAATACATGTATTTTTTTCATATTATGTAATTTTTTCATACTCCATTAGAATTTGATATCCACTCCAAATGTATAAGTGCGTGTGATATAGGTAGAAGCGCCTGCTTCAGGGTCCCATCCCGAAAGATAACTATCAAAGCAGTATGGATCATCGATATTGACGTACACCCGAAGTCCCTTGATTCCGACTTTAGAGACGATTTTTTTAGGAACTGTATAGCCAACGTTGATATTCTTTATACGCATATAGGCACTACTCTTGAGCCAGTAATCCGACATTTTGTAGTTGTTGTATTCACCGCCCTGATGACTCAAACGGGGATAGCTGGCTGCCGCGTTCTGTTCTGCAGTGTTGTACACACTCCAATAATTACGGCTGCCATTGTCGTTCAGAAGGACTGACGGAGCCGGAAGCCATTGTCCCTGCATGGGGCGAATCATACTCTCGGTGAGGCGTGAAAGTTGTTTCCCGACACCATTGAAGAGTAGGGAGAAAGAGAGACCTTTCCAGCCCAAACTAATAGAACCTCCATATAGATAGTGTGGCAATGAGCTGCCAAGCACTACACGGTCGTATGTCTCATTGATAATTCCATCAGGAGTGCCGTCCGGACCGCTGACATCTACATATTTCACATCACCCGGTTTGGTAGAAGCCGAAAGCAGAGCGCTTTCACTGACTTCCTCTGCGGTCTGGAACAAACCTGCAGTCTTATATCCGTACCAGGAGTTATATTCTGCACCTTCAGTAATAATGGTACCATCGCTGTTAAACTGCTGCTTGCCATTAAGATTATCTATTATAGACTTGTAATCAGAGATATTAAAACTTACCGCATAATTTACATCTCCGATACGGTCAGACCAGCCGAGTTTCACTTCCCAACCACGGGTATGCATTTTACCTACATTCCTGTCAGGTGCCGAATAGCCTGTAAACGAGGGGATTGCCACCGACAAAAGCATATCTGTTGTCTTCTTATAATAATAGTCTGCGCTAAAGTCAAGACGATTGTTAAAGAAAGCGGCATCCACACCTATATCCCAGCTCTGTGTTTTCTCCCAATGAATATTCTCATACGCATAATCCTGTTGAGCGGCAGACATCGAAGATTGGGGCGTAGAACCTGCACTGTCATACATAATGGCATTATTGAACGAAATGTATGTCTGATAAGGATAATTCCCAATCCGCTCGTTACCGAGCGTACCGATAGAGGCACGGAACTTCAGATAGTTTATCGGGGTTATGTTTTGCATGAACTTCTCGTTAGAGATGACCCAACCCACTGATGCGGACGGGAAGAATCCCCAACGGTGATCCTTGTGAAAACGTGAAGATCCGTCTTCACGAGCATTGAGCTGGAGGTAGTAGCGACTGTCGTAATTATACATGACACGACCAAAAAATGAACGGTATGCATTCTGATAAGAATTGCCGGCTACGGCAAGAGCATTCTTGTTCGCCAGATCAAGATAAGGGAAAGAAGACAAAGACATATCGTTGGTCGATCCCGACATCGTTTCATACGTATAGCTATAATCTTCATAACCGACCATGGCATTGAAGTTATGTACCTTGCTGAAGGTCTTGTCGTATGTAGCGATGAATTGTTTCTCCAATGATTTGATGTTACGGCGTTCTTCACTTAGCGAATTGGAAGTATATCCCGAAACATATCCCAGCATAACATCGGTTTCGTATGCATCGTAAACAGGTATGGCTTTCTTCATCTCCTTGATCGAAACAGTTCCGACGGTAGGAGTCAGATTGGCAGTAAGGGTCAAATCTTTTATGGGCTTATAGCTCAACGAGAATTTACCGGTCATTGTGTTGGATACGGTCTTCTTCTCTCCGCCTTCCAATAAGGCGGCAAGCGTATTGCTAAGACTGCCATCTTTACCAGGACCAACACGGCCATCCGGATAAAGTCCCAAATAAATGGAAGGATACATATAAGCTGCACGAATCGGACTACCGGAAGTCGGGTCATTTTTCGTGGCATAACGTACCGAGAAATCGATAGAACCGGAGAGCTTATCACTAATCTTGAGATTATTACGCGAACGGATAGAGATTCTTTCGTGGTTTGAACCTTTATAGATAGCGTCGGCATTTTCGTAGGTAGCGGAAGTGTGGCTCTTGATTACCTTGTTGCCATACGTCATAGTCAAATTGTGCTTATGGCGCATAGCGGTATTCGAAAGAATAGCGTCTTTCCAGTCATAGATAGGATATTGAATGGGATCATACCTGTTGTTGGTAGCATAGTTGTCGATGTAGTCCTGTGAATAGTTGGCAAACTCGCCTCCCGCAGGATTACCGGCATCGTTCCACGACCATTCATTGTACATTGTCATGTAGTGATAAGGGTCTGTCAGGAATTTCGGAAATTCGGTAGGAGAAGACAACGAAATCTCTCCGTTATAACCGATCGAAAGCTGTCCCTCGGTTGCCTCCTTAGTCGTTATCAAGATAACACCGGCAGCAGCACGGGCACCATAGATGGATGCAGAAGCTGCATCTTTAAGTACAGTAATCTGCTGTACGTCTTCGCTTGCTATATTGTCAAGGCTACTGACCATCATACCATCGACAAGGATAAGCGGACTCGAATCAGACATTGTTGTCACACCACGCACCTGAACCGTAGCACTCGCTCCCGGCATACTGCTCGAACGGGTAACCGTCAGTCCCGGAATCAGTCCTTGCAAAGATTGTGAAAGTTGAGACGTACTCTGTTTCTCGATAAGCGAACTGTTGATTACACCGACCGCACCTGTAAGATCTTTCTTTTTTACAGATCCATAGCCGATAACAACCGTCTCTTCAAGTTGTACAGCATCCTCTTTAAGTTTTATATTTACTACACTTTTACCATCCCATACCACAGTCTCGGTCACATAACCTAGATAACGGAATTCTATTGTATGGCCTGATTCAGCACCATTGAGCGCATACTTTCCCGACATATCGGAAGTAGTACCTTTTGCATTGTCTTTATCGTGGATCACCACTCCGACAAGAGGACCATTGGCATCGCTAACGACACCCTTCATTACATTCTGTGCAAAAGCCAGATTGATTTGCAGGAAACATGCCAATAACAGGCTTAATATACTTTTTTTCATACTCTTTATTCTACGATTTCAAGCAATACATGTTGGTTATACTCTTTAATTGCCTCACCTGTTTCAGGATTACTCGGATGTTGCGCTGAAAAACGTGTCTGGCCACTTGCGTGTGTGCAGTCGATATACTTCCCGGCATATTTGGCACCACTAAGACATAAACGACCAGCCTGTCCAAACCGTAACACAATCTCATCCATATCCTTAGTCGTGGTAAATATTCCTTCGGCAGGGATATATGCACCATTATTTTTGTTATCGAGCAACATTCCCGCAAAATTATAGGTAATAGTTGCCGAATAATTGATAGGTGCACCCGACAGTGTCTCTGTCGCACTTTCCTGAAGAGTCGAAGTCGGAAGAGCCGGTTTCCATTCTTCTCCATCCTTGAACTCGATCATCCAGTAGTTGGAACACATCGTTCCTAATTTGGTCACAAAATAGAAGTGTATCTTGGTACCGGCAGGAATGGTCGTACCTTTCATATCCCCATAGACATACCAATAATCACCGGGAACGGCTCCTGACACATACGGGTCACCATTACCACCCACTGCACGCTCACATATGGCATTCTGCACTACATAATCCGTCCGGTCACACGCCCAATACTCAATCTTACCACTTCCGGCACTTGGAGCAATAGACTTGCCATTGGTTCCAGGAAATACCGATTGAGCTTCACCGTCAGCAAATGTTCCGTTCGTATTATCAGTTAAACTATTCAAGTCCCAATCAGCCAAAATGCCGGAGAAAGCATCTTGTACAAGAGTATAGGTATAGTCTGTATCATCCTGGATGGTTACCGTTACTTTAATTGTCCGTTTGGCAAATGTCTTGTTTTCCGGGAAAGTAAGTTTAATATCACACTCACCTACCCCATTTGCAGGAGAAACGGTCACATCCGCATCTGTACACACAGCATTCCACTCCTTATCGCCAAAGACTTTGAACGAAGATTCTGTTGTAGTTGCGTCAATCGATTCGGTGATAGGACTGATACCTTTCGGAACAATCATCTTTTGGGTAATAACCAGCTTTAGAGGAGTTACATCATCGCCAATGAAACGAATGGCACCGACACGTGAACTAGTCGACGAATTTTCAGAGACTTTGATTGTAAACTTAGTAATCTCACCTTGTGTCTCATGCGAATCAACAACTGCCCAATGGCTATCGCTTCCATCAGTCTGACAATCGTTATTGACTCTGTAATAGACATTAGATGAAAGGTCAACAGTGAAAAGCCCACCTTCTGCTTCTACATCAAGTGTCTTTGTCGCGAGTGTCATATACGGATCATCCGAGTTATGACAAGATGCAAAAAGCACAAGCGACACACTTGCAAACAATAACATCTTTAGATTCATTTGATTAGTATTTAGGGTTATTATTAATTGACTAGCTAGACATTTTCAGACGTCTTGCATATATAATTCTGTATATCACATAAGCAAGTATCATGGCAATCATCAGTACGATACTTCCTATCACAATTCCTTTGACCGCAAGGGTCTTCGGATCGCCGGCAATAAGCAGACCAATCAGTAAGAGCGCAACGACACCAATGGTAATACAGAAGCAGTTAACAGCCAAATGCGAATAGATTAATACCGCTTTCTTCTCCTTTAACGTCGGTTCGCGATCGGCTTCAGGATCAGTATATTCACAAATGGCTTGATAACCATTGTCTTCATACTTTTTACGTGCCGACCAAACTTCCATGATTGCAAGGATAAGTACAGGAAGTACACAACCGGCAACTGACTCTATAAGGCTTGGACTAATAACAGAGACGGGAATTATGACGCGAGCCATAATACCAACGAGCCAGGTAAGAATCATTGCAGAAATAAGTTGATTACCTGTCAGCCGCTTCGAAAACAGTCCCCATATCGACGGAATGTATAAAGGACACATCACCATAGTAAGAAGAGTTACTACCACCTTTTCGGCACCTCCGGCAAACGGGATGAGCATTGACAAAGCGATAATCACAAGTCCAAAGACAAATGTGAAGAGACGTCCTACCTTGATACGCTTTTTCTCATCTGCCTGACGGTTTTTCTCTTTGTGTCCCCAAATATCATAAGTATATACATTGGCATATACATTCAAAATGCCCGAAACATTACTCAATGTGGCCGATAGCATCGCTGCCAACATCATACCGACCATCCCTTTCATAAGCACAAGTTTGCTCATATTCACATAAGCGTGTTCACCGTTGAAAGTCATTATGGTTGCATCCAAATCAAGCGCAAGTCCGGGTTCCATCACACGATAAATCATGGTAGGAAGATACCAGATGAGAGGAGTGACGATATAAAGAATTCCGATTAAATAAGTACTCTTTTTTGCGTCTCTTGTAGTAGGCACGCTTATGTATCGCTGTACAAACGGCCAGTCGCCGCCAATCATGGACACATTGAGAAATATCCACAGTAAAAGCCACCCCCATGTATAGGTCGGAGATGTGCCCGAGAAGAATCCCGGTATCTCACTGGCCTTATCAATAAATGCACTTACGCCTCCTACCGCGTTAAATGAAAGAGGTATCATAAATACAACCACGGCCAGAAGTACTCCGAACTGAATTACATCAGTCATTAGTACCGCAAGAAATCCTCCGGCAATGGTGTATCCAAGAGCGATGGCACCAAGGATGAGAAGCGCCCACCAGATACTAAGGTAACCCATCGGTGAATCGCCCATCATACCTGTACTTGCAAAAATACTGCCACCATCGACTTTGATTAATGCACACATCACAACCGCTACCGCATACAGAGACACTGCCGTATGTACCGCACGGGCTATAATCCCTGAAATTGTGTAAAAACTCACCGTGCGGTGTCCGAACCGGATGGTGAGGAACTCTCCCGGAGATTTGATACGTAGCTCCCGCCATTTGCCCGAGATCCATTTACCGACAATAAACGATGCTACGCCAAGACAAAGTGCAACAACTACCGCAACAAGTCCCGATTTATAAGCAACGCCTCCCCAAACGACAAAGGTACTTGCCGAGAAGATAGTCATGTAGGAAGAGACTCCCGACAGCCACCACGAAGAATTTCGCCCGGCAATAAACATATCTTCGGAGTTTTTAATTTTCCAGGACATCACAACACTCACGGCAATCAGTCCGAGAAAGTAGAGTAAAATAATGATATAATCTAACTGTTCCATATTCTGGTTCTTCTTTATATAATTGCGCCTAGTTTCTTCAATTCCTCTATGAGATTGTCAATATCAGCCTTTTGTACGGTCACACCTGCCTTTATACATTGTGCGGCTGCCACTCCTGCGGCTTGTCCTACCCCCATACAACTTGCCTGAACGCGAAGTGACGCAAAGGAAGTCTTATCAGCACTAATACAGCGTCCCGCTACGAGCAAATTCGGAAAATCTTCAGCTATAAGAGCGCGATAAGGTACATACGCCGCTTTTTTAAGGAAAGTCACGCTCTGTTCCGCACCTGCTGCCACATGGATATCTATAGGATGTGCGCCGCGTGATATGCTATCAGGATATTTATAAGCATTCACATATTCTTCTGCTGTAATGGTATGTACACCTTTGATACGGCGTGTCTCACGAATACCGGCATGTACGGCGACGGTCGTCACATAACTGTTTTTAAACTCTTCAAAGTTCTCTTTAAAGATTCGTGCTATTTTAAATACATCTTCCCGTAAGCGACATTCCGCTGCGGTAAAATTTCTATTATCAATGGCATTTCCTGCAGTACGGGTCATATTAACCGTTACTTCGCCCGGACGAAGAGTGGTGCAAAACCAAGGGCCTCCAAACTCGGGGATGCCAAGCTCCTCTTTCATTGCTAAAAGTTTCTCACGAACTGCAATGCAATGACAATTCTGCCCTTGTTTATTATGGTGCATGGCATCGATTATCATGGGCGAATCTGTATCCACACCTCCTAATATAAAATAGGTGGAAAGAGGTTGCAGCGGTTTACATTCATCAGTTTGCATCGGAACACCCGCCATAGCAGCAAGGTCACCATCCCCAGTGCAGTCGATATACATATCGGCACTGATGGCTTCTGTCCCATTCTTATTCTCAAAGAGGATACAGGATATTTTGCCGTCTTTTGCCTGGCAACCGCTTAAGTAAGAGTGCATATACATATCCACACCGGCTTCCAGCATCATTTGCTGGCATAAAAGCTTGTAAAGCTCCGGATCAAAAGCTACATTGCCAAGAGGTTTCTCAATGATACAGCCTCCCATCTTCTCCAGCCGTTCGATAAACCCCCATGGAATACCGCCTATCACCTTTTCATTATTATAGGTGAAAACACTCAAAGGAGTAACAAGCCCCATTGTAGCCATTCCACCTAAAAACCCATATTGTTCCACAACAGCAGTTTTCGCACCACTGCGAGCAGCCGCAATGGCCGCAATGAAACCAGCTGGTCCGCCACCGCAGACAACTACATCATAGTTGCCCACAATTGGAACCTGTTTCGAAATTTCTATACTTCGTACTTTCTTGTCCATGACCGTTTTTTATCCTTTAATTATTACCAATTCAAATAG
>NZ_JBDFVF010000048.1:0-34351 GCF_040913205.1 Bacteroides sp. MSSM.1001136sp1_RTP21357st2_D2_RTP21359_211015 | reverse complement strand
ATACCATATCCACACGGCCCTCACTCGTATGATATTCCGCTTTTACATAGAAGCCTACCAGTTTACACACGATATATAGTACATTCTGATAATGTAATTCCAATTCGCATGCTAGTTCATAAGGAATATCCGAAAAGAAACTTTGCAGACGGCGGAAAAAAGATTCGTAATCACCAGCACGTACCTCACGAACAAATTTTTGGATTTCAAAGGGAGATTCCACTTTATTGACGTTCGCATAATAAGGAAGCAGAAAACGGATAAATCCTTCCTCCACTTCACGATTAGGAAAACCTAAACGGTAAATACCAAATTCTTCATCATATCCCTTAATGGTGAGATATCCGCTCTGATAAATCACCGGAATAGGATTGGTAGATTCAGAATCCATACTGTTCAGTACCTGTTCATCGGTTTCTTCATGGGCCATCCGATGAAGGTCGTAATGGTGTTTCTTCAGCAATTCCACCAAATAAGTGGGAGTACCTGTTTCAAACCAGTAGCTTTTAAACTCATTCCTATCAAAAGCTAAAAGCAGACTGAAAGGATTGTACATTCCTTTGGAATTGTGCGTGAAATGATAGCCATCATACATTTCTTTCAACCTGGCACATATCTCTTCATACGTCACTCCCTGCACATTGGCAAATTCATGAAGTTCGGCATCCAGATTATCGTATAGCTCCTGTTCGCTCACACCACAAATATCTATATACTTATTCCACATTGAAATGTCATTCAGGTTATTCAAATCACTGAACACACTGACTTTACCGAACTTGGTAACTCCCGTCAACAAAGCAAACTTGATACACCCATCCTGACTTTTCAATGCGCCGTAGAAGGCTTTCAATGTATTGCGGAAACTCTTTTGCAAAACATCATCACCAATAGCCTGTAACATCGGCTTATCATACTCATCCACTAGGATCACCACACTTTGCCCCTCTTGCTGACAGGCACGCCTAATAATCCCCTCAAAACGCATCGCTAAAGATTTATCCGAGGGCTCTTCGCCATATATCTTCTCCCATTCCACCAACGCCCCATTCAGTTTATTCTCCAAACTTTCCGGAGTATCGTATTTTTCCGTATTAAGATCAAGATGTAATATAGGATATTTTACCCAATCTTTTTCCAGCTTCTCCATAGCCAGCCCTTCAAAGAGTTCCTGCTTTCCTTGAAAGTAAGCTTCAAGCGTAGAAATAAGCAGACTTTTGCCAAAACGGCGCGGCCGACTTAAGATATAGTAACTCCCGGTTTTCACCAATTGATAAATCAATGCCGTTTTATCAATATAAAAATAGCCACCTCTACGGAGTTTCTCAAAATTCTGTATACCAATAGGGTAAATCTTGCCACCCATATTTCAATCTGTTTAAGTTCACATCGTACAAATATACATATTATCTCAATATAAAAAACCAAATGTCCAAAGAGGAATCACATTCCGCATCCCGTACTCAATATCATCTTTCACGATATACGCATTCTCCACATCATGCACCTGCTTCTGCGATTTATTCTTCCCACCTACTTCAAAGGTATAACCACCTATTGTAAAATCAGAGACCTCTGATGTAGTTACCGGACGTACAACTCACAAAGTAGAAAGAAATTAAAAATGAACGATAAGAAGAAATGCCTAAGGCGATGCTTCCGCATCGCTGCACACGAATATAAGGATTTTTATTACAATAACAAGCGATAAACAATATTTCTTAAATGAAAAGCCGTGCTCCACTCAACATAAAGTGACACATTTTACCTAATAGATTAGTGACTGAAGCATTTTTTTATCACAGCAGTATCGCAATAAATATAGCTTCTCTGAGAATTTATAATAATGACTAGGCTTTCGATTATTCTCATTAATAATATAATTCATAGTTTGAAGATTGTTCTTCTCTAAAACTCTTCTTTCTTTTGCTGACACTGGATAACTTACTATCGGCAGACAGTTTTTCCATTTTGTGAAAAATATTCGTGCATTAGTCAGCCATTCATTATCTAGCTTTGAATTACTAATGTGCTCTATTAGAATATCATATACACATAATGATTTCAGTCCCAGCATATAAACCTGCAATGAGATATCAAGATCATAAAAATGAAATCCTTTGTAATTTATTTCATCAAATCTTATTTTATCAAAAACAGATTTCCTCATGCAAAAAAAACATCCATCCACTGCTACCACTTCTATGGCATTCGCATCTGCAATGGGTTTAAAGCAAGTATTATAAGTAATGGTTGGATCAGCTCTATTAGTGTCAATAGAATACTGGCAAATTGCATCCTTTCCTGCATCTGTACTTCCAGGTCCCCACCAAATACCCGGTATTTGACTAATAAAACGTGGTCCAGAAATTCCAATAAGCCCTACTTTCAAATCTCTGAAATGATTTATCAGAAGCTTTCCCCAATCACTAGTGTAATGTAAAATATCTTCATGCATAAAACATAGAAGTGGATATTGGCTCCTTTTGACCCCTTCGTTATAAGCACTAAATATATCATATTGACTTTTACTGTTATCAATACATATAATCTCATGAACAACCCCAACCGTATTCTCAATATTATCCTTCAATTTCTTAGAGATGGATTGAAACCTACTGCATATTATAATAGAAATCATATTTATTCAAATCAATTTTATATATTAAGATACTTTTATACGAATATCTCTAATTCATAAAAAAATAGTTCACAAAACTAAGGATAAAATCCTGTAAGGACAAACTTAGATTTAAAAAAATAAAAAACTCCAGACTTCCAAAGCTAACAGATAAATATAGAATGTAGATCATCCATCCTTAACTCTTCGAATTCAATTCTTCAGGAAAGAAAATCCTAACATATCACAATTATTTATCAAAACGTCTTAGTAAAAGTTTTTTTTGCTTATTTTTGTAAGATACAATACAATTCTAACAGTTTGGCAAGGACTATTGTATAACTTACAGTTATGATAGCTTTGAGAAACATATTAGTATAATTTATTTTATATATTCTATAAATTATGAAATGTTATATTTGTTTGACAGACTCTATTGTCAACAGAAAAGATTACTTTAACATGTTAAAGGTAACCTTAATTAGTGCTCGTAAAAACACATCTCTTCGATTAATTTGCCTATATGATGGTAAAATTGGCGATCCTGTTTACAACTTACTAAAAGATTTTAAAGTTGAGATCATCATCCATGAATTACCATATAAAAAGGAACTAATGGAAATATATTCTCACGAATGGATGGAAACAGAACTAGGAAAAGATATAGAATATAGTCGAATATTCGGCACATTCATGAGAATGGAGATTCCTATAATAGAAAAAGAAGACGAATATGTATTATACACCGATATGGACATAATCTTTAATGATGATATATTACTGAAAGATCTACCTCATCCTGCTTATTTAGCTGCTGCTCCCGAATTTGAACGCGATACAAAAAGAATGAGTTATTTCAATGCTGGAATATTAGTCATGAACATCCAAGGAATGAGAATCAAATATCAGCAATTTGTAGAGATGATGAAAAAAAGGCAAAGATCTACTTCAGGACTTTTTGATCAAGGGTACTTAAACGAGCTGTGTTTCAAGGACATGGAAATTTTACCTATTGAATATAACTGGAAACCGTACTGGGGAATTAATGGGAATGCTAAGCTTATCCATTTTCATGGAATGAAACCATGCAGCAACCTCGAAGAAGCAGGATTTGACACCAGAGAATCATTCTTTCGGACTATATTTGACAATAACAGTCAAGGCTATGCAGGGTATATATACTATTTTATTCTCTTTTTTAATTACCTAGGTCAAAAACAAGACCAATGGTTATGCTATCATTTACAATACATCCTTGACCTATATAAAAAACCTTTAATAGCCCTTGCACAAAAAACAGACTATAAACCAAAATACAGAAAATACAAACGTCTATACTCAATATTCGTAAGTATCTCTATACTATTAGCAATTCTACTACTTACTGCTTTATTTTTAGTATAATCAATATAAATAACACTCTCAAATGGACAAAACCGAAGGTCTAAAATTAAAACAATAAACATGAGAATTGGTATATTATATGTTTGCACTGGAAAAAACTTGCAAAGATACAGAGTAAGAACTATAGAAAAAACGGGGTTCACCGAATGCTTACTACCCATTTGCAAGACACTCATGACCAGAAATAAATAGAATTTACTTTTAAAAAGCTCCTGCTACCGGTAATTCACAGAAAATAAAAACACCTCAAACAAATAATATAAAATAAATCTTTATATATTTGCCAATAATATGAATCAAAGCAATAAATAAAATGAGAATTGGTATATTATATATCTGTACTGGCAAATATGACATTTTTTGGAAAGACTTTTATCTAAGCGCAGAACGTTATTTTATGCAAGACCAATCTTTCATTATCGAGTATTATGTATTTACTGATAGTCCTAAACTATATGACGAAGAAAACAACAAACATATTCACCGGATCAAACAAAAGAATTTAGGATGGCCTGACAACACATTAAAACGTTTCCATATATTCCTTCGTATCAAGGAACAGTTAGAGCGAGAAACCGACTATCTATTTTTCTTCAATGCCAATCTCTTATTCACCAGTCCTATTGGCAAAGAAATTCTACCACCATCAGATAGTAACGGATTACTAGGAACTATGCACCCTGGATTCTACAATAAACCGAACTCCGAATTTACATACGAGCGAAGAGATGCTTCTACTGCCTATATCCCAGAGGGAGAAGGTCGATATTATTACGCTGGAGGGCTTTCAGGTGGATGTACAAAGGCCTACTTGAAACTCTGCACAACAATTTGCTCATGGGTTGACAGAGATGCCACAAACCATATAATACCAATTTGGCACGACGAATCTCTAATCAATAAATACTTTTTAGATAATCCACCAGCTATTACATTGTCCCCTGCATATCTATACCCAGAAGGTTGGCTCCTTCCTTTTGAACCAATAATCCTCATTCGAGACAAAAATAAACCCCAATATGGCGGGCATGAATTATTGCGAAGAAAAAACTCTTTATGGGAAAGGATTAAGCTAATCTGCCAAAAATTTAAATCGGCTGATTAGTTATCCAATTTTTCTCTATTATAAAAATACAGAATTATGGAAAACTCCTTTCCACTGATATTCAACTTTATCATCACAAAGAATCACTATTTTATCTGCACTATCTCTCAATAAAGCACCATACTTTCCCAAAGTACCTTTACTTGTTATCTGATGTTTGCAATAAGCTATCAAAAACAAATCCATATACCCCTTATCTGAACCATTTATATCCACCACCTTGTAATTCTCATTTGCAAATTCAAGATAGGGAATAAGTTCTGATGCCACCCATTCCGGCTCATCTGAGAAAAAGTAAAAAAAAGGCATAACAGTCTCTTTTTCCATATAATCAACAGCCCTTTTAAAATAGCTCAAAGAAGCAGGCTTCCCATACGCTCGAACTTCAACACTTAAATCACCCCGTCGAACATGCACTGCTACAGGATTGATATTCTGTTTTATTTCTGACATTAACATTTTGCTACCCTCATCAAATATTTCAGATGAGATTCTATAAGTAGACATAAATGCGGGTACCCAAATATTTATCGGCAAATGATAATATCCACCTAAATAAATAGGGGGATTTTTTTCCAAAAATGAAAAATCATCTATCCATTCCGATGTATTATTCCCAACATAATAAAAATGTCTCTTATAATAGGAGATTTCGAACTCTGTTGCAATTGTCAGCCCCAAATAAGGAAACACTTTCAACAAATCAAAATTGCGGGCAAATTTATAATCCATGTCACTTCCCCATTCCTTATAAAAGGATAGATCATACACAACCTTACATCCACGCTTTCTAAAAAATTCTCCCAACAAATATTGGAGCATTTGAGAACAAATACCACCATCCATCAACACTACAACCTTAGGAGTAACTAAGCGAGCCTTCAACATTCTTTTATAACAACTTCTTTGCCACCTTCTAATAATACTCATTTCTTTATATCTTATTTTACCAACTATACTGCAACAGATTCAAATCCTCCAACCAGCTAGATTATAAGCGATAAACAATATATGCTTCATTTCTCAACGCCTTAATTTATCTGAGCACATTACAGTTTATGGCGCATATTATAATATCTAAGTTTCAAATCTCCCCAGAAACCTGATACTCTATAAGCATTCACAATCTTACGTTCTCTTTTTGACAAGTTGTTTATTAAACAAGGATAGGATTCCATTTCATTAACAAGCCGTTTCATTTCCTTCCTAATATCAGCAAAACGTTTCCAATAAATTCTTCTAAAGGCATTTTCAAGATGGAAATGAGCAAGTGCTTCCTTCATCTCTTCCCTCAACCCTTTTTTATCAATATAATTTTCAATCCATATTGTATAATTCACAAAGTCTCCATACTTTTTATCATCAAAAGTTGCTGGATGTGACATTGACGTATTGGTAAAATTATAGTCAATAATTATATAATCAACTGAAACGACTTTTTGTAAGTATAACAATAATTGTGTGGAAAGAACGACATCTTCACCAAATGATATATCTGGCCTTTCTATTTCATTCTGATATAATGATCGAAGATGAAATTTTGACCATACACACCAATAAGCCTTTTTTAAAAGAATATTTTTCAAAAACTCCACGCCTGACAACTCTACAAAATCAAAAAAAGTTGATTTATGAAACTCTCCATCATAGCAAAACATAAAAGGGGCCACTACCATATCCGCTTGCGTTTCCTCTGCTTTAGCAACCAGCCTAGTTATTGCATCCTCATGCATAATATCATCACTATCTAAATATTGGATATATTTGCCAGTAGCAATATCTATACCCGATTTACGCGCCTGCACTAATCCTTCGTTTTGTTTATTAAATACAACAATCCGGGGATCTTCAGCCGCATACGTCTTTATTATATCTAAACTATCATCTGTACTTCCATCATTCACTACAACAATTTCAAGATTAGTATACGTTTGATTAATAACACTCTGCAACGTTTTAGTTATCGAATTGTGCGCATTATAAACAGGAATAATAACCGAAACTAAAGGGTATTCTTTTTCCATTATATCATTTTTTAATTCTTTTTCTTGGCAAAGTGAGTCCAATAATAAATTGGCCAAAAATAAGTTATCTTACGTAATCGTTTATAATATTTAGAAGACAATTCTTTTCTTGACAAAAAACGCCATCTACTCAACTTGTTCCTCATATCTTTAATTTCAACAGGATACGACTGATGATTAGGATCCGTCATAAACCCTTGAAAATGATTAAAGCAATTTTCCACAATCACATTGACGGCATCAAACCAATCTCTACCTTCAAACAACCGCCGCTCCTTTGCAAACTCCAATCTTGAATATTCAGCCAAGAAATAATGATAACGTTTTATAGGATTGATTGTATGGCAAATACTATCACCTCTCTGTATATAATGATAATAAGCAGCATCAATCCAAACTATTTTATCGCAAATACTTATCCAGCGATAAATAGTCGCATGATCCTCAAAAAACATACCTACAGGAAAGCGATAAGAATCAAAAAAAATCTTATCAAAAAGTTTAGTACAAGCTGAACTACTTACTCTCTCAAAAATAATATCTCGCTGAACATCTTGACTAGTACGTACATACACATTAGCTGTATTAGGATACATTTGTTCTATACGGCCATCTTCATACTCAAAGCAAAAGTTGCAATATACCATATAAACTTTGTTCTGTACCATGACTGACAACATGTTTTCATACATTGTCGGTTCAATATAATCATCGCTATCTATAAACCCAATATATGGAGCAGTCGCTATTTCAATTCCTGCATTACGAGCTATAGATAAACCTGCCTCATCAAGATGCAACACTTTTACTCTAGAATCAATATTAGCATATTCATCACAAATAGAAGGGGAATCATCGGTCGACAAATTATCCACTAATATGATTTCTATATCTTTCAACGTCTGATTACGTACAGACTCTATACAACGTCGCAAATACGGAGCTGTATTATGAACAGGGATGATAACGCTTACCGAGTATTGAGATTCCATATTTGAATATTCATGTTCTACTTGCAAAAATAAGGAATAATATCCATAGGAAGTATCTAAAAAGAGATTGTTTACAAATAGAGCAGAATTTCACGCTTGCAATTAATCATTATTAACAATACGTATATATAACTGAAAAGCCAAAAGAAAAAATTCTATGGGGTATTTTGCATTCAGCAACTTGCTAGTATAGTTTTCCATCACAAAAGTTTGCAAATACAATATTTAAACAAACTGAATGTGTATATTTGCAAAACCTAATTGATAGCAATAAAAATGAAAAAATTAGCAATTATTATACCAGCTTATAAACCACGTTTTTTGCAAGAAACACTTGATTCTATCGCTAAACAAAACAATCACGAATTTACCGTATATATTGGTGATGATGCAAGTCCCTACCCATTAGAGACCATAGTAGATCGTTACAAGAACAAGTTTGACATTATATATCATCGTTTTGAACAAAACATGGGCAAAAAAGACCTACCCGGTCATTGGGAACGATGTATATTATTGTCAGCAGAAGAACTTATATGGCTTTTTTCAGATGACGACTTAATGCCCTTTGACGGAGTAGCACGTATAATTCGAGCCTCACAAAAACATTCTGAAGGAAAATATATATTCCGTTTTCCTTTAGAAGTCGTTGACGAGTATGGTAAACTAAAGTATAAAAACCCTCCTTTTAAAACCGATTTAACTTCTGGATATGAATTCCTATTAGATAAATTATCTGGGAAAATTAGTTCTGCCGCCTGTGAGTATGTATTTAGCCGAACAGTATGGGAGCAAACGGGAGGATTTATTAAATTCCCTTTGGCTTGGTGCACCGATGATGCAACATGGGCTAAATTTGCAGAATTTACAGGAGGAATCATATCTTTACCAGGCAATCCTGTCAGCTGGAGAAATGCTGAAGGAGAGAATATATCAAACTCCACTCATTTCAATAAAGAAAAGATTAGAGCAACAATACTTTTCATGGAATGGATTAGTATAAACTACCATTCCCATCTTCACGAAAGAAAATTCAAAAAAGCAATCAAACGTTATATATATAAATTCCTACAGCATTCGCTAAAAAACGACTTTAGCTTACACGACCTTTTACTTTTATGCAACGCTCTAAGAAAACTCACACTAAATGTATCTTTGCTAGTTTTAGTTCATCATGTTGGGAAGAAAATAAAAAGGCAATTAACTCGCAATAAATAAATTGCCTTATATTTTTGAATTTAAGGAATACCCTTGCTAACAATATCCTTTAAGAATTTTACTATAATAACTGTAAACGGCCATACTCTTCAATTACTTCAATAGAGATGACAAGCTAACACAATAATTATCGATAGAAAACTGCTGTGCTTTTTTCAAAGACATTTTTTTTAACGAATTGAGCAACTCTCGATCATTTGCTAAGATCATAATATTCTTTATAAAATCATCGGGAGAAGAACAGAAACATGCATTAGTCTCATCGCAATAGTCCCGTATAGATCCAACATCACTAACCACCATCGCCAATCCTGTTGCCATTGAAGTACAAATTACATTACTTCCAATAGTATCCTTCATCACATTTAATGAAATATCAGAATCATTCATATAATGCTTTAATTCCGCCTCCGGAACATACCCCACCAATGTTGCATTCTTTAAACCTGAAAACAAATAATCAATATTCTCCCGCCCTTTGCATATATAAAAATGAATTTGCGGAAGTCTTGAAACAATATAAGCAATCTGTTCAAAGTCACGTGCCAAAGCACCCATTACTATTACCTTGACATCACCACCTCTGTTATAAAGATTTGCAGAAGGAGTATAATAATTATTATCGACATAATGAAAGGAAGTATAAACATTCTCTATTCCTAAATCATTGAGATAGCATGTCAAACTACTTCCCAATGTTACAATTTCTGTAACAAATCGCGAACTCTTCTTTATTTGTGCTTTCGAATATCGCCTTTCCAATTTTTCAGGAACAAGATGCACCATAGCATATATAGGTGCTTTAGGACATATAAAGCGTATTATTTTTGCAAACAATATTTGATATGAATCTCTATGTAAATATTCAGTAAGAACAAACTTATCTCCTGATTTATATGTCATTGCTAATTTAAGTGCCGTAAAAAGCACAGAGATTTTCTTCCCCTTTTTTCCCTTATCCAAAAAACGCCTACCCATATTGAAAGTATACATTTTATACAATTCAGGATTTCTTTTTTGAATATATTCATAAAGATACCTCATTCCTGTATGATTACCAGATGTTGAAGGCCAATCATAACAAATAATATATATCATATTATTAAAATTTAAATTAAAGAACAATAGTCTTAAACAATAGAGGAATTGCAGAATTTACATCAGTCCCATTATTTAGACAAACACAATATTCTGAACAAAGGTAATGAAAATAATCCAAAGTTTTATTCTAATGAAATTATTCTTTCTATATATAGGGCAAGCTCGGGATAAGAAATCAATAAAAAACGAAATAACTTTCATCATTACAAATATTAAAGTAACTTTGTAATCACCTAATATTATTTTGTTATTAATGATTGAAGAAAAGTATGTGCTTAATAACTCTCTCAATGCCTATTTATAATGTAGAAAAGTACATTGAACGTGCCTTATTATCTGCATTAAACCAAACCTATCAAAACTTAGAGATTTTGATAGTAGACGATTTAGGGCATGATAACAGCATGGATATAGTCTACCAACTTAAAAGCACACATCCTAGAGGTAACTGCATCCGTATAATTACACATAAAAAAAATCTTGGTTTGGGAGGAACAAGAAACACAGCAATTGAATCTGCTCAAGGGAAATATCTATACTTTATGGATAGCGACGATGCTATTGTTCCTGATTGCATTGAAACTTTATATAATATTATTTCACACGAGAAAGTAGACTTTGTAGCAGCCGGAATCAATCAAATTGATGAGAATGAAAATTCACTCAAAATTACTAACTATCCTAATATTACACGAAAAGGTAAATTATGTATGGCTCAATACTTTTATGAAGAAAAAAATGAGATATGGGTAACTACATGGAATAAATTATATAATCTTTCTTTTTTAAAAGAATTTCATATTCATTTTTTGGAACACGTGTACCACGAAGACATAGTAATGCATGCCATGCTCGCTCTAAATACCAGATCATTTAGCCTAACCAACCGGACAACTTATCTTTATAATTGCAAGAGAGAAGACTCTATTACAAATATAGAACAAGGCTACACCTTGAAGCATCTAAATGATCTTACCATAGTTTTTAGTGAGATCAGGAGATTGATGCAAGCAGACAACAACCTTAGCAAACATCTTCAAAAAGAAATAAACTTATATTATTTATTTGAAATTTATCATCGATACCTACCAGCGATGTACTCAAATATTAAAAGGGTTGATTTAATAAAAGGATTAGCAAGGCTCTCTCAAAACTGTATCCCTCCTATTTTGGAAACCCGACTAACATTCAAATCTATAAAACGTTTTTTATTCCTAAAACTTCCTTTTAGCATCCAGTATCTAATTAAAAGTCATAAATACAAAAAGGACAAAACTTAGGCGGAAAAACTATCAACAAATAATATACTATAAGAAGGTTCATAGAAAATATTATTTTCATTTACAAAATTTACAGTCTTATACTTCTTAAAAACATGGAAAAGCATCTCTTCATTCTTAGTCATTTACAAGAGAAGTATCATCATAATGATATTTTGTATGTAAGAGGATGAATATAGTCTTTTGGAAAGAAGATTTATACAAAGCCAATAGTTATAATGAAGAGATGACTTACTAGAGCCGCAAAGACAACGAACTTGCATGTAGACTTATTAATTCCAGAACAAAAAAAAGAATCATAAAATTTGATGTAGCTATCCTGAAAAAGCCTTTAACGCTTGTTACAACCAAATAAAATGTATACATTTGTAGAATTTTAGTGCAAGCCCCCTTAACTATTTAACTAACTTAGTAATAATTATATGAATAAACCCATGGCGAGCAACATAAGTACATCGCTAATTATATCCACCTATAATAGAAGCGACGCATTAGAATTATGCGTTAAAAGCGTGCTACGTCAATCTCTCCTTCCTGATGAAATTATCATTGCCGATGATGGTTCTAAAGAAGATACAGGAGAGCTAATTCATCAATTGGCTGCTTCTTCCGAAGTCCCCATTATTCATGTTTGGCATGAGGATCTAGGCTTCAGACTGGCTTCCATCCGTAACAAAGCTATTGCGAAAGCATCTAAAGAATATATTATACAAATTGACGGGGATATCGTCTTACACAAAGATTTCGTCAAAGATCATGTACATTTTGCTAAAAAAGGCAGTTTCGTAACCGGTAGCCGTGTATTAATCCGGGAAGGTTTAACCAAAAAGATGCTGGCAGAAAGGAACTGCATTATCTCTATTCACGACAAAGGTACTAAAAACACAATCAACGGAGTACATTTGCCTTGGCTAAGCCCACTACTTCAGCATTATCGCCAATGGGATATTTCATATTCCAGAGGATGCAATATGGCTTTCTGGAAAGAGGATTTATTAAAAGTCAATGGGTACAATGAAGCTATTACCGGATGGGGAAGCGAAGATCATGAATTAGTGTGCCGCCTCATCAATAACGGTGTACGCAAGCGTACCATCAAATTTGCGGGAATTGTGTTCCATCTTTATCATGAGCTACATGGAACGGATAATTTGAGCAACAACCGCAGTATTTTGAACGAAACGAAAGTCAGGAAGCTAACCTGGTGCGATAAAGGAATCATACAAAACTAATATGGAAAAGAATTTGAACTTTTTAGATCGAAACGAATTTAACTACAGTCCATCAAAAGAAGTAGTAGAGGCTTTAAAAAACTTCGATATAAATAAACTTTGTTTTTATACCCGCATTTATGATGAAGGAAAGAAAAGTATATTATCTGTTTTCTTATCCGAACTTTACGATATAGATGAAACACAAGTCTTATTAGGATACGGCGGAGAAGATATTCTGAAGCAAGCTGTACACTACTTCCTGACTCAAGAAGATGGAAATAAAACGATGTTGATTCCCAAGTTCTCATGGTGGTATTATAAATCAATTGCAGATGAGGTGAATGGCCATACTTTGCAATATCCTCTCTACGAAGACGGAAATACTTTTAAATATGACTTTGAGACGCTAAAAGATATGATTCAGAAAGAGAATCCGAAGATTCTTTTACTAGCTTCTCCCAATAACCCTACCGGCAATGGTTTAACTCCAAAAGAATTGGATGAACTGCTCGCAGAAGTGCCCAGCCCAACAGTGGTACTGATAGATGAAGCATACGCTTCTTTTGTTTCAACTGATACCAGTTATATCAAAAAGCTGGTTAATAAATATCCGAATTTGATTATTTCCCGTACTTTATCCAAGTTTTATGGATTGCCCGGTTTACGTATGGGATTCGGATTCATGAGTAAGGAGCTGGAAAAATTCAGCAGATACAGCAATAAATATCTGGGATATAACCGGATATCCGAAGATATCGCCATTGCGGCTCTTAAATCGGACGCACACTATCGAAACATCGCCAAACTGATGAACGAAGACCGTGAGCGTTACGAAAAGGAAATCGGCGTGTTACCCGGATTCAAAGTATATGAATCGGTTGCCAATTTTATTTTAATCAAATACCCGATAGAACTGAAAGAGGCTTTACAAAAGGCTTTTGCTGAACAGAGTTATAAAGTGAAGTTTATGAATGAACCGGATATCAATACTCATTTGCGTATCACATTGGGACGCCCAGAGCAGAACCGGATCGTTATAGATACAATCAAAGAAATAGCATCCAAATGAAAGCAGTAATATTAGCCGCAGGAATAGCTTCACGCTTACGCCCGCTGACCGATACGACGCCCAAATGTCTTCTCAAAATAGGAGAACGATGCCTTTTGGAAAGAGCTTTTGATGCTCTGATACAAAACGGATTTGATGAGTTCATCATTGTCACCGGGTATCGCCAGCAGCAAATCGTTGATTTCCTACAGGCACATTATCCAACCCAAGATATTACTTTCATCTATAATGACAGGTATGAATCAACCAACAATATCTATTCATTATGGCTCACCCGTTCCTATACGGATGGGCAGGAGATTTTGTTATTAGACAGCGACATTGTATTTGATCCGCAGATTGTAGAGAAACTGCTTCATTCGGATAAGGACGACATATTGGCACTGAATCGTCATGAGCTCGGAGCAGAAGAAATAAAAGTCATCGTGGACGATGCACAAAAGGTCGTTGAAATCAGCAAAGTCTGCTCGATATCCTATGCTATCGGAGAATCTATCGGCATTGAAAAGATGTCAGCTGAATATACCAAAGCGCTATTCCGGGAACTGGAAATTATGATTACTGCCGAAGGACTGGATAATATATTCTACGAACGGGCTTTTGAGAGACTGATTCCGCAAGGATATAGTTTTTACGTTATGGACACCACCGAGTTCTTCTCGGCCGAGCTGGACACAGTAGAAGACTTTCAACAGGCACAGAAGCTGATTCCAGCCAGTCTTTATTAATTAAAATCAGATAGAATGGCTAATTACGACATCCGCCCTCTACAGCTTCGCATATTAAAGAACTTATTAGCTGTTGACAAAGTTTGCAAAGAACATAATCTGCGATATTACATCATGGCAGGCACCATGCTGGGAGCTGTGCGCCACAAAGGATTCATCCCCTGGGATGATGATTTGGATATCGGAATGCCAAGAGCTGATTATGACTTACTAATGGCTAATGCCAAAGAATGGTTACCGGAACCTTACGAAGCGGTATGCGCTGAGAATGATAAGGAATATCCTCTTCCGTTCGCAAAGGTGCAGGATGCCAACACAACCTTAATCGAGCGTATGCATCTCAAATATCTGGGAGGTGTATATATTGATATATTTCCACTAGATGGAGTTCCGGAAAGCCGTATGGCGCAAAGAATGCATTTTGCGAAGTATGAGTTCTACAAACGAGTACTTTATCTTATTCATCGCGATCCATACAAACATGGGAAAGGTCCCAGTTCATGGATACCGCTATTATGCAGAAAGTTTTTTACCCTTACCGGAGCACAGGAAAGCATCAGGAAGGTGATGAAGAAATACGATTTCGACCAATGCGCATTAGTCTGCGATTATGATGATGGAATGAAAGGAATCATGTCGAAGGATATCCTGGGCACTCCCACTCCTATCCGGTTTGAAGATGAAGAAGTATGGGGAGTACAGAAATACGACGCTTATCTGTCACAGAAATATGGAGATTACATGACCATACCTAAACAAAGTGGACAAAGACAACATAATTTCCATTATTTAGACTTGAATAAACCTTATCGGAATTTTGAAGTCTAATTATAATCACATAAAGGTAAGAAGAAGAAATGAGAATAGGTTTTGACGGAAAACGTGCAGTACAGAATTTCACCGGTCTGGGTAATTATAGCCGCTATATAGTGGATATTCTATGCCAATTCTATCCGGAGAATGAATATGTGCTGTATGCCCCCAAGAAACGGGAAAACAAGAGGCTGGACAAATTAACGAAGCAGTATCAGCAACTACAGCTTTCTTATCCCACTACTTCTTCCTGGAAAAAGTTAAGTTCATTGTGGCGAGTATGGGGCGTTACCCAACAACTGGAAAAAGAAAAAATCGATATATTCCACGGACTTAGTAATGAGTTGCCCCTGAATATACATCAAAGCGAGGTAAAAAGTATTGTAACGATTCACGATCTGATCTTTCTGCGCTATCCGCAGTATTACCATTCGATCGACAGGAAAATATACACATACAAATTCCGTAAAGCTTGCGAAAATGCCGATAAAATCATTGCTATCAGCGAATGTACCAAGCGTGATATTATTGAGTATTTCAGGATTCCCGCCGATAAGATAGAAGTTGTTTATCAGGGATGTGATCCTTCATTCATACATCCTGTAGCAGCAGAGAAGAAAAGAGAAATCCGGGCTAAATATCAGCTACCGGATCACTATATCCTTAACGTAGGAAGTATTGAAGAACGCAAAAACGCCCTTTCAGCGGTGCAGGCACTAATGATGCTTCCTGAACAGATTCATCTCGTCATTGTAGGACGCCACACGGAATATACTGATAAGATTGAACGTTTCATTAAGGAGAATAAGCTGGAAAAAAGGGTACATATCATCAGCAATGTTCCTTTTGATGATCTGCCGGTTTTTTATCAGTTAGCAGAAATTTTTGTATACCCTTCCCGTTTCGAAGGTTTTGGTATTCCCATTATAGAAGCTCTATACTCCGGTATTCCGGTAGTGGCCGCGACTGGATCTTGCCTGGAAGAAGCCGGAGGTCCCGACTCTATCTATGTACATCCTGACGATATCAAAGGAATGGCCGATGCTTTCAAACAGATATACTCCGATACTGAAAGAAAAAAGGAGATGATTGAAAAGGGGCAAAAATTTGCCAAAAGATTCTCTGAAGAAAAGCAAGCGGTAGAAATCTTAAACATCTACAAGAAACTAATGAAATGAACGTACTTAAACATACAATAAAGAAATTTATATATGGCACTCTCCCATATTATTTCATGAAAGGATATAAGCCTGGCTCTCCTTATCTGAAATACTATGAATATATTAAAGAACATGGATATTCAAGACACCTGTATGAATTCAAGGATGAATACGCCAATATGCCTGTTGATGTACAGAAAGATGAGGAAAAAGGCTTATACTATGTTCAAAAAGAAAAGAAGCGACTCTATTTCAGAAAAAGCACTCCAGCCAAGAAAATTCAAAAATATTATAGGGCTTTGAGTATGGAACAAGACAGGCGCTCACCGCACCATTACTTCAACAGCGTTAAAGAAGTGACAGGGAAAGTATTTGTGGATGTCGGTTGTGCCGAAGGATATTCATCACTGGAAATTATCGAAGAAGCCAAACATGTTTATTTGTTTGAGCAGGACGAGCAATGGTTGGAAGCCATCAGAGCTACCTTCGAACCATGGCAGGATAAAGTGACGATTGTCCAGAAGTATGTGAGTGACCATAATTCTTCGAGAGAGCAAACACTGGATGATTTCTTCAACAACCAGACGAATGAACATCTATTTCTTAAAATGGATATAGAAGGAGCCGAACGGCACGCATTGGCCGGATGCAATAACTTATTCCAGAATTGCCAGAAGCTGGATTTTGCCATTTGCACATACCACTTGCGTGATGACGAAGAAGTTATCTCTGCATTTCTGGACAAACATAACTGCACATATATTAATCAAAAAGGGTTTTTCAGGCATAAAATCCGCAGTGTAGTGATGCGCGGAAGTAAGAAGTAATCATTGATAATCAGCAGAAAGCAATTCACAATAATCATACTTGCACAGGTATGTATCATAGATATGCTTTTCCTTTTTCAATAAGAAACGTGAGATATGCGGTTCCCAAGAAAAGAATTTACGTACGGAACGGTATAAACGGAAGAATAAAATCAGGGATACAATATGCTTTTCTTTCTCTTTCCGTGCCGCACGACGATAAATATAATGAGTAAAAAACTGATCGCTGTAACGAAGGGCCAGACTGACCGTAGATTCGACGTCCCATCCACGCAAAGAAGCATATTCTGTCATGATGTAAGTCAGTACCTCACGCGAAATACACAAACGGCACATATTACGGCATACCATATCACAATCAATATCCGATAGCAACTGCATGCGATTCACGTCGACCAGAGAGAAACTGTATTCATTCGTTTCATTCTGATGAATCAGTATATTACCGGGAGAATAGTCCAAATGGAGAATACCTGCCTGATGCAAAGCAGCAGTGTAGCGCGCAAAAGCAGAAAGTTTATCTTCATTTCCCTCTACTTTCCCATCCATCAGGGAACGGACAGTTTCGCCACCATCATAACAACAAATATAATAGCTATGTGAAAGAAGACCATTCTGAAATTGTTCAATCATAGCCACTGGCTCCGGAGTGTCAAAACCATGCTGTTGGATCTCCATAGAATAAATATAGGAACGTTCTGCTTTTGATTGCCGGAAAAACGAATATACAACGCGGTTGATGATGTGAGGCTTCTTAAAGCTCTTCACCACAACATCAATACTGCCCAAGCCAATTCGTTTTAAAACATTACGACCATCATACACCACATCTCTTTCTTTCTGGAAGGACCTTGGAATTTCTTCTATCTCCTTCTGCAAATGTGCGTACTTGGGATTTACAATCACTCTCATTACACTCTCCTATATAATACTAATTACAAAGATTGAGCAAAGATAAAGAAATTAGGCCATATTCCGACTATATTTTTCTCTTTTCTCACAAAGATTGGCTAACTCTCTCTACATATAAGTCCTGTTACGAACCGCTTTAGTCATTTTTTCTTTTTTCTTTTCATTTATATTTAGACATAAATGCTTTTTTTTAGTTATGTTTGCACGATAAAAAGCATAAGGAAGTTTAAGCATGAAACCAATCAAAAGAATTCTAATTATTCGATTTAGACAAATAGGCGACTCAATTCTGGCTGTTGCATTGTGCAGCACGCTGAAAAAAAGTTTTCCCGATGCAGAGATACACTTCGTGCTTAATAAAAATATTGCTCCACTCTATGAGGGGCATCCGGATATAGATAAAGTCATTACATTTGACAAGAATGAGAATAAACCATTCACTGCTTATATAAAAAAAGTATGGCAGGTAATGCATAAAAACAGATACGATGTAATCATCGATATGCGCTCTACTATTCGGACCCTTTTTTTCTCTCTTTTTTCATTAAGAACTCCTTTCCGGATAGGACGCATTAAAGGATATACACATTTTCTACTGAACTACCGGACAGACACTTACAGTAAGAATCTGACAACTGACATGGTACAACGCAATCTATTGCTTGCAGCACCATTAGAAAAGATCAGACCTATTCAATACACAAAAGAATTCAAGTTATATCTGACTGACCGGGAAAAAGAAGATTTCCGATATTATATGGAAAAGGAAGGGATTGATTTTGCACGCCCTGTGTTATTAATAGGAGTCACAACCAAACTCATCCATAAAAAATGGAATACGGAGTTCATGGTAGCCACACTGAAAAGAATATTAGAGAAATACAAGGACATACAAATGATCTTCAACTACGCGCCGGGGTACGAAGAAGAAGATGCCAGAAATATCTACAAGGAATTAGGATGTCCGGAACGTATCAAGATCGATATACAAGCTTCTTCATTACGACAACTGGCAGCACTTTGTGCCAACTGTTCATTTTACTTCGGGAACGAAGGAGGAGCCAGACACATCGCCCAAGCTCTTGGAGTTCCTTCATTTGCCATTTATTCACCAAGTGCGTCAAAGTCAATGTGGTTACCCGCCAATTCCGTACTCGCCGAAGGAATTAGTCCTGACGACATTCTTCCACCGGAACAACAGGCGACATTACCCTATGAGGAGCGTTTTGCATTAATTACTCCCGAAAAGGTATACGAGCAATTGATTCCAATACTAAGGCAATTGAGCTAACTCCCGATATAAATCAAGGTAGGCTTGTATATGCTTCTCGTAATTGAATGAAGCGGCATGTTCCTTGATTTTCTCCAAGCGTTCCTTATCTTTATAAAAATCAGGTAGATGCTCCCGGATACTTTCCACCATAGATTCTGTATCCAAATGTTCCCACATGATAGCGTGTCCATTACAAACTTCCGGCAAACTAGTGCGATTAGCAGCAAATACAGCCTTCCCAAATTGCATAGCTTCCACCACCGGCAATCCAAAGCCTTCTCCCTCACTAGGAAACAGGAATGCCTCACAGTTCCGATATAACCAGATCTTCTCGCTTTGAGAAATAACATCCGTCAAAAAGACATTAGTGAGCTGATTCTCACGGATCAGATTGCGCACTTCTTCAGCATAAGCAAAATGAGCATCGCCACAAATATATAGATCATATTCCGGGAAATAACGCATTACGTCAACCAAGAGATGGAAGTTCTTTTTTCTACGGATTTGTCCAATCGTAAAAAAGAAAGGACGCCCTGTAGCAAACGACGGCTTTATTCCTTCCAATGTATCGATTCTCTCCACTCCATTATAGATGACCCGGATCTCCTTCCCTTTCAAATCTACATGCTGCCGAATGACATCTGCCACATAATGAGAGATCGTAGTCACGACCGCTGCTTTATTGACCTTATTCTGCATCCGGCGAAGATACATTTTCGCCTTCCAGGGCTTTTTCTCTGTTAAGAAATTAAAGTCGTGTATAGTAAAGATAAACTTTGTACCACCGGCAATACGCAACATCTTGCGCTGTTGATTCACCGCATGCCATACATCTACCTTGGGAAGGGTAAAAGGAAAAAACTTATTGATACGACGTACCGGAACAGAGGTCACATTCGGACCAAATTCCTGCATATATTTCTGCCGCAATAAATATACAAAATGAAGATCATCTACCGGCATAGACGAAAAGGCGGTTGCATAGTTGGCCGCAATCTGCCCGAAGCCGGCTGTGAGACTACCATAATTCGTAAGATCTATCAGTACCTTTTTCTTTCGTTGTATCTCTTTCATCATTATTTGATTCTACGCTCTTTCGGCTCAATAAACAGCTAATTTGAACTTCAGCAAGGATTAATCTACAAGCCCTTCTATTTTCGCAATGACCTGCTCCGGCTTTATATCCCTCAAACAGGCATAATCACCTCGCCAGCAAGGCTTCTGACCATATACAGAACAGGGACGGCATGACAAATCGAGTTGCACGGTATTGACCGGCAATTGTTTCCAGCCCATAAAACCGGCATAAGGATGGGTGGCTCCCCAAATAGAGACAACCGGAATATTGACCAGGGATGCCAAATGCATATTGGCAGAATCCATTGAAAGCATCACGTCCAGATGGCTCATCAGATTCAGTTCGGTACGCATATTCAGTTTACCGATCATTGAAACGACAGAAGGATATTTAGCAATCCATGCATCAAATACGTCCTGCTCGCTTTTACCGCCTCCAAAGAGGAAAACCTTTACTTTGGGATTGGCAGCAAAATGTGCTATAACTTGCTCCTGCAGTTCTAACGGATAAATCTTACCTGCATGTTTGGCAAAAGGAGCTATACCAATCCACTTTTGATCTTCTTTAGGCCCTGTGACTGGTTCTATTTCCGCAAAGTTTCCTTTTCCTTCGCCATAAATAGAAGAGAAATTTAATAGTACCGGTAAACCTAGCTTCTCAAGTACATCGGCATAACGACGAAAAGAACTCTTCTGATTTTCCATCACCTTATCATGACGGCGAACCAGCTTCTTTTTGCCTGCCCTTCCTTTACAAATGGAAGCTACCGGTTTATTGGCAAGACGGAATCGCAAACATAAATACTTAGAACGAAGTACATGATGAAAATCAGCAATGTAATCAAAATGCATTGCTTTCAATTCCGAATAAAGGCTATTCAAGCCCCAAAGCCCCTTGTGCTTGCCTGTTAAATCAGCTCCGACAAAACCCACATTGGCAGGCAACCCCTGAAAGAGTGGCTGCCATACAGCACGACTTAACACTGTTATTTCATGCTGCGGGTATTGCACAGCCAGCGAATGTATTACCGGGATTGTCATGGCTACATCGCCAAGAGCTGAAAAACGAATAATGAGAATACGCGCCATTCGTTATTTTTTCGCATAAAGCACCGGATTTAATGCCGGGTCATTATACATCTTCATCTGTTTATATACTTTCATATATTTTCTTCCGGCTTCGATATCAGCCAACAGCTGTTCAATAGCTGTAGAAAGGTCTTTGCGTTGTTCCAGCAGGATATTCAACTTAGTCTGGCATTGAGCACGGTGTTCCTCGGTAGTGTCCGTACGTTCCACCTCCTGCTGCATGTGGTAAATTTTCAATGCAAGAATTGACAAGCGGTCAATTGCCCATGCAGGGCTTTCCGTATTGATCGTTGCGTCAGAGAGAGGTTTTACCTCTTTGTATTTGTCTAAAAAGTAGCTATCAATTAATTCCACCAGGTCTGTACGGTCCTGATTTGATTTATCAATTCTTCTTTTCAAGGCCAATGCTTCTACCGGATCAATCTGCGGGTCACGGATAATATCCTCAAAATGCCATTGCACAGC
Organism: Bacteroides sp. MSSM.1001136sp1_RTP21357st2_D2_RTP21359_211015; assembly: GCF_040913205.1. NCBI lineage: Bacteria > Pseudomonadati > Bacteroidota > Bacteroidia > Bacteroidales > Bacteroidaceae > Bacteroides > Bacteroides sp. MSSM.1001136sp1_RTP21357st2_D2_RTP21359_211015. The sequence goes on along the minus strand of NZ_JBDFVF010000048.1, from coordinate 11,980 downwards.
ATCAATCCAGTTCTTTAGATATAAATAATACTCAATAGTTTTCAACTCGTAAGGATTGTTCATCGGAGCATCCACACTATCCGTTACATGGTAATCTGTTGTCGATTTCCAAAAAATCTCGTTGCAAAGGTTACTAAATGTCATAATCTTAACTAGCTAATAGATATATAATAGGGCAAATCTATGTAATATTTTTCAGACAAGCAACCGTTTCTTACTTTTTTATTTGTTACCTTTGTGGGTATAAAAGATGAATTGTATATGAAAATTATTATCGACAATAAAATACCTTATATAAAAGAAGCGGTGCAGAGAATAGCCGATGAGGTAGTTTATGCACCGGGGAAAGATTTCACTCCGGAGCTCGTACGGGATGCGGACGCACTTATTGTCCGTACCCGCACACATTGCAACCGGGATTTATTGGAAGGTAGTCGAGTGAAATTCATAGCGACGGCAACCATAGGTTTCGACCATATTGATACGGAGTATTGCAAACAGGCCGGTATCGAATGGACGAATGCACCGGGATGTAATTCGGCTTCTGTCGCCCAATATATACAGTCATCGCTTCTTGTATGGAAGTCCGTCAGGAATAAAAGACTGAATGAACTGACGATTGGAATCATAGGAGTAGGAAATGTCGGGAGTAAGGTAGCTAAAGTTGCCCAGGATTTTGGCATGCGTGTTTTATTGAATGATTTGCCACGGGAAGAAAAAGAAGGTGCAGAACGATTCTCTTCACTGGAGAAAATAGCGGAAGAGTGTGACATCATCACTTTTCACGTACCTTTATATAAGGAAGGAAAGTATAAAACGTTCCACTTGGCGGATGAAGTTTTCTTTCAGTCACTCAAACGGAAGCCTGTTATCATCAATACCTCACGAGGAGAAGTCATCCAGACTGATGCTCTTTTAAAAGCCTTGAACAGCCAGATGATTTCGGATGCCATCATCGACGTATGGGAGCATGAACCGGAAATCAACCGTGATCTATTGGAAAAGACATTTATCGGAACTCCTCACATTGCAGGTTACTCTGCAGATGGAAAAGCAAACGCCACACGTATGTCATTGGATGCCATCTGCAAATTTTTCCAAATAAAAGGGGATTATGAAATTAACGCACCCGCACCTGTCTCCCCCATTATTCATGCAAAAAACCACGAAGAAGCAGTCCTCCAAATGTATAATCCAACCGAAGACAGCAACCGGCTAAAAAATCAACCGGAGCTATTCGAAACCCTACGCGGAGATTATCCTTTGCGGAGAGAAGAGAAAGCATACATTATTAAGTATTAGGTATTAAGTTTCAAGTAAGTATCAAACATTAATCGCATTGACCGAAAAATTTAATAAAATTCTGTCAAAGGATTATCTGTACGACGTAATACTTAATACCTGATACTTAATTCTTATTATTTAGTACTTGTTCTATGATTTGAGGGAAGTGTTCATATTCCAAAGCATGCACCTTCTTAGCTACATCATCCGGAGAATCAGTCGAAAGAACAGGGCAAGTAGCTTGAAAAATCGTATTTCCTTCGTCGTAATGCTCATTTATATAATGTATAGTAATGCCGCTTTCTTTCTCACCGGCAGCCACTACCGCTTCATGTACCCGGTCACCATACATTCCTTTGCCTCCGTACTTCGGCAGAAGAGCAGGATGTATATTTATAATTTTATCGGGATAAGCATGCAAAAGCAAATCCGGCACGCGAACTAAGAAGCCGGCCAACACGACAAAATCAATGCGGTACTCCTGCAAAATAGCCAAAATTTCATCTCCGGCTATCCAATCCTCCTTTGGAAACACGTTAGAAGGCACTCCCAAGCGATGCGCACGTTCCAAAACATAGGCGTCACTTTTATTAGAAAGCACCAACGAAACCTGAACGGAATCGTTTTTTTGGAAATACCGGATAATATTCTCGGCATTTGAACCGGAACCGGAAGCGAAAATTGCGATGTTTTTCTTCATAACTCTCAAATTCGATGCACAAAACAGTGAAAAATGTGCAAAACATTGCATTTATTTAGTCAAATATTTGCGCAAAACGATAAATATTCATTCCTTTGCACCGCAAATTTAAAGAAATAAAACTAATTATTAATTAAAAACTTAAAGTTATGTCTGAAATTGCATCAAGAGTAAAAGCGATTATCGTTGATAAATTAGGCGTAGAAGAATCAGAAGTTACTAACGAAGCAAGCTTCACTAACGACCTGGGAGCAGATTCTCTTGACACTGTAGAACTTATCATGGAATTCGAAAAAGAATTCGGTATCTCTATTCCTGATGACCAAGCAGAAAAGATTGGTACTGTAGGTGATGCTGTATCTTATATCGAAGAACACGCTAAGTAATTCGATTTCATCAATATGGAATTAAAAAGAGTGGTAGTAACAGGCCTTGGCGCCATTACTCCCGTTGGCAACAGCGTTCCCGAATTTTGGGAAAACATTGTGAACGGGGTTAGTGGAGCAGGGCCTATTACTCATTTTGATGCGTCGTTATTCAAGACCCAATTCGCATGCGAAGTGAAAGACTTCGATGCAACGAAATACATAGACCGCAAAGAAGCAAGAAAGATGGACCTGTATACTCAATATGCCATCGCTGTTGCTAAAGAAGCGGTGAGTGATTCCGGTCTTGACGTCGAGAAAGAAGACTTGAACAAAATCGGTGTTATTTTCGGCGCCGGTATTGGTGGTATACATACATTTGAAGAAGAGGTAGGCAACTACTACACTCGTCAGGAAATGGGTCCGAAGTTTAATCCGTTCTTCATTCCAAAGATGATTTCGGATATTGCAGCCGGACAGATTTCTATCATGTATGGTTTCCATGGTCCTAACTACGCGACTTGTTCAGCATGTGCTACTTCAACCAACGCTATTGCAGATGCCTTCAACCTGATTCGTTTGGGTAAAGCAAATGTAATTGTATCCGGTGGTTCCGAAGCAGCAATCTTCCCGGCAGGTGTAGGCGGTTTCAACGCTATGCACGCCTTGTCAACACGCAACGACGAAGCTTCTAAAGCTTCACGTCCGTTTAGCGCAAGCCGCGATGGTTTCGTTATGGGCGAAGGTGGCGGTTGCTTGATCCTGGAAGAACTGGAACACGCTAAAGCTCGTGGTGCAAAAATCTATGCAGAAGTTGCCGGTGTAGGTATGTCTGCAGATGCACATCACTTGACTGCTTCTCATCCGGAAGGTCTGGGAGCGAAACTGGTGATGATGAATGCACTGGAAGATGCGGAAATGGATCCGAAAGAAGTAGACTATATCAATGTACACGGTACATCTACTCCGGTTGGTGATATTTCAGAAGCAAAAGCAATCAAGGAAGTATTCGGTGATCATGCGTTCGAGTTGAACATCAGTTCAACCAAATCAATGACAGGTCACTTGCTGGGAGCTGCCGGTGCGGTAGAATCTATTGCAAGCATCCTTGCCATTAAGAACGGCATTGTTCCTCCGACTATCAACCACGAAGAAGGTGACGACGACGAGAACATCGACTACAACCTTAATTTCACGTTCAATAAAGCACAGAAACGCGAAGTTAATGTTGCCTTGTCCAATACATTTGGATTTGGTGGTCACAATGCGTGCGTTATCTTCAAGAAATACGCAGAGTAATATCGTGTTACGTAACGAAATAGATAAGATAAGGCTCCTGTTCCGCAAGGATAGAGAGTCTTATCTTTGTTTTTACCGGATACTCGGGTTCTACCCGCGCAATATCCAGCTTTATGAGCAGGCTCTCCTGCACAAATCGACTTCTGTCCGCTCCGACAAGGGACGTCCTCTCAACAATGAACGGCTGGAGTTTTTAGGTGACGCCATCCTCGACGCCATCGTGGGAGATATTGTCTACAAACGTTTCGAAGGGAAACGGGAAGGTTTCCTGACCAATACACGTTCCAAGATTGTACAACGGGAGACGTTGAACAAGTTGGCCGTTGAAATCGGCCTGGATAAGCTCATCAAGTATTCTACCCGCTCTTCTTCTCACAACAGCTACATGTACGGAAATGCTTTTGAAGCGTTTATCGGAGCTATTTATCTGGATCAGGGATATGAACGTTGCAAACAGTTTATGGAACAACGGATTATCAACCGTTATATCGATCTAGATAAAATATCCCGAAAAGAGGTTAACTTCAAATCCAAACTTATCGAATGGAGCCAAAAGAACAAAATGGAGGTTTCCTTTGAATTAATCGAGCAGTTTCTCGACCATGACAGCAACCCTGTATTCCAAACTGAAGTACGCATTGAAGGACTTCCGGCAGGAACAGGTACGGGGTATTCCAAGAAGGAGTCTCAACAGAATGCCGCCCAGATGGCTATAAAGAAGGTAAAGGAACCGACATTTATGTCAACCATCGAAGAGATTAAAATACAACATTCGGCAACTGCAACTGAAATGGAAACAGAAATGGAAGTTGAATTTGCAACTGATTCTGAGATTGAATTGGCAACCGGGCTTGAGAATGAACTCGAAACCGAACTGAATGCAAATCCCGAGATAGAACCGGAAAATGTTTCAGAAGAAAACATCCTCGTCGATGAGATTTCCACAGTGCAGGGCACAGAAGCTCCGGCAACTAACCAAAGCAAATCCCCATGCGACGACCCTGAATCACCAAATCGTGATCTTCAGTAACTAATTTCAGTTTTCCTGCAACTTCTTCAAGAGGAATAGATGCTATATCGTCTCCTTTTAAGGTCACCATACGCCCGAATTGGCCATTGGCTATCAATTCCGTTGCATGCCCGCCCATGCGGGTAGAAAGATTGCGGTCGAAAGGAGTAGGCGAACCACCACGCTGGATATACCCCAAAACTGTTTCGCGGGTTTCTATACCGGTTTCATATTCAATTTCCTGCGCGATATATTCAGCAGCACGTTTACGCCCATCGGTCTGAATACCTTCCGCTACCACTACAATAGAATAGGGTTTGCCTTTCTTTAATCTTTCCAAAATCGTATTGCCGATATTCTTAATGTCATAAGCGATTTCGGGGACAAGAATCACATCCCCTCCTCCTGCCATACCGGAATACAAAGCAATCCAACCGGCTTTATGCCCCATCACTTCAATCACCATCACTCTTTTGTGAGAGCTTGCGGTGGAATGTAGACGGTCGATGGCATCAGTAGCAATACTTACCGCCGAGTCGAAGCCAAAAGAGATGTCCGTGCCCCAAATATCATTATCAATGGTTTTAGGAACAGATACGATGTTAACTCCCATTGCAGCAAACTTGGCTGCAGTCTTCTGCGTTCCATTTCCACCGATACAAACGACACAATCCAGTCCAATTTCATGAATATTCTGAAGAATTAAAGACGGTTTGTCAACATCCGAGACAACGCCTCCTTTTTTGAAAGGCTTCTCGCGAGAGGTTCCTAGCATCGTTCCACCCAAATTCAGCAGACCGGAAAGCGACTTGTCTGTAATAGATTCGACATCTTTGGTCAGCAAGCCCTGAAAACCGCTGTGAATGCCTATCACTTCCATCCCATAATAATTGATGGCAGTTTTGCACACGCCACGAATGGTGGCATTGATACCGGGACAGTCCCCGCCGGATGTTAAGATTCCAATTCTCATTGTCGCATTTTTTAGTCTAAAACTCGGGTATTCTATGAAAGTCGTCAATTTTTAACGATTATTTCCGTCGTAAAGATAGAAAAAAAAGATAAATAAGTTACTTTTGCACGACTAAACATTATTATGTTAAAGCAGAAATGAATATTACAAAAATTATTAGTAAGACTTTCGATTCCCGTTTAAAACAGATAGACCTATATGCTAGTCAGGCTAGTGAGATACAGCATCGTGTGTTAAGTCGCTTAATACACCAGGCCGCTCAGACTGAATGGGGAAGAAAGTACGATTACTCCTCTATCCGTAACTATGAAGATTTCCGAAAACGTGTTCCTATCCAAACATACGAAGAAATCAAACCTTATGTAGAACGTTTGCGAGCCGGGGAACAGAATCTGCTTTGGCCATCGGAGATACGCTGGTTTGCAAAATCCTCCGGAACGACTAATGATAAAAGTAAATTCCTTCCCGTCAGCAAAGAGGCACTGGAAGACATTCATTACAGAGGAGGAAAAGATGCGGCAGCTCTTTATTTCCGCATCAATCCGGATAGCCATTTTTTCTCCGGCAAGGGACTGATTCTCGGGGGTAGCCATAGTCCGAACCTCAACTCCAACCATAGTTTAGTAGGAGATTTATCCGCTATTCTGATTCAGAATGTGAATCCGCTTATCAATTTCATTCGTGTACCCAGCAAGAAAATTGCATTGATGAGCGAATGGGAGACCAAAATAGAAGCAATCGCCAACAGCACTATTCCGGTAAATGTGACAAGCTTGTCCGGCGTACCGTCGTGGATGCTGGTACTTATCAAACGTGTTCTTGAAAAGACAGGAAAACAGGCTTTGGAAGAAGTATGGCCCAACCTGGAAGTTTTCTTCCACGGTGGAGTCGCTTTCACTCCTTATCGTGAGCAATACAAGCAGGTGATTCAAACACCGAAGATGCATTATGTAGAGACTTATAATGCTTCGGAAGGATATTTTGGAACTCAAAACGACCTCTCCGATCCTGCCATGTTATTAATGATCGACTACGGAATCTTCTACGAATTTGTTCCGCTGGAGGAAGTAGGAAAAGAGAGTCCACGAGCTTATTGCCTTGAAGAAGTCGAGCTCAACAAGAACTATGCAATGGTTATTTCTACTTCTTGCGGCTTATGGAGATACATGATTGGGGATACAGTGAAGTTTACCAGCAAGAATCCCTATAAGTTTGTCATCACAGGAAGAACAAAGCATTTCATCAACGCATTTGGCGAAGAACTGATTGTCGATAACGCTGAAAAAGGATTGGCAAAGGCTTGTGCCGAAACCGGAGCACAAGTTAGTGAATACACCGCGGCACCTGTGTTTATGGATGAGAATGCCAAATGCCGGCACCAGTGGTTAATAGAGTTCGCTAAGATGCCGGATTCAGTAGAAAAATTTGCAGCGATACTTGATGCCACACTGAAGGAGGTTAACTCCGATTATGAGGCGAAACGATGGAAAGACATAGCTTTGCAACCATTGGAAGTGATCGTTGCCCGTGAGGGATTATTCCATGATTGGCTGGCACAGAAAGGAAAGCTGGGAGGACAACACAAAGTCCCCAGATTAAGCAATACGCGCGAATATATAGAAACAATGTTAGCGCTGAATGACAGTATTCCTTCGGAAGAATAACCAAAAACCAAGACATAACCGACACAAGTTATCCTTATTACAGAGATTGCTTGTACAAGGAGAGCGTTTCGAAGCACCTCTCCAATTTCTTCCAGGCACGGATTATGCGAATTACATGGATAAAGTTTATTCTCTTTCCGTGTTTATCCGTGTAATCCGTGCCTAAATTATGTCGGCTAATTACCGGGCGTTGACTATTATCCCTCCTCCCAATAATAAGCCATCTTTATAGAATGCAGCAGCTTGTCCCGGAGCAATGGCGGTTAAAGGCTCATGAAGTTGCACATGCAGTAGATGATCTGGTGTAATGGTAATCGTAGCATGGTTTTCCTGTTTGCGATACCGTATTTTCACAATGATGTCAGAATGCCCTAAAGTACGCTCCTGATTGACAAGATTCCAGTCTTTCAACCACATTTCTGTTTTCTCCAGAGCTGAAAGAGAAGCTAATACTACTTCGTTCTTTTCAGGATTAATCTCTTTCACAAATACGGGACGGTTCAAATGAATGCCCAAGCCACGTCTCTGTCCAATGGTATAAAAAGGATAACCCTCATGCCAGGCAATAAAATCTCCCTTTTCATCGACAAACCTTCCTCGTTTCACTTTATTGAGTCCTGCCTGATTGCTTCCAACCAATACTTGCCAATCTCCAACCAATGCTTGATTCTCCCCCATCATCTGCTCTTCTTCTGCCAATGCCTCATTATTTTGAGCCAACCAGTTTTTCAGAAAAGTTCGATAGTCCATTGGGCAAAAACAAACGCCTATACTATCCTTTTTAGTTGCCACCTTCCGGAACCCATGTTCCGCAGCCCAGACACGAGCTTCCACTTTCGTAATATCCCCCATCGGCAACAACATCCTGCAAAGAATATCTTGTTTCAATCCCCATAGAAAGAAGGTTTGATCCTTATCCGAGTCGGCAGCGTATGTTATATAAAAGGTATTATTTAGTTGTATATTCTGTGCATAATGCCCGGTAGCGATGTAGAAAACGCCCATTTCATCGGCAATTTTAGCAAGCAGAGGCCATTTCAGGTAATTATTGCACAATATACAAGGGACTGGAGTCCGTCCTGCCAGATACTCCTGCACAAAATATTCAATAATCTGTTTACTGAATATTTCACGGGCATCGTATGTTATATGCCGTATTCCTAAACGTTCTGCCAGATTACGGGCATCTTCCAGATACTCTGTCGAGCCATTCAATTCATAAAAACGGAAGGTTACTCCGATCACTTCATAACCGGCTTCCAGCAATCGCATAGCAGCAACAGAACTATCTGTACCGCCACTCATTCCAAGCAATACTCGTTTGTTTTCCTCCATCATGCTGCAAAATTAAGTATTTTCCCGTATCTTTGTTTGTTAAAGTCTAAAAGAGAATGAAAGAGAGACCAACTAACGGACAAGTTATAATCGTTTTCACAGAGCATCCGATACTCGGCATATTGCTGATTCCCTATATTGCGGAAAAGCTGGACGATGGTACCTTGCAATTGGTAGAACAAGCATTTCACGCCTCTCCCGAAGCTATGAGCAAGATGAGTGAGGCAGAAAGACAAGCTATTCATATCGCCTCTTATTATACAGAGAAGCATCTAATGAGTGTCTACTCCCGCGAAAAAACAGTATCGCGTTTTTTACATAAATTATCCGAAGATCCGGAACGAATAAAGAATGATATCCGTCCATCTATCGAAAAGAAACTGTTGGAAATGCTGATACTGATACGGGACAACGGACTGCCTTTTTATCAGAAACAAGCCGGCAGTAAAATACTATACGCCCATCATGCCTATCACATAAATCCTCATAATGCAGAAATTCGTGTAACGTTTCATGTTGACAATAAAACGTTTCGTTATCAGTTGCAGTGCTATTATGAAGGACAGCCATTCTCTTTAAGTGAGTTGAAACCTGTGGTTGTACTGACATCCGCACCAGCCACGCTATTATTGGGAATGGAGCTATATTTCTTTCCGCACATTGAAAGCGCACGCATCTTACCTTTTACAAAGAAAAGATCGATCAGCGTAGACGCTTCCCAAATTGAAAAATACATAGATAACATTGTTATCCCGATTGCTCGTTATCATGAAATCGAGACTCACGGTTTGAGTATAATGGAAGAGAAATGCCCCTGTGAAGCAATTCTCTCATTCGAAGATACCACGTACAACGGACAAGCATTGCAGCTTGGTTTCCGTTATGGAGATCAGACATTTACATCGGATAGTGCCCTTGAAATGAAAAAAATCATTTATCGGAAAACATCCGGTGAAATCTTCTTTTTTCGCCGGAACATTACTGCTGAAGAACAAGTCGTTCAGCTCTTAACGGATGCAGGCCTGCAACAACTCAATAATACACATTTCAGCCTATCCCCTGAAGCTCCGGAGAAAACGATCGTCGAATGGATCAACAGCCATCGGGAGATGTTGCAGCAGTCCTTCCATCTCACCAGCAATATGGGAAACACACCTTATTGCCTGGACGAGATACGCATCGAGCAAAGTTGTGACGATGAGGTCGACTGGTTTGAATTGCACATCACCGTTGTTATCGGCAATCTGCGTATTCCTTTTTCACGCTTCCGCAAACATATCCTGGAGGAAAAGAGAGAATATCTGTTACCTGATGGCCGCATGATTCTCCTGCCAGAGGAATGGTTCAGCAAATATGCGAATTTACTAGAGATGGGAATTCAAACGGAAAAAGGAATCCGCTTGAAACATACATTTGTAGGTGCCGCACAGACCGCCTTAGGTGAAGAGGAATTAAAGAAATTTCCGGTGAAGCAACAGATACAAAATATTGCCGTACCCAAAAACCTCAAAGCAACGTTACGTCCCTATCAGCAGAAAGGATTCTCATGGATGGTACATTTGCATAAACAAGGATTTGGCGGATGCCTGGCAGATGACATGGGGCTTGGTAAGACACTCCAAACTCTTACTCTATTACAGTATATATATAAACCATCTACCCCCAGACAACCGGCTACCCTGATCGTTGTCCCCACATCGCTACTTCATAACTGGCGACGGGAAGCCAAACGCTTTACAGCACTCTCGATGGCGGAATACAACAACACCATGGCTATAGACAAGGAACAACCGGAAAAATTCTTCGGTCATTTTCACTTGATCTTTACGACGTATGGCATGATGAGGAATAACATTGATATACTCTGTTCATACCGTTTCGAATACATCGTGCTCGATGAAAGCCAGAATATCAAAAATAGCGAATCGCTCACCTTCCGGTCAGCCATTCGACTACAAAGTAAACACCGGCTTGTACTTACTGGCACTCCCATCGAAAACTCATTAAAGGACCTGTGGGCTCAATTTCACTTTATACAACCAGACTTACTGGGTACGGAAAATGCTTTCCAAAAGCAGTTTATAATGCCGATTCGTCAGGGGAATGCCCGTGCAAAAGTATTATTGCAACAACTGACAGCCCCATTTATCCTCCGTAGAAGCAAGAAAGAGGTAGCTCCGGAACTTCCGGCACTTACCGAAGAGACCATCTACTGCGACATGACTGAAGAGCAGAATACTTGTTACGAACAGGAGAAAAACAGCCTGCGCAACATCCTTCTTCAGCATCCTCAAAGTACCGACAGGCTTCATTCGTTTAGTGTATTAAATGGCATCTTACGTTTACGACAACTATCTTGCCACCCGCAACTTATCCTTCCCGACTATACCGGAACATCCGGAAAAACGGCACAGATAATCGAAACATTCGATACGCTACAGAGCGAAGGCCACAAAGTTTTAATTTTCTCCTCATTCGTCAGACATCTGGAGGTGCTCGCCGAAGCTTTCCACGAACGGGGTTGGAAATATGCCTTATTAACAGGATCGACCAACAACCGTCCTTCCGAAATCGCCTATTTCACCGATCAAAAAGACGTCCAGGCATTCCTGATTTCACTAAAAGCAGGAGGCGTGGGACTTAATCTGACTCAAGCCGACTATGTATTTATCATAGACCCCTGGTGGAATCCTGCCGCCGAATCGCAGGCGATCGCCCGCGCCCATCGTATCGGGCAGGACAAGCAAGTAATTGCTTACCGCTTCATTACCCAAAACAGTATCGAAGAAAAGATTCTTCACCTACAAGATGAGAAACGAAAACTAGCGGAAACATTTGTTACCGATAGTGAGCCATTACCTATATTAAGCAACGAGCAATGGGTAGACCTGCTCTAATAATACATAAAGTCGCAATCTATCACAGAGACGTGTAAAATGTATTATTTCATCGTATTCCTGAATTTTTTTATCCATATACTCTTATTTTATCCGGTTATCTTTGCCATTGTGAAAATTATAAATAACCCGAAATAATAAACGTATGAAAAACAGGAGCATTACCTACCTATTACTATTTGGTATTTGCAGCATGCTATTCGTTCTGCAATCTTGCCAAGAAACGGATGACCTGCGTTCTGAAATTGATTCGCTAAAAAATCGCGTCCAAGTATTGGAAGAAACAGCTAATCAACTGAACACTTCTATCGAAAGTTTACAGTATTTATTAAATGATCCGGTCATCGTGGGTATCACACCTATCGAAAATGGCTATACTGTAGAATTAAGTGACGGAAAAAGTATCACCGTCATGAGTGGAGAAAACGTTAATGCGCTAGTCCCCACTTTATCC
>NZ_JBDFVF010000047.1:0-36251 GCF_040913205.1 Bacteroides sp. MSSM.1001136sp1_RTP21357st2_D2_RTP21359_211015 | reverse complement strand
ATATTTACCATGAGAAGAAAAACCCCTTTTATGGCTGCAACTCTGGCAGCAGGCTTGTTTTATTATTCTTCTTGTACTCCGGCTGAAAAGACGGATACAAAGGATTATACTCAATACGTTAATACCTTTATCGGTGGCGCAGACAACGGGCATACATTTCCCGGCGCATGTTATCCTTTCGGTATGATACAGACCAGTCCTGTGACGGGTGCAGTCGGTTGGCGCTACTGTTCTGAATATGTTTATGAGGATTCTCTGATTTGGGGATTTACTCAAACACATCTGAATGGAACGGGATGTATGGACTTAGGTGATATTTTGGTGATGCCGGTCACTGGCACACGTGCCCGTGCGTGGGATGCTTATCGTAGTCATTTCCCTAAAGATAAAGAAGCGGCTACTCCGGGATATTACACCGCAGAGCTCTCTGATCCACAGGTAAAAGCGGAACTGACTGCCTCTATCCATGCTGCCCTTCACCGCTATACTTATCACAAGGCTGATTCTGCCTCTATATTGATTGACTTGCAACATGGTCCTGCATGGAGAGAAGAACAATATCATTCACAAGTTAATAGTTGTGAAGTGAACTGGGAAGATGCTCAAACACTGACAGGGCATGTCAATAACACGGTATGGGTCAATCAGGATTATTTCTTTGTGATGAAATTCAATCGTCCGGTAGTCGATTCACTTTATCTTCCGATGGGCGAAACAGAAAAAGGAAAACGCATCATAGCCTCTTTTGACATGCAGCCGGGAGACGAGCTGATGATGAAAGTGGCTCTTTCCACCACCAGCATAGACGGGGCTAAAAAGAATCTGGAAGCAGAAATTCCTGCCTGGGATTTTGAAGGAGTGAGAACTGCCGCCCACAATGAATGGAATAACTATTTGAGCCGTATTGAAATAGAGGGTACCGATGATGAAAAGACAAATTTCTATACTTGTTTCTACCACGCATTGATTCAGCCTAATCAAATTTCGGACGTAGACGGTATGTATCGTAATGCTGCCGACTCTATAGTAAAGGCTGGAACGGGTGCTTTCTATTCTACGTTCTCTTTGTGGGATACTTACCGTGCCGCTCATCCGTTTTATACATTAGTGATTCCCGAACGTGTGGACGGTTTTGTGAATTCTCTCATCGAACAGGGTGAAGTGCAAGGCTTCCTGCCTATTTGGGGATTGTGGGGAAAAGAGAATTTCTGTATGATTGGTAATCACGGCGTATCAGTCATTGCCGAGGCTTATCGCAAAGGATTCCGTGGCTTTGACGCTGAACGTGCTTTCAATATAATAAAGAAGACGCAGACTGTATCTCATCCGTTGAAGTCTGATTGGGAGGTTTATACGAAATATGGTTATTTCCCGACAGATCTGATAAAAGCAGAATCTGTATCTTCCACTTTAGAATCTGTATATGATGATTATGCTGCTGCCGATATGGCACGTCGTATGGGTAAAGAGGAAGATGCCGCTTACTTCGCGAAACGTGCTGACTATTATAAGAATCTTTTCGATCCGGAGACGAAGTTCATGCGTCCGCGCAAAGCTGACGGAACTTGGAAAGCTCCGTTTAACCCAAGTGCGTTGGCACATTCTGAAAGTGTCGGTGGAGATTATACGGAAGGAAATGCATGGCAATATACTTGGCATGTACAACATGATGTTCCAGGATTAATCCAGTTGTTTGGGGGAGAAAAACCTTTCTTGAATAAATTAGACTCATTGTTTACGGTTAAGCTAGAAGGTGAAAGTTTAGCAGATGTTACTGGATTAATCGGGCAATATGCTCATGGAAATGAGCCAAGCCATCATGTGACTTATTTGTATGCACTGGCTGGTCGTCCGGAACGTACACAGGAATTGGTTCGTGAAATATTTGATACTCAATACAAAAACAAACCCGACGGACTTTGCGGAAATGATGATTGCGGACAGATGTCTGCCTGGTATATGCTTAGTGCGATGGGATTTTATCCGGTAGATCCGGTAAGTGCGGAATATGTATTCGGTGCTCCACAGTTGCCGAAGATGACCTTGCATCTGGCCGATGGCAAGACTTTCACGATTATTGCGGAGAATTTGTCGAAAGAACATAAATATGTAGATAGTATTACATTGAATGGCGAACCATATACGAAGAAAACAATCTCGCATGAGGATATTGTAAAAGGAGGAACGCTGGTATACAAGATGAAGTAATAAATTCGTTTCTGTACTGTTATGGGACTAATGACTTTAATTAATAGTGGTTGGGATCATAACTTATAGTAGAGAAGAAAAAAAGATACTGCAAGAATAAATTGTACGACACCCGGGTGTCAGCATGTTCAACACCCGGGTGTCGGTGTGCATGAGACCCGGGTGTCGTACAACTTAATACTACCAAATGAAATTAATTTGAAGCCATACGATTAAGTTTGTACTAATACAAACTTATTTCCCTACAATCCTACTCACCTCTATACGCTGCTTTTCAAACTTCTCATTATTGCTGTTGCGGTTACTAACCTCTTTACAGCGAATAGGTGCACTCATTTCAAGCAAGCGCAAAATCTCATTTAAAGATTCACCTTCAAAAGTCGCTTTATAGGAATACTTTCCTAATTCGGCGTCTTTCAGAATAAATTCCACGTTATAAGTCTGTCCCAAACGTTTGAATACATATTCCAGCGGGTCATCTCTAAAAATGAGTATTCCATCTTTCCATGAGCACCATTTATAAGTGTTGGTCTTATTGACGTTATATAAAGAAGTGGCTAGATTATAGTCAATTTTCTCTCCCGGTGAAAGGGAAATCGTCTTTTTCTGGTCAAGAGTAACTGCGACCTTTCCTTTTACTAACGTCACTGCTGCTACATGATCCGGAGCGTATGCGTTCACATTGAATGCAGTGCCGGTAGCTTCTACAGTTAGTTGTTTTGTTTTTACGATGAAGGGATGCTCTTTATCGGATTCTACTTCAAAATAGGCTTCACCCTGCATTGAAACAACTCTTTGCTTATCATTGAATTGAGTCGGATACTTTAAAGAACTTCCGGCATTTAGCCAAACCTTAGAACCGTCAGGCAGATTAACTACCGACCAAGTGCCATAAGGAGTGAATAGCTCCTGATAAGTCTCTGCAATTTGAGAAGCGGGTTTAAAATAAAGATAAGCAGATAATATCAGTAAAGGAAGAAGTAAGATAGCTGCCACTTGCTGCCAATAGTGCAGGAAGGACAACTTAGGACGAACGGAAACCGGCGGCCGGTTTTGATGGAGAATCTGCTCCATTACTTTTCTGTGCGCACTGTCCACATCTATCTCTTCCGGATTAAAGGCCGGGTGACTGATCTCCCATATATTCTTTTGTGCCAGAAAGCTTTTATAATTTTCGGGAGTAGCTGATATCCAATCATCCAGTATCTTAATGTCTTCTGCTGTAGACTCTTTCGAGAGATATCTGGAGATTATAATTTCTATGTCTGAATCTTTATTTATCATATGCATTTTACCTTATATATAATAGACGTTTCAGAAAGAAAATCCCACATCCATTAGTGGAAAAGAAAGAAAAAAAGTAGTAAATAAAAATCTTTTAATAAGATGCGAAGCTGCTTCAACGCTTTGCTGATACGTACTTCTACCGTTCTGACAGAGATATTCAGGCGATTGGCAATTTCCTGATATTTAATATTTTCTAATCGGCTCATCTCGAACACTTCTCTTTCTTGAGGAGGTAATTGTTCCAATGCATTTTTAAGTTGCCGGCATAAATCAGAATACAGTATGTAGTTTTCTGTCGTATCTATATCTATAGAGCCCGATTTAAGTTCATAAGCAACGTGCTCATCTATAATCCTGCGATGGCGCAATTCATCCAGGCAGTAGTTTCGAACAGCTTTCAGTAAATATGACTTTAGTGAGTTCTCTATTTCCAATGACTTCCGGTCATTCCATAGTTTGAGAAAGATATTTTGCACAATATCTTCACAAGTAGATTTTTCCGGGATGTAGGTACCACCAAACAATACCAAATCTTTATAATAAGTATGGAATAATCGGGTAAAAGCCTGTTTATCATCCTGTTTCAGTGCTATTACCAGAAAACGGTCGTCGGAAGTCTGTTGTTGGATATTCGGCATAGTATTGTAGTAAAGGTTCTATTGTCGGGGGTAAAAATAGAAAGATTATTTGGGATAAACGATAGTTTGAAGAAAAAATAATGCAGATGAAAAAATAATGTGATATCCAATGTGGCTTTTATTTTTAGAAACGTCTTATTGATAGAAACGAGAGAAAAACACATTTATTAACCTTTAAATAATACAAGCCATGAGAAAGACATAATCAGTGAATTCAGCTTCCGACAACTGATAAAAAAAGGAAGGTCTGACTCACCTTCCTTTCCAAAGATTCAGTTATTCGTTAATCAACTTATTTGTAGAACCAATAACCAAACATGTAAAGGTATGAAACTTATTTCAATTAGAAAAATGAAAAAGAGAATTAATGTACCTGCAAATGTAAAAATGGGGAGAATCTGTGCTATATGGTTGTTTTGTATAGCTTTGCAAGCTATCAGTATACCTATCTTGGCACAATCCGCCAAAATTACATTGCGACTGAAGAATGTGACTGTAGAGGAGGTCTTGACTAGTATCGAAAATCAGACAGAATATCGTTTCTTATACAACAAAGACATTGTTGATGTAAGTCGTATAGTAAGCATTACTGTGAAAAATGAACGGATGACTCTGGTACTGGATAAACTTTTTAAAGGCGAAGGAGTATCTTATACGATTGAAAAACGTCAGATTGTATTAAACAAAGTTTCATCTCAACCACAGGATAACAAACAGCCGGTCAAAGTGACCGGAAAGGTAGTGGACGAATCCGGCGAGGCTCTTCCGGGAGTGACTGTGATGATAGAAGGGGCTACTCAAGGAACTATAACCGGTATAGATGGCAATTACCAGTTGCAAGTTCCGGAAGGCTCGACACTGAAATTTACTTCAATAGGTTACACTACATATACGCAGAAAATTACCCGACCGATGACGTTGAATGTGACGATGAAAGAGGATTCGAAACAGTTGGATGAAGTTGTTGTGGTAGGGTATGGAACGACCACCCGTAAGAATCTGACCACTTCCATTGCAACGGTAAAAACGGAAAAAATATCGCGAGCCGCAACAAGTAATATGTCACAGATGCTGCTTGGGCGGGCTGCCGGACTGGAAGCTACGTTGACAAGCCCGCAACCGGGTGGAGCAGTTGACCTTTCAATTCGTGGGGCAGGTACTCCCATTTTTATAGTAGATGGAGTAATGATGCCTTCCACTTCTTTAGAGGTTGGAAATGGAAATCAGGTTATGCCCAACTCTATCAATCGTTCGGGATTGGCCGGACTTAATCCTGCCGATATTGAATCTATCGAAGTGTTAAAGGATGCATCTGCCTCCATTTATGGAATTGGTGCAGCCAATGGGGTCGTATTGATCACTACAAAGAAAGGTACTGAAACTCGTCCCCAAATCACTTATGAAGGAAATTATTCTATCGTGAAAAACTATCCGTATCTGGAACCTTTGAGTGGGGAAGAATATATGAATGTTGCCAACATTTTCAATAAAGAAAACTATTTATTTACGAACGGTATGTATCCTTACGGTGATAAACCTTTTGATAATAAATGGGTACCTCAATTCTCACCTCAACAGATAGCTGCCGCTCAAACAACAGACTGGCTGGATTGTGTATTAAAGGATGGTAGCATCAATAATCATAATATCACAATTACGGGCGGTTCTAAACTGCTGAAATATTATCTGTCCGGAAATTATTACAAACAGGAAGGTACGGTAGAAAACTCCGCTATGGAACGTTATGCTCTTCGGACAAACATATCTTCACAATTGCTTCCATTTCTTAAGTTGACAGCAATTGTTAATGTAAATGAGAATGAATATACAAACTCAACTTCCGGTGGCGGTGGGGGTGGAAATGGGTATGATGCCATACAATCGGCTTTAACCTATCCTTCTTATTTACCGATCAGAGGTGAGGACGGAAAACCTACCTTATATTCAAATTACCCTAACCCGGCCGAAATGATAAAAGTTAGTGACCGGACTAAAACAAGCGGTTATTATCTAAACTTTGCTGCCGATGTGGATATAATCAAGGATATGTTGTCCTTCCGTTTGATGTATGGCATTAATAAGGAGAATGCCAATCGTAATCTGTATATTCCTTCTGATATATATTTTATGGACATGTATAAATCAAGAGGGCATTTGGGATATGTTGAACGTAGAAACCAAACTATGGAAGGCACGTTGACTTTCAAAAAGCAGTTTGGAGATTTGTTACGTGTCGATGCCGTAGTCGGTATGGGAAGGTATACGAACGATTCAAATGGTCTTGAACTTGACTACGAACAGATTAACGATCACATTGCTGCTGATAAGGTGGAAGCTGCGGAAGGCGCTTTCTACCCGACTTCTTTCAGGGCAGCCGATGAACGTCGTTCTCAATTTGCCAGGGCAAGTGTGGATGTGCTCGACAGATATGTAGTTGCCGCTACTATTCGCCGAGATGGAACGGATAAATTTTTCCCGGGAAAGAAATATGCCTATTTCCCTTCAGTATCATTGGCCTGGAAATTATCTAACGAGCCGTTTATGAAGCATATATCATGGATTGACCAGTTGAAGATTCGTGGTAGTTATGGACAGACAGGTAATGATAATCTGGGTAGTTCGCTTTATGGCACTTTCAGTCTGGCAGCCCAATATATCAAGTTCTCTAACAATTCAGTGACTTATGTACCCTATCTGCTTAGCGGTCCTGATTACCCGAATGTTACCTGGGAAAAGACTACCATGAAAAATATAGGTATAGACTTTTCAGTCTTAAAAGATAGAATCTGGGGAAGTTTTGATATGTTCCGCAATGATGTAACCAACTTGCTGGGATATGACTCTGCCTCTCCGCTTAGTATGACATCTTCCGTTCCGATGAATTATGGACATTATGTACGTTACGGATGGGATGCGACTATTAACTCACTTAACTTTGAAATCCCCCGTGTGTTTAAGTGGACCTCACAATTGACCTTATCACATCATAATGCCGTTTGGAAAGAACGGATGCCCAACTATTATTATGAAGAATATCGAATCCGTAAGAACGAACCGGTGAATGCTTATTATTACTATGAAACGGAAGGCGTTATCAACATAGATAAAAGCAATATGCCCGAATCGCAGAAGTCTTTGCCGGCAGACGCGCAACAACCTGGCTATCCGATTATAAAGGATGCGAATGGGGATAATAAAATAACGATTGATGATGTAAAGATGCGGAATACACTTCCAAAAATTCACATAGGCTTTGGAAATACATTTGTATACAAAGATTTTGATCTGGATGTATTTATGTATGGACAATTCGGACGTACACGTTATAACTATGCATATCGTTGGGCACTTGTCGGAGATGTGTATTACACAAGTCCCAAGAATTCGAACAAATATGTATATACTATCTGGAATTCCCAAACCAATCAGAATGGAAACCGTCGTGGTATCGCTTCAACAAAGGCTGTCGCTTTGCCCGGTAACGTAGGTTTTGAGGAAGATTATCAGAATGCTTCATTCGTACGTGTCAGGAATATCACTTTAGGATATAACCTTTCGGGAAAGAAGCTGGGAAGAGTGGGTGATTATGTGAGTTCTATCAGAGTTTTTATCGACTGTCAGAATCCGTTTACTTTTACCAAGTTTGTAGGTGTCGATCCTGAAATAAAGACGGGGGGTGACGGCTCCAAAGCGGAGTATCCGATGACGAGAACATACTCCTTCGGAGCAAAAATATGTTTCTAAGAAAACCTGTAACGAAAGAAAAGATTGAAAATATGAACAAGAATAAATTATTTAAGGTGTTTGTCATGATTGCATTTATCATGTGCAGTTGTGAGGATAATTTTGATCCGAAGATGTATGGCACGTTGAATGTTTCTAATTATCCGGTGACTGAAGCCGAATACGAATCATTTATGATGACCTGCTATATGCCTTTTACGACAACATGGACCTATTGGATCGGTGCCGGAACAAGTGGTAATCAGCACGGTTGGTATATCCCTGCCGGAGGTGTACTGAAGTTCTTTGATTATCCAACAGATGAAATGGCCGTGTGGAATAATGGTTGGGGAGGCGGATACTACTTTCTTTCCAAAGCCGATTTCAGTCAGTGTGTCTATTATACGAGTGGTACGTTAAGTGACGAAAGGCCGAATCATTTTCCGAAAGTAAGTGAGATTTCCTACTTCACCAATGTGATTGGAACTTTGGAGAAGGCTTCTACCGAAGTGGTCTCCGAAGAGCGTAAAAGGGAGTTTATTGCCGAGGCCCGTCTTTGCCGTGGATTGATGATGTATTATTTATTGCATGTATATGGTCCTGTTCCTTTGATTGTCGATCCGGACGATCTGATTAATCCTTCAAAGCTGGAAAATCTGGTACGTCCGACATTGCAGCAAATGACGGAGTGGATTATGGCTGATTTTGATTATGCTTATCAGTATATTGCAGATACACAGCCGGAACAGGGACGTTACAATAAAGACTATGCACGTGTATGCATCATGCGGCATTGCCTGAATGAAGGCTATTATATGTCCGGTTATTATCAGAAAGCAATTGATATGTATAATGAGTTGAAGGGGCGGTATAGTCTTTTCAAGAAAGGGGATAATCCTTATATTGAGCAATTTAAAAATGCCAATAACTTCAATTCGGAAGTGATTATGGCTGTCAGCTGTGATGAAACGGCGGACGGTACGAATAAGTCCGGTAACTTTAACCCGCTGATGATGCTCGCTACTCCCGATAATGCAGCCAGAGTGGACGATCAGGGAAATCCGACTCCTTTCTACTTGCAAGGGCAGGGATGGGGACAAACCTTCAACGTGTCTCCGAAATTTTGGGATACGTATGATCCTTTGGATAAACGTCGTGAAGTGATCCTTACCAAATATTATACGACTGCCGGAACTTGGATTGACCGGAATACAACCACATGGGACGGATTTATAATTAATAAATTCCCGGTGGAAACAGCTACGGCTTTTCAGGGGACTGATATACCGTTAGCCCGTTGGGCGGATGTATTGCTCATGTATGCGGAAGCCGAAGTACGTAAAAACAATGCAGCTCCGTCCGCTGATGCTATTGCTGCGGTCAATGAGGTGCGTAAGCGTGCCGGACTGGGAGATCTTCCGTCATCGGCAACAGCGAATGTTGAAGCCTTCCTAGATGCTTTACTTACGGAAAGAGGACATGAAATGTTGTATGAAGGGATGCGTAAAATAGATCTCATCCGTTTTAATCAGTATGCGCAGCGTACAGCGAAGATCAAAGGAGTGGCTCCTACACATCAATATGTGCCTATTCCTAATTATGCGGTTCAACAAGCTTCGGAATCTTATGGAAAAGTGTTGGCACAGACATTTGAACGTGAGGGATGGAAAGCGGATCTTGCGGCAGCTCGCAATTAATGTCATCATTCATTATTGTTAAACTAGAGATCTTAAGAAAAATGAAAAAGATATACGTATTATTCATGTCGTCGTTATTGCTCCTTTCGTGTGCAAAAGATGATGTTAGTAAGCCAAGTGAATGGCCGGAGTGGCCTACACCTTCAAAACCTAAAATAGAAAATGCCGTATTGCGGGGAGTGAATGGTGAAACGGTTGTGGCGGCTGGTGATAAAGTGAAGTTCACCGCACAGGTCAGTGATGAATATAATGATTTGGTTTCATTCCAATTATTAGTGACAATGGATGGAGCCGAAATCTTGAATTTGTCTAAAGGATTGAGCGGACGTTCTGCAGTTATTGAAGAGGAAGCTACTTTACCTTTTGTTGCCGGTTTCCAGAATGGACGTCCTGTGGTGACTATAAAAGCTGTAAATGATTTAGGTGGCAATGAGTCGACTCTGACTTTGGATGAGGCCGCAAGTGTGGCGGTGACCCGTCCGGAAACACCTTCCCAATTATACCTTGTTGATGATTTGGGAAATGTGTATGAAATGGACAAGGAGAGTCAGAATGAAACGGATTATAGTTTCCGGACGAGTGCGGCGGATTTGGCAGGGATTGGCGACCATTTTAAAGTTGCCGAAAAGATAATAAATAACAAACCTGATTATTCCGGTTTGGTATGGGGATATTCAGACGATAAGATCGCGATTGTGACTGATGATGCAGCTACTTCGATTCCGACTCCTAAGGTAGGGAGTTATACATTGGAGAATATCACTTTTGATATGTTGAGCTTCTTGGCTGATAAGACTCTGACATACAGCATTGATATTGATAAGTCCCGCTTCTTTGATGTGGGAGGAGGATATGTCCAGTTGGATGTTCAGTTGGTAGAAAGTGCCAAGATTAATTTTATAGGTTTTGGTAGTGATGTCACCAATATGCTCCGGCCGGAATTCTTTAAAGATGTTTCAGGGAGCAAAGCAAAATTCGATGGTCCGTCGGTACTTTATAATTTGAAATATAATACATCAAACGGTTTTATGTATATGGAGCGGCCGCGGGATGTCTTTTATCCGGAAGTGATGTATATTCTCGGTGCTGGAGTCGGATTCCCACGTGAACCTTATGTGGCTACGCTCGCTTGGGACTTCGCATATCCTCACCAGTGGTTCTTCTTTAAAAAGGTCGGTGCAAATACTTTCGAAGCAGTTGTATACATCGACCAGACGATGGGATTTAAGTTCTATAGAGGATATGGATGGGCGCAAGAGGAAGATACGAAGAACTCATATACGGTTGAGCCTGTCAACTTGGTTACGAGAAATGCTCCCGGCGATCTGATTCCCGGTCCTGATTTTAAAGCCGGACTTTATACGATACATATTGATAAAGCCAGTGAAGTGATACGATTGACTCCTTACAATTAAGAGGGGATCATGATTAATAGTCTTTAATTTAATATTCAATAGAATTATGTATATATCAATGAAAACATATAGTAAGAAATTTCTGGTTACGTTCTTTTTTTCGATGTTGCCAATGTTATTAATGTCTTGTTCGATGGATCCGGAGAAAGCCTCTTTTTCTATTTCCGGAAATTTAGAGAAGTTACAGATCGGTAATGACGGTTTTACGGAGGTTTATTCGATAAAGTCTAATACGGAATGGAAATTTGTAAACGAGACGGATCAGTCTTGGGTTACCATCTCACCGACCAAAGGGAGTGGAAACGGAACTGTGACAATTACTGCAAATGCAAATACAGGAACCGGACGTACGGCTGTATTCCGCGTAGTACCTAATGGAGTAAAGACACAGGAAATTGAGATCATTCAGGGTAATTCTTATATCCCTACAACTGATGGAGAATTCCCGATTATAGCATGGACCGGAGTGGAAGCAGATAAGTCGCTGGAGAAATTCCCGGTGATGAAAGCATCCGGCATTAATATTTATCTGGGATGGTATGATGATTTGGAAACAACATTGAAGGTGCTTGACGCCGCACAGAAGACCGGAGTGAAAATGATAACTTCTTCTAAGGATCTCTTGTCTGTTGCTACTGCCGAAGAGGTCGTAAAAGCGATGATGAATCATCCGGCTTTGTATGCCTATCATTTGAAGGATGAACCGGAA
The DNA here is from genome assembly GCF_040913205.1 of Bacteroides sp. MSSM.1001136sp1_RTP21357st2_D2_RTP21359_211015. NCBI lineage: Bacteria > Pseudomonadati > Bacteroidota > Bacteroidia > Bacteroidales > Bacteroidaceae > Bacteroides > Bacteroides sp. MSSM.1001136sp1_RTP21357st2_D2_RTP21359_211015. The sequence continues at coordinate 24,574 of NZ_JBDFVF010000047.1, read as the reverse complement.
GTGAATGATTTGCCGGGTTTGGGCGAATTGGTGAAGAAAATTAAAACCATTGACAGCCATCATCCTTGTTATATAAACTTGTACCCCAATTGGGCATGGGGGAAAGAACTTTATTCTGAAAATGTAAAGTCGTTTATAGAACAAGTCCCTGTTCCGTTTATTTCGTTTGACAATTATCCTATTGTCTCTATAAATGGTGCTCCAAGCATTATTCGTCCGGACTGGTATCGGAATCTGGAAGAAATATCGGCTGCTGCTAAAGAGAACAAAAAGCCGTTTTGGGCATTTGCACTTGCACTTTCTCATAAGCTTGATGAAACTCATTTTTATAAGATACCGACATTGCCCGAGTTGAGGTTACAAGTCTTCAGTGATTTAGCTTATGGTGCGCAGGCAATCCAGTATTTTACCTATCGCGGACTTCAACATGACGATCCGACCGAAGTGTATGATCTGGTCAAGACAGTTAATCAGGAAGTACAACAGCTTGCAGGTATATTCTTGGGAGCACAGGTTATTTCTGTATCTCACACCGGAAGTGAAATACCTGAAGGCACGAAGGCTTTGGGAAGTCTGCCGACTCCTATAAAATCATTGACTACGAGTGATACAGGTGCGGTTGTCTCTGTCCTGGAGAAAGGTGGTAATCAATATCTTGTGGTAGTAAATAGAGATTTTCGTAATGTGATGAACCTGTCTATCGATGTGGATAGTTCTGTTAGCAGAGTGTTGAAAAATGGTTCAACGACTACTCCGGACGGCTCTACGATAGCAGTCGAACCGGGTGATATGGTAATATTTACGTGGAGAAAATAAAAAGATTTTTAATTTGATAAAGTAAAACGATTATATGAAAAAGATATTACTTTCCTTTTTTATTGGTGCTATGTTGATTGCCTGCAACCAGAAAACGGTCTCTGTTCGTGAGGTCTGGACAAAAGAGCAGGCTAATGAGTGGTATAAACAATGGGGATGGCTTCGTGGATGCGATTTTATTCCGAGCACGGCAATCAACCAAATGGAGATGTGGCAGGCAGATACTTTTGATCCGGTGACTATTGATCGTGAACTGGGTTGGGCGGAAGAAATAGGCATGAACTGTATGCGCGTATATTTGCATCACCTGGTTTGGGAAACAGATAAGGAAGGCTTTAAGAAACGTATCAATGAATACCTTACTATTGCCGACAAGCATCATATCTCTACCATCTTCGTCTTCCTGGATGATTGTTGGAATCCTGTATATCAGGCTGGCAAACAGCCGGAACCACAGCCGGGAGTACACAACTCGGGATGGGCACGTGACCCGGGTGATCTGTATTATAAAGGCGATACGGCAGTGATACTTCCGGTATTGGAAAGCTATGTGAAAGATATCCTGACTACCTTTAAGGATGATAAGAGAATTGTATTATGGGATTTATATAATGAGCCCGGAGGTTCGGGAGGATATAGATACGGTGAAAGAAGTTTGCCGTTATTGCAGAAAATATTTACGTGGGGACGAACGGTGAATCCGTCACAACCTTTGTCGGCCGGAGTTTGGGATATGAGCCTGACTAATCTGAATAAGTTCCAATTGGAAAATTCGGATGTGATAACCTATCATACGTATGAAGGTTTGGATTCGCATCAACGGCTCATTGACACATTGAAGCAATATGGCCGCCCGATGATTTGTACGGAATATATGGCACGTACTCAAAATAGCACTTTCCAGGATATTATGCCAATGCTGAAGAAAGAAAATATCGGTGCAATCAACTGGGGCCTTGTAGCCGGAAAAACAAATACGATCTTTGCATGGGATACTCCATTGCCTGATGTTGTTGAACCTCCATTGTGGTTCCACGATATATTTCGTAGTGATGGAACTCCTTATTCGGCAGAAGAGGTGGAATGTATTCGTTCATTAACTAAATAATTCCCTTATGATAACTATGAGGAATATATGGATAATGATGTTGGGGATATGCCTGTTTGGTTGCGGGGCTGGTAAACAGCCCCTTTCCTCACAGCTATCCTTAACATGGAAACTGGAAAAAGATAGTGTGGAAGCCAGATATTTTAAGAATACATTCTGCCTGACGAATAATGGGAATAAATCCTTGACTAATAATTGGGTGATCTATTTTAATCAGACACCTATTTATTATCAGCAACCTATTAATGCACCGCTGGAAATTGAATGTTTAGGTTCGACTTACTATAAAATGTACCCCACTGAACACTACAAGGCATTGCCACCGGGTGAAACAATCACTTTTACCATATTGAGTGAAGGAAATGTGATTAATGTGTCCTCGGTTCCTGAAGGGGCTTATGTGGTAACTACTGATGAAAAAGGAAAACCGTTACAACCGCAAAATGTCCCCATCGAGATCGAGCTTTTTAAGCCCGATGCCCAATGGGTTAGCTCGAGGAACAGCTTTCCCTATGCAGATGGAAATTATTTCTATAAGCAGAATGATGATTTCAGCAAACCGGTAGATTGTGATATGCTTTCTCTTTTTCCTGCTCCTAAAAAAGTGGAAAAGACGGGCGGTGTTTCTTCTTTCTCTCAAAAAGTCTGTCTGAAGTTTGATGATACGTTTAAAGAGGAAGCTCTTTTATTGAAAAGTCAACTGGCTTCATTATTAAGATGCAGCGTTTCCGATAAGGATGAAGAAACAATCATTGAATTGAAGAAAATGGAGGTTCCTATTACCTGTCAATATCCCGATGAATATTACGAAATCGTGATAAAGAATAATCGGTTGACTTTGAAAGCTAATGATGCACATGGCATATTTAATGCTTGTCAAACATTGCTTGCCTTATTAGATAACATGGAACTAACTTCTGCTCCGCTTCCTAATCTTCATATTACCGATTATCCGGACATGGGGCATCGGGGAATTATGTTGGATGTAGCCCGCAATTTTACAAAGAAAGCAGATTTGCTGAAACTGATCGATATATTGTCATTCTATAAGATGAATGTACTGCATTTGCATTTGAGTGACGATGAGGCCTGGCGTGTGGAAATACCCGGATTGGAGGAATTGACAGAAATAGCTTCTCGCAGAGGACATACCACAGATGAACAGATGTGCCTTTATCCTGCGTATGCCTGGGGATGGAATGAGACAGATACTACTTCATTAGCCAACGGATATTATTCTCGCAGTGACTTCATGGATATTCTGAAATACGCGAAAGAAAGGCATATCAGAGTTATTCCCGAAATAGACATTCCCGGACATTCCCGGGCAGCGATTAAAGCCATGAATGCCCGTTATCAGAAATATATAGATATAGACCAATCGAAAGCGGAAGAATATCTTTTGACTGACTTTGCAGATACTTCTCAATATCTGTCTGCACAAAATTTTACAGACAATGTGATTAATGTTGCCATGCCTTCCACTTATCATTTTCTTGAAAAAGTGATTGACGAAATCGTGCAGATGTATCAGGATGCAGGAGTAGAACTGACTGCTTTCCATGTGGGTGGAGATGAAGTGCCGGAAGGTATTTGGGAAGGTTCTTCTATCTGCCGTACTTTTATGAAAAAACATGGACTGACTAAGATACGGGATTTGAAAGATTATTTTCTGGGGCAAATTCTGGAAATGTTGGATAAACGTAATATACAAGCAGTTGGATGGCAAGACATAGTTATGAATCCGGATAATACCGTGAACGAACATTTCAGAAATAGCAAGGTCTTGAATTATTGCTGGAATACAATTCCGGAACAGGGTGGGGATGAAGTTCCGTATAAGTTAGCAAATGCGGGCTATCCTATTATACTCTGTAATGTGGGTAATTTCTATTTGGATATGGCCTATTGTTATCATGTGGAAGAACCGGGGTTACGTTGGGGTGGTTACGTAGATGAGTACGTAACGTTTGATATGTTGCCTTTTGATATTTACAAGTCTTTACGGCGGAATCTGAAAGGTGAATCTGTGGATGTAAAAACAGCCTCAAACGGTAAGCAACCTTTGACAAAAGAGGGGTATAAGAATATCAAAGGTTTGTCCGGACAAATCTGGGCGGAGACAATCCGTAGTTTCGAACAAATAGAATATTATCTTTTCCCGAAAGTCTTTGGACTGGCAGAACGCGTTTGGAATGCTCAACCATCGTGGGCATTGTCTCCGGACGGCAAAGTATATATGGATGCCAAACGAAAATATAATGCCGGTATTGTAACTTATGAATTGCCCCGTTTGGCAAAACGAGGTATTAATTTCCGGGTATCTCCTCCAGGTATTATAGTAAAGGATGGATTGTTACTTGTTAATACTACCAATCCCAATGCGGTAATCCGGTATACAACCGATGGCAGTGAACCTACGGAAAGTTCTGTAGAATGGCAAACACAGATAGCATGTGATGCTCCACTGATAAAAGCAAAGGCTTTTTATTTAGGAAAGGAAAGTGTAACTACCGTATTGATAAACGAATTATATTAAATGGTATGTTAAACCCTCCAGAGAAGAAATTCTTTGGAGGGTTTTCTTATTAATTTTGCTTTTAACTCGAATAATTCTCTAAATTTGTGCCATTAACTCGACTAATACATCCATGGAGCATACTGAAACTTTAATAGTAGAGCAGTTGAAGACAGGTAACGAAGATGCCTATCAATACATCTATGACCGTCACTATGCTCTGCTGTGTCATGTCGCGAGCGGCTATGTAAGAGATCAATTCCTTGCGGAAACCATTGTCGGAGATACCATTTTTCATTTATGGGAGATTCGTGAAACGCTGGAGATTTCCGTTTCCATCCGTAGCTATTTGTTGAGAGCCGTCCGTAATCGTTGTATCAACTATCTTAATTCAGAATGGGAAAAGCGCGAGATTGCGTTTTCATCTCTGATGCCCGATGAGATAACAGACGATAAAATGACGATATCCGATTCGCATCCGTTGGGGACATTGCTGGAGCGTGAACTGGAAGAGGAAATATATAAAGCCATTGATAAATTGCCGAACGAATGTCGTCGCGTGTTCGATAAAAGCCGTTTTGAAGGAAAATCATACGAAGAAATTTCTCAAGAGTTAGGCATCTCTGTCAATACGGTTAAGTATCATATAAAGAATGCATTAGCATCTTTACAAACGAATCTAAGTAAATATCTGATTACTCTACTTTTATTTTTTTTCGGGTAAAAACGAAAAAAAGTCATTTTTAGACTACCCTCAATTAAAAATCTACTGTCTCCTTTATAGAACGCAGAAAAATGGAAGAAGAAAAGAAACATATTGATGAATTGATTGCAACCTATCTGACCGAAGGTTTGGACAAAAATGCTTTAGCCGAACTAAAAGCATGGATAGCTGCATCACCTGAAAATGAGGATTATTTTATTCAGCAACGGGAAGTCTGGTTCTCTGCCGTGAGCCGTGAAGCCGCGTCGAAATACAATAAAGACAAGGCATTCGATACCTTTAAGAATCGTATCGGGAGCCGGAAGCAAGTGGAGAAAGCTCCTCGCCAGGAATTCCGTTTGTCGGCGTTGTGGCGTTATGCCGCGATTATCGCAGTCATACTTGCAGTAGGATGCTTCTCATATTGGCAGGGAGGAGTGAATGTAAAAGACACTTTTGCAGATATATCCGTAGAGGCTCCTTTAGGATCAAGAACGAAACTTTATTTGCCTGATGGTACATTGGTTTGGTTGAATGCCGGTTCACGAATGACCTACTCACAAGGCTTTGGAGTAGATAACCGTAAAGTAGAATTAGAAGGTGAGGGATATTTTGAAGTCCAACGGAATGAGAAACTCCCTTTCTTTGTAAAGACTAAAGATTTGCAATTGCAGGTATTGGGAACAAAATTTAATTTCCGCGATTATCCGGAAGATCACGAAGTGGTAGTATCCTTGTTGGAAGGGAAAGTGGAATTAAATAATTTACTGAAAAAAGAGAAAGAAGCTTTCCTTGCACCCGACGAGAGAGCGATATTAAACAAAGCGAACGGATTGATGACCGTAGAAACGGTCACAGCCTCCAATGCCTCCCAATGGACGGATGGCTATCTGTTTTTTGATGAAGAACTTTTGCCGGACATCGTGAAAGAACTGGAACGTAGCTACAATGTGAATATCCACATAGCTAATGATTCATTAAATAAATTCCGGTTCTACGGAAACTTCGTCCGTCGGGAACAAAGTATTCAGGAAGTGTTGGATGCGTTGGCATCTACAGAGAAAATACAATATAAAATTGAAGAGCGCAATATAACTATCTATTAACCGGTTACCAGAGATTATAATACTATGATTGTTTAACCTTATAATTGAAGAATATGAGTAAAGGAAATAATACTGAATAGTCTTTAGTGAATGATAAGGAGAGAAAAATAAAAACCGGAAGATCTCGAACATCTTCCGGCTCCTGAATCTCTTCTTCAACAACTTTCAAACGTGAGCATGTTTTCAAAAGAGATTATGCAAAGTTAGCAAAATACATCTCTTTTAAAACGAGTTATTCAAGTTTTAATTAAATAATTTGTTTATTTTATGAATTACAGGAAGAAGGCCATATTAATGGTCGTGGCTCTCTTTTGCCTTAACATAGCAATACTAGCCCAGGCCGTTTCATTGAAAATGAATAATGTTTCAGTGAAAGAAGCAATGACGCAATTGAAGAATAAAAGCGGATATTCTTTCGTATATAAAGTGGGAGACCTGGATACCAGGAAGATTGTAAGTGTAAAGGCAAAACAATTGAATGAAGCTATCGATCAGATATTGTACGGGCAAGAAGTTGTTTATGAGGTAAAGGGCAAGAATATTATTGTCCAAAAAGGGCAAGCGCGGCAGAATACCTCTAAAGACACTAAAAAGCGTAAAGTCACAGGTACAGTGAGCGATGCCAACGGTGAACCGATCATCGGTGCTACCATCAAGGAAAAAGGAACAACCAACGGAACCGCATCTGATTTGGATGCTAAGTTCTCTCTGGAAGTGTCACCGGGAGCTGTATTGGAAGTCTCCTATATCGGTTATCAGACACAGGAAGTAAAGGTGGGCGACCGGGTATCTTTATCTGTCACCTTGGCTGAAAATCTGCAAATATTGGACGAGGTGGTAGTGGTGGGGTATGGTACAACCTCCCGTAAAAACCTGACTACTTCTATCGCTACCGTAAAAACTGAAAAAATATCCAAAGCGGCTACTAGCAATATCTCAGGAATGTTGCTGGGACGTGCTGCCGGTTTGCAGGCAACCGTTGCCAGTCCCCAGCCGGGAGGAGGCATCAATATCTCCATTCGTGGAGGTGGTACACCGATTTATGTGGTGGATGGAGTAGTTATGCCTAGCGGCTCTTTTGAAGTCGGCACGGGAAGTACGTCACTTCCTTCTTCCGTCAATCGTGCCGGACTGGCAGGATTAAATCCCAATGATATTGAATCTATTGAAATCCTGAAGGATGCTTCTGCAGCAATTTATGGTATCGGAGCAGCGGATGGTGTTATTCTGGTGACCACCAAAAAAGGAAAAGAGGGAAAACCGACCATCGTGTATGAAGGAAGCTATTCCGTGCAAAAACATTATCCTTACCTGGATGTATTGAGCGGACCCGAACTGATGAACATGGTGAATGTGTTCAGTAAAGAGAATTATTTATATGACAAAGGCCAGTATCCTTATGGAAATGCCGCTTATGACGATAAATGGACACCTATCTTTACACCGACACAAATAGCCAATGCCCCGACTACGGATTGGCTGGACAAGGTACTGAAAACAGGTGCAGTGACCAATCATAATCTGACGATTAGCGGTGGTTCGGAAAAGTTTAAATACTATCTGGGCGTTAACTACTATAAAGAAGACGCTACCGTTTATAATTCGGATATGGAGCGATACTCCCTGCGTACAAACATCACATCCCAGCTGACTAATTTCCTGAAACTGACAACAATAGTCAACTTGAATCAGAATAATTACACGAACTCTACTGTCGGCGGAGATGTCGGAAACTTAAGAGATCAGGGAGCCGGAGCACTTTTCGGAGCAATCTTCTATCCCTCTTATCTTCCCGTGTACGATGCCGAAGGACAATATAATGTATTCAGCCGGACGCCTAATCCCGTTTCCATGCAAGATATTAATGACAAATCCGAGCAAAATGGTTACTACATGAACTTCTCACTGGATGTCGATATTATCAAGAATATGCTTTCAGCCAAAGTATTGTATGGCTTGAACAAGGAAAATACCTCTCGTGATTCTTACATTCCTTCTGATATTTACTACGCATTGCAACGTAAATCCAGAGGAAACTTAGGATATGGAAAAAGGCAGCAAAGCACTCTCGAAGGTACATTAACATTCCAACATAAATTTGGAGAGTTATTGGATATGAATTTGATGGCCGGTATGGGACGTTATCTTGATAGTGGCGATGGTTCGGATATATCTTATGAAAATGCCAATGACCATATACAGGGAAGTAGCGTAGGTATGGCAGACGGTCCTTTCTATCCGACTTCCTATAAATATAAGAATGAAAAGAGATCACAGTTTGTCAGAGGAAGTTTCGACTTATTCGGACGCTATGTAGTATCCGCTTCATTGCGTCGTGACGGTACGGATAAATTCTTTCCCAGTAAGAAATACGCCTTCTTTCCATCTGTTTCTCTTGCATGGAAGATGAACGAAGAATCATTTATAAAGAATATCTCCTGGATTAATATGTTGAAATTAAGAGCCAGTTACGGTGAAACAGGTAGCGATAACCTGGGTACAACACTATACGGTATTGTAACGACAACCCGCGAGGATGTTCAATTCAATAATAATTCGGTAACTTACATTCCCTACATATTGTCCGGCGCTAACTATGAAGATGTCACCTGGCAAAAGACAGTCATGAAAAATATCGGATTGGATTTTTCTATTTTTAGAGATCGAATCTGGGGTAGTGTAGATGTATTCCGTAACGACGTAACCCATTTGTTGGGAACAGCGCCGACAGAATTATTGGGAATGCACGGAACACGTCCAATTAATGGAGGGCATTATAAACGTACCGGAGTAGATGTAAGTCTGAACTCATTGAATCTCCAGACACATGATTTTAAATGGACCTCTCAAATTACGATGTCCCATTATAACGCAGTATGGATAGAACGTATGCCTAACTATGATTATCAGAAATATCAGAAAAGGAAAAATGAACCGATGAATGCATTCTATTATTATAAAACGACCGATATTATCGATGTGGATAAGAGTAATATGCCCGAATCGCAACGTTCATTGGGACCTGCCGCCTGTATGCCGGGTTATCCTATTGTCGAAGATAAAAACGGTGATGGAATTATTGACGTGAATGACTCTTACATGGATAACATGCTTCCTAAATTATATTTTGGTTTTGGCAATACATTTACATGGAAAAACTTTGATCTGGATATATTTATGTACGGACAATTAGGTGTAAAGAAATGGAATGACGCATATAGTTATAGTGCAGATGCCGGAAATCTCTCCAGAGGAGTGGATGCGCACAATGTTGGTATCTATTCTTATAACATCTGGAATACCCAGACAAACATGAACGGACATTTCCCGGGTATCGCAATCAGTAAATCAGTGGCTTTACCCGAAAATCTGGGCTTTGATTATACAAGAGAAAATGCCTCTTATGTGCGTGTGAGAAACATCACATTGGGATATAACCTGGGTCCCAAAGAATTATCCATATTTAAAGGGTATATTAGAGGAATACGTGTGTTTGTCGACTTTCAGAATCCTTTGACCTTTACCAAATACAAAGGATATGACCCTGAAATCAACACTTCTTCTTCGAATCTGACCGGAGGACAATATCCTCAAATGAGAGTTTATTCAATAGGTGCAAAATTAACCTTCTAAACTTCAAGCTATGAAATCTAACAAATTATGTCGTATGAAAAAGAAGTTCTTTTTACCGATGCTTGTTTCCTTGCAACTCTTATTCGGTAGTTGTGAGAATAATTTTGATCCTTATATTTACGGAGCTTTGTTACAGGGAGAATATCCTTCCACAGAGCAAGAGTATGTTTCCTATATGATGGTTTGCTACCTGCCTTATACTACGGTTTGGACGTATGATATGGGTTCGGGTGGTTTGCAACATGGTATTCATATACAGTCTGGAGGAGCGGTGCGTATGTTTGATTCTGCTTCTGATATATGTGCGCCTGCTACCACAGTAGGTGCAGACTGGGAACGCCTTAGTAAAGGAGATTACAGTAATTGCTTTTATTACTGGCGTGGAAATGTAGACGACGGTGGTAACTTGAATCATTTCCCGAAAACAGCCCAGGTGACCCGTATGACTGAAGTGATTGGAACGTTGGAAAAAGCTCCCCTGACTGCTCTTACGGAAGAAAAGAAGAATAATTTACTTGGAGAAGCACGTTTGTGTCGTGGATTGATGATGTACTTCCTGTTGCATGTTTACGGTCCCGTACCGGTAATCCTGGATCCCGAAAAAGTAATTGATCCGGAAGCGTTGTCGAATACCGTGCGCCCTTCTTTGGATGAAATGACTCAATGGATTACGGATGATCTGGAATTTGCCGCAAAGAATGCTCCCGAAGTAGCCCCGGATTTGGGACGCTATACGCGTGACTATGCCCGCTTCTGCCTGATGAAACACTGTCTGAACGAGGGTGAACACATGGAAGGTTATTATCAGAGAGCGATTGATATGTATAATGAACTCAATACGGGCAAATATGATTTGTTTAAAACCGGAAGTACTCCGTACGTTGACCTGTTCAAGAATGCCAATAAATTCAATAAAGAAATGATTATGGCTGTCAGTTGTAGCCCTACTGCTGATGGTAACCCGAAGCATGGAAATGCGAATCCTTTCCTGATGTGGGCTTTACCTTCTGATGTGGCAAAAGGGGATCCTTTTCCAATGGGAGGTGGATGGTTCCAGGCTTTCAGTATGGATAAAAAATACTACGATGCTTTCGAAAGCAACGACGGTCGTCTGAAAACCATTGTAACCAGTTATAAGGACAAGAATGGTGTCGTTATCAACAAAGATAATCTGGGGGTGAGATGGAACGGATATATTATAAATAAATTCCCGCAGGAGACGATGACTACTTTCCAGGGTACCGATATTCCTTTGGCAAGATGGGCCGATGTATTATTGATGTATGCAGAGGCAGAAGTGCGTAAAACAGGAACTGTACCTTCCGTAGCTGCTATAAATGCGGTGAATCAGGTGAGGAAAAGAGCCGGGCTGTCGGACTTGCCGAGTGTGACAACCAATACAAAAGACGCTTTTTTAAACGCTATTCTGATAGAGCGGGGACATGAATTTTTCTATGAAGGTAATCGAAAGATTGACTTGATCCGTTTTAATAAATACGCGCAAGAAATGTATAAGGCAAAAGGCATAATGCCGACGCATCAATACATGCCGATTCCTAACTATGCAGTCGAACAGGCCATTTCTTATGGAAAAGAGCTGAAGCAGACTTGGGAACGTCCGGGTTGGGCGGAGGATAAGAGCAAAGCGCAACAAAGTATAAATTAAACCTATTAACTGAATAAAAGATATGAAACGTATGAGTTACTATATAATTGGTCTATTATTGTCTTTAATGAGTTGGTCGTGTTCGGATGATGCAGAAACAGGCAGAGAAGAAATTCCAGTGGAAACTGATGGCGGATATTTGTTCGCCCACATGACTAATGCAAATTATGGAAAGTTATATTATGCTGTTTCCCGGGATGGCATCAACTGGGAAACACTGAATAAAGGCCGGATCATCAATAGCGCTTACATTGGACATCCTGATATTTGTCAGGGACATGACGGAGCTTTCTATATGATTGCAGTCAATCCGCTGGCTTTGTGGCGTTCGGAAAATCTGGTGACATGGACATCTACCCAGTTGAATGAAATGATTTTTAATCGTAGTAATGCACAGGGATTCTATACTACCTATTATTGGGGAGCACCCAAAATGTTTTATGACAAGGATAGCGAACAGTACATTATAAGCTGGCATGCCTGCAACGACCCGGATAAGGACGATTGGGACAGTATGCGCACTCTCTATGTGTTGACAAAGGATTTCGAGACCTATACGGAACCACAGAAATTATTCAATTTTACCGGTACGGATGAGAATATGGCTATTATCGATGCTATTATCCGTAAAGTAAACGGTGTTTATTATGCGATTATGAAAGACGAACGCGATCCGGCTGTTGCCCCGGAAACAGGGAAAACAGTCCGTATTGCCACCTCTTCCAATCTGACTGGTCCTTATACCAATCCGGGAGCACCTGTCACTCCGAATGATATGATGCGTGAAGCACCTATTTTTATCGAACGGCCGAATCATAGCGGTTGGTTTATTTATGCGGAATCTTATGCAGCCAAACCTTATGGGTATCATTTGTTTCAGTCGACCTCTATGGACGGGCCATGGAAAGAACGTACTTTCTCCGGACCTAATGTAAAGGATGGTACGGACAGACCCGGCGCACGACACGGCTGTATTGTGAAGGTGAACGAAACAGTTTATCAAGCTCTGCTGAAAGCATATAAAAAATAAATGTATAATCTTAATATGACTGCATTATGAAATATTATATATATACGGTCCTTCTGTTGCTGTTAACGGCATCTTGCAGTGATGACGTACAGAAATGGGATCAATGGCCGGAATGGAAACTTGCCTCTCCTCTTTCTGTAGGAGGTCAAGTGTTGGATGAAGAGATTTACTCTAATTTTCAGGGAAAAAAGCTTCATCTGGAAAAAGGACAGGAAGTCGAGTTTTCGGGGATTGACGAAATAGAATCCATTCTTTCACCGGATTACTTTGAATATGTGTCCGAAAATAAGGCCCGTTTCAAAGGAGAGACGGCTGATTATAGTGTGCTTTATGATCCTGCTAATGAGCTTTTGTACATAGAAAAAGCCGGGGCGACCTATCCGGACGGATTATGGTTCTGCGGAGCCAACTGGGGACATCCTCAAGCGAGGCTGGTTACCACAAGCGGTTGGAGTATGGACGGACCTAACAATGTGCTTTATTGTTATAAAAGTGCCGACAATGTTTTTCAACTGACTCTCTATCTGGCTAATAACTTCTCATTTAAGTTTTTCAAGCATAGAGGCTGGGGAGAGGGAGACAATGAGATCACTACTCTTCCCGAAGATAATATCACTCTAACTACCCCTTTCTTGGTTGCCGGAAAGACGGGAGGAGATTTTATTCCGGGACCGCTGTTCCAACCCGGAGTTTATCTTATCACGCTCGATTTGAACAATAACACTTGTGCTTTTGAAGCGAAAGATGAGAATATTCAAGAACAATCTTTCCTGGTTAACGGTCAGGAAATGGGTATATTAGAAGAGGCTTCATCTTTTCTGGGCATTGCTTTGGAACTTCATAAAGGTGATGAAGTGACTTTCAGCAATTTTGGTGATGTGAGAAAGATGCTTCAACCGGATTTCTTTGAAAACATAACAAAAGATAAAGCTACATTTATAGGAGTAGACGGAAACTATAAATTGTATTATGATCCGATAAACAAACTGACATATCTGGAAAACCGCTCGGTAAATTATCCGGATGGGTTATGGGTTTGCGGATCCAGTTTCGGACATCCTCAAGCCGGACGGGTGACTGTCGGTGCATGGACTTTCAACTTGCCGAGTGATGCATTCCAGTGTGTGAAGGTAGCAGACAATATTTTTGAAACCACCCTTTATCTGGTTAAAGATTTCCAGTTTAAATTCTACAAACAACGTCCTTGGGGAGGTGAACTGGCTAGTACTATTGTCAATACGCAACCTGTTAATTTATTGGGTAAGGGATGGTATTACAGTGATCCGGCAACAGGTGGCACTGGTGGCGGACATTTTACCGGTGATTTTGTAGCCGGACCGGATTTCACACCGGGAGTATATCGTGTCCGGATAGATTTGAATAAGAATATATGTATGTTTATTGATAAGGTGGATGAAGGACAACTTGGACCGGAATCTTATAAAATAAATGGTACGGAACTGACTCAATCTACTAATCCAAGCTATATCGCTGTAGAGTTAAACCTCACGAAAGGACAAGTGGTCGATTTCGAAGGATTTAGTTATCTGGACTATATGCTTCAACCGGAATACTTTACGAATGAAAATGGACAATATAAGTTTAACGCTCCGGACGGTAAGTATCGGATTTCATATAATAAGGATAGAGAACTTATATATGTAGAGAAAACGACCGATACGGAATTCCCGGAAACAGTATGGATAACTGGAGCTGCCTTCGGCCATCCTAGAATCAGCGGACTCCTTCCCGATGACATTGGAAATTGGGGATGGGATAATCCAAAAGACTTTATTTGTTGTGTGAAGACCGGAGATCGTGTATATGAAACTAACCTCCTTCTGAACAACGATTTCATGTTCAGATTTTATAAAAGAAAAGGTTGGAATAATGAAATTACTTCGTTTGATGTGACCATCGTATCTGAAGGTGATTTAATAGCCCGGGGCGGTTATTGGGATGGAGATCAATGGAAGGAAACAGAGAACTTTGGACCGGGAAATAATTTCAGAGCCGGTATATATCATGTCAAACTGGATATGAATACAAATACCTGTACGTTTACAAAGAGATAATAGTCTGACATAGGTATTAGTGTTACATAAGATAAAGAGGCCGGGTTTCACCGAAACACGACCTCTTTATACAAATAGCAATGTGGCTTTTTCTTTCAGAAATGTCTTATCATATAGATTCTAAAAATAATATTCATGAAGAATTTCCTATTTGTCTTAACTTTATTGTTTTCATTATCATCCTTTTCCCAGTCTCCGGTCGATAAGTCTTTTCCTCCGGAAGAGTTGTTTGCTTTGGGCTCTTACTATTATCCCGAGCAATGGGATTCCTCCCAATGGGAGCGTGATTTGAAGAAAATGTCGGAAATGGGCATCAAATTCACCCATTTTGCAGAGTTCGCCTGGTCTATGATGGAACCGGAAGAGGGAGAATATCATTTTGAATGGCTGGATCGTGCAGTCTCTCTGGCGGAGAAGTATGGTCTGAAAGTAATCATGTGTACACCTACCCCCACGCCTCCCGTCTGGCTGTCGAAAAAATATCCCGACATACTGATTCAACGGGATAATGGAGTGACCATTCAACACGGACGACGTCAGCACGCTTCCTGGAGTAGCGATCGCTATCGTCATTATGTAGAAAATATCGTTTCCCGCCTGGCAATACATTATGGCAATAATCCCACTGTTATCGGCTGGCAGATTGACAATGAACCGGGACACTACGGGGTGGTAGATTACAGTGAAAATGCACAAGCCAAATTCCGTATCTGGTTACAGAAGAAATACGGCACTATTGACAAACTGAATGATACCTGGGGTGCCTCTTTCTGGAGTGAAACCTATCAGAACTTCGAGCAGGTTCGCCTTCCCAACCAGCAGGAAGTACCTGATAAGGCCAATCCTCACGCCATGCTCGATTTGAACCGCTTTATGGCGGATGAACTGGCAGGCTTTGTCAATATGCAGGCAGACATCCTTCGGCGGCATATCCACAAAGACCAATGGATCACTACCAACCTGATACCTATTTTCAATCCGGTCGATCCGGTACGGATCGATCATCCGGACTTCCTGACCTACACCCGCTATCTGGTGACCGGACATAATCAGGGAATAGGCAGCCAGGGTTTCCGGATGGGTATTCCGGAAGATCTCGGTTTCTCAAACGACCAGTTCCGTAATCGCGTAGGTAAAGCCTTTGGAGTTATGGAACTCCAACCCGGGCAGGTGAACTGGGGAGTGTATAACCCCCAACCTTTACCCGGTGCCATCCGTATGTGGGTGTATCACGTCTTTGCAGGTGGTGGAAAATTCGTATGCAATTACCGTTTCCGTCAACCTCTGAAAGGCAGTGAGCAATATCATTACGGTATGATAATGACTGATGGAGTAACTCTTTCTCCGGGCGGTGAAGAATATGTACGCATTACGCAGGAGATGAAAAAACTGCGTGCCGCCTATGATAAGAAAAATCGTATGCCCGGTCAACTGGCCTCCCGGCGTATTGGTTTACTTTTCGATATGAGTAATTATTGGGAAATGGAGTTTCAGCGGCAGACGGATCAATGGCGGACGATGGCTCACGTGCATAAATATTACAATCTGCTAAAATCTTTTGCAGCTCCGGTAGACGTGATTTCGGAGAAAGAGGATTTTTCCGGTTATCCTTTCTTGATAGCTCCTGCCTATCAGTTGCTTGACAACAAGCTGGTGGAACGTTGGACTGAATATGTGAAGAAGGGAGGACATCTGATCCTGACTTGCCGTACCGGTCAGAAAGACCGTGACGCCAAACTGTGGGAGGCTCCTTTGGCTGCTCCGATTCATCAACTAGCCGGAATAAATAGCCTGTATTATGACCATCTGCCCCACAATCTGTACGGAAAGATCGATTTCGAGGGTAAGGAATTTGCCTGGAATAATTGGGGAGACGTACTGACACCGGCTGCCGGAACAGATGTGTGGGCTGTCTATACAGACCAGTTCTATAAGGGAGCCGCTTCCGTGATACACCACAAACTGGGTAAGGGAACGGTCACTTATATCGGAACGGATACCGATGACGGCAAACTGGAAAAAGAGGTGGTACGTCGTGTATATACAGAAGCAGGCGTATCGACCGAAGATTTGCCGTACGGAGTAGTGAAAGAATGGCGTGACGGTTTTTACATCGCCTTGAATTATACGTCGGACATTCAGGAAATAGTCATTCCCGATGAGGCGGAGGTACTGATTGGCAGTGCACGCCTTGAACCTGCGGGAGTAGTGGTGTGGAAAGAAAAATCGGACAACAAGCATAAATAACCCAATAACAAGAAAAATGAAGATAAAAAATCTTATATCTTGTGCCCTTTGCGGGCTTACTCTCTTTGCCTGCTCACCGTCCGGGGGAGAGAAAGATGCGGAAATGGACTGTTTCATTACCGACTTAATGGAGCGGATGACTCTCCGTGAGAAACTCGGACAACTGAACCTGCCTTCGGGCGGTGATCTCGTGACAGGTTCGGTGATGAACGGTGAACTTAGCGATATGATTCGCAAACAGGAAATAGGCGGCTTCTTCAATGTCAAGGGGATCCAGAAAATTAATGCCCTGCAACACCTTGCGGTAGAAGAAAGCCGGTTGAAAATACCTCTACTTGTAGGTGCAGACGTTATCCACGGTTACGAAACTATTTTCCCGATCCCATTGGCGCTTTCTTGCAGTTGGGACACTCTGGCCGTCGAACGTATGGCACGCATCTCTGCCATTGAAGCCAGCGCAGACGGTATTAACTGGACATTCAGCCCGATGGTCGATATTTGTCGTGACGCCCGCTGGGGACGTATCGCAGAAGGGAGTGGGGAAGATCCTTACCTGGGTTCTTTAATGGCTAAAGCGTATGTGCGTGGTTATCAGGGAAACAATATGCAGGGCAACGATGAAATACTTGCCTGTGTGAAACATTTTGCACTTTATGGAGCGTCTGAATCAGGACGTGATTATAATGTGGTGGATATGAGCTGCCTGCGTATGTATAACGAATATCTGGCTCCTTATAAAGCTGCCGTTGATGCCGGTGTAGGTAGTGTCATGAGTTCTTTTAATATCGTCGACGGTATTCCTGCCACGGCCAATAAATGGTTACTGACCGATCTGCTTCGGGATGAATGGGGTTTCGGGGGACTATTGGTGACAGATTATAATTCGATAGCCGAAATGTCCTCCCACGGTGTCGCCCCTCTGAAAGAAGCTTCCATACGTGCTTTGCAGGCAGGGACAGATATGGATATGGTTTCCTGTGGTTTTCTGAACACACTGGAAGAATCCCTGAAAGAAGGAAAAGTGACGGAAGAACAGATAAATGCGGCCTGCCGTCGTGTCCTGGAAGCTAAATATAAATTGGGGTTATTCTCCGATCCGTATAAATATTGTGATACTCTGCGTACCCGGGAAAAACTTTATACGGCCGAACATCGTTCTTCCGCCCGTACGATTGCAACTGAAACTTTTGTTTTGTTGAAGAACGATCATCATCTGCTTCCTTTGGACATAAAAGGAAAGATTGCCCTGATCGGTCCGATGGCAGATGCACGTAATAATATGTGTGGAATGTGGAGTATGACATGTACTCCTTCCCGGCACGGAACGTTACTGGAAGGAATCCGTTCGGCAGCGGGTGATAAGGCTGAAATACTATACGCGAAAGGCAGTAACATATATTATGATGCAGAAACGGAAAAGGCTGCTACGGGTATTCGGCCGCTTGAACGTGGAGACAACCGGCAGTTATTGGATGAGGCTTTGCGTATAGCTGCCCGTGCTGATGTGATTGTAGCTGCTTTGGGTGAGTGTGCGGAAATGAGTGGTGAATCGGTTTCACGTACCAATCTGGAGATACCCGATGCTCAACAGGACTTATTAAAAGCTCTGGTGAAGACGGGCAAACCTGTCGTACTTCTTTTGTTCACGGGTCGTCCTTTGGTTTTGAACTGGGAGGCTACAAATGTACATTCCATCTTGAATGTCTGGTTTGGAGGTAGTGAAACGGGGGATGCGGTTGCTGACGTACTGTTCGGCAAGGTAGCTCCAAGCGGTAAACTGACAACGACTTTCCCGCGTTCGGTGGGACAGTTGCCATTATTCTACAATCATCTGAATACCGGTCGTCCTGATCCTGACAATCGTATATTTAATCGTTATGCCAGCAATTATCTGGATGAGAGTAATGAGCCTCTGTATCCGTTCGGATATGGTTTGAGTTATACAGACTTTGTTTATAGTGATCTTCAGATTAGCTCGGAAACTTTACCTAAAAACGGTGAGTTAACGGTTTCTGTGACTGTTACCAATAAAGGAAACTACGACGGTTACGAGACAGTGCAGCTATATCTTCGTGATATATATGCAGAGATTGCCCGTCCGGTAAAGGAGTTGAAAGGCTTTAAACGTATTTTCCTGAAGAGTGGTGAAAGTCGTGACATTAACTTCGTTATCACGGAAAATGATCTGAAATTCTATAATTCCGGTTTGGAATATATCTATGAACCAGGAGAATTTGATGTCATGGTAGGATCGAACTCCCGTGATGTACAAACCAAGCGGTTTAGAGCTGAATGATGGATACAGTATAACTCAAAGGTGAAAATTAAAATAAATAGACTTGTATATTAATCAATTGAAATAGCATGAAAAATAAATGGTGTGTTAGTGTTGCATTTTTATTCTTTTTAGTGGGGATATGTATAAATGCTTGTACGCAGGAGTGCAACTCCTCAAACAATGATCGTTGGTCAGAAGAGAAAATACAGAAATGGTATGACGACCAGGATTGGCTGATAGGTTGCAATTATATTCCGGCAACAGCAATCAATCAGATAGAAATGTGGAGTGCGGATACTTTCAATCCTAAACAAATAGATAAAGAACTGTCATGGGCACATGATCTGGGTTTTAATACCTTACGGGTTTTCTTAAGCAGTGTAGTATGGAAAAACGATGCGAAAGGCATGAAAAAACGTATGGATGAATTTCTGAATATTTGTAAGAAGTACTCAATTCGTCCTATGTTTGTATTCTTTGATGACTGTTGGAATGCTGAATCTGCTTATGGCAAACAACCAGAACTGAAGCCGGGAGTTCATAATTCCGGATGGGTACAGGACCCTTCGTGCAGCTTGCGCAAGGATACACTGACTTTGTATCCTTTTCTACAAGAGTATGTCAAAGATATTATACGCACTTACGCTCATGATGACCGGATATTGATGTGGGATTTATATAATGAACCCGGAAATAGTAAACACGAGGAAACCTCTTTGTCTTTATTGACCAATGTTTTTCGCTGGGTACGCGACTGTAAACCGTCACAACCGATTACTGCCGGTGTCTGGGACTATAATTCTCCCCGCAAGAATGTTCTGAATGCATTTATGCTGAATCATTCGGATATTATCTCTTATCATAATTACGATAATGAGGCACAGCATGCCGAGTGCATCAAGTTTCTAAAGATGCTTAACCGTCCGTTGATCTGTACCGAATATATGGCCCGCCGCAATGACAGCCGTTTTTGCAATGTCCTTCCTCTGATGAAAAAAGAAAAGACCGGAGCTATTAATTGGGGATTTGTTGCAGGAAAGACAAATACTATTTTTGCTTGGGATGAAGTGATTCCGTCGGGAGAAGAGCCGGAGTTATGGTTCCATGATATTTATCGTTCTAACGGAGTACCTTTTCAGCAGGAAGAAGTCGATTGCATAAAATCTCTGACAGGAAGAAGATAGAATCTCGTATTCATTTTTCATTTCTGTTTTTTAGTTTTCATATAGGTTACTACCATATATTATTTTATTTTTGCATCATTCTTCTTATGATTTGATAACTACTATAATTAAAACCATGAAAAAACTGAAGATTTTATTATTTCTATGTGTTGTCGCATGTACGCTTACGGTACAAGCACAAAAACAATTTACCTTGAACTCTCCGGATGGGAAACTCCAAACAACTATTACCGTCGGTGATAAGTTGACTTATGACATCCATTGTGACGGACGTCAGATACTGGCTTCTTCTTCAATTTCAATGACATTGGATAATGGAGAAGTTTGGGGAGAGAAAGCAAAGTTGGCCGGCACTTCCGGGAAAAAAGTAGATCAGATGGTTCCTTCTCCTTTCTATCGCGCCAACGAACTAAGAGATTACTATAATGAACTGACTCTCCGGTTTAAGAAAGATTGGAACGTAGAGTTTCGTGCTTACAATGATGGTATTGCATATCGCTTTGTCAGCCGGTCGAAGAAACCTTTCAATGTAGTGGATGAAACTGTAGATTACCGTTTCCCGTCCGATATGGTAGCCTCTGTTCCGTATGTAAAAGCGGGGAAAGACGGTGATTACGAATCCCAATATTTCAATTCTTTCGAGAACACTTATACTACTGATCGATTATCGAAACTGAATAAAAAACGTTTGATGTTTCTGCCGTTAGTAGTGGATGCTGGTGAAGGTGTCAAGATTTGTATCACAGAATCCGGTTTGGAGAATTATCCCGGTCTCTATTTATCTGCTGCTGAAGGGGAAAACCGGTTGACGGGTCAATTCGCTCCTTATCCCAAGAAGACGGTGCAGGGCGGACACAATCAACTTCAGATGTTGGTGAAAGAGCGTGAAGCTTACATTGCCAAAGTAGATAACCCCCGAAGTTTTCCATGGCGAATGAGCATTGTTACCACTTCCGATAAAGATTTGGCGGCAAGCAACTTGAGCTATTTGTTGGCTGCTCCTTCCCGTCTGACGGATATTTCATGGATCAAACCCGGTAAAGTGGCATGGGATTGGTGGAATAACTGGAACTTGGATGGCGTTGATTTTATCACCGGAGTAAATAATCCGACTTATAAAGCATATATTGATTTCGCTTCTGCAAACGGAATAGAATATGTAATCCTTGATGAAGGTTGGGCAGTCAACCTGCAGGCGGATTTGATGCAAGTAGTGAAAGATATTAATCTGAAAGAACTGGTAGATTATGCAGCTTCCAAAAATGTAGGTATCATTCTTTGGGCTGGTTATTATGCCTTCGATCGTGATATGGAGAACGTTTGCCGTTATTTTGCCGACATGGGAGTCAAAGGCTTTAAGGTCGATTTTATGGATCGTGACGATCAGTATATGACAGCATTCAATTATCGGGCTGCCGAAATGTGTGCTAAATATAAATTGATTCTCGATTTGCATGGAACGCATAAACCGGCCGGCTTGAATCGTACCTATCCGAATGTGTTGAACTTTGAAGGGGTTAATGGCTTGGAACAGATGAAATGGAGTCCGGCTTCGGTCGATCAGGTGAAGTATGACGTACTGTTGCCTTT
This sequence comes from Bacteroides sp. MSSM.1001136sp1_RTP21357st2_D2_RTP21359_211015, assembly GCF_040913205.1. Taxonomy (NCBI): domain Bacteria; kingdom Pseudomonadati; phylum Bacteroidota; class Bacteroidia; order Bacteroidales; family Bacteroidaceae; genus Bacteroides; species Bacteroides sp. MSSM.1001136sp1_RTP21357st2_D2_RTP21359_211015. Next base: position 2,620 of record NZ_JBDFVF010000047.1, on the reverse strand, counting down.
CACCCGTCAGGTTTCCGGTCCGATGGATTACACCCAAGGCGCGATGCGTAATGCTTCGAAAGGTAACTATTATCCTTGTAACTCGGAACCTATGAGCCAGGGAACTCGCTGTCGCCAACTTGCTCTGTATGTGGTATTCGAGTCTCCTTTCAATATGCTGTGCGATGCGCCAAGCAACTATATGCGCGAACTGGAATCGACCGAATTTATTGCCAATATTCCGACCGTATGGGATGAAAGTATCGTGCTTGATGGCAAAATGGGAGAGTACATCGTAACGGCACGCCGGGCAGGAAATGTCTGGTATGTAGGTGGAATTACCGATTGGACGGCACGTGATATTGAAGTAGATTGTTCCTTCTTGGGCGACAAGACATACGATGCTACATTATTTAAGGATGGAGTGAATGCCCACCGGGTTGGACGTGATTATAAATGTGAATCTTTCCGGATAAAGAATGACAGTAAGTTGAAGATTCATTTGGCACCCGGAGGCGGTTTTGCACTGAAGATCAAATAATAGCTACTTTAGATTCTATATTCTATCTAAATATTGAACCGGATTTAATAAGTCTGAAATAGGTTCGATGCTGTATCAGTAAATTTGATACAGCATCGAATTTTTATGAACAGGCCGATTGAGGACCTGCCGTGCAATGACAAATTAGAACGTGTCAGGATAATGCCGCAATACCTGTTCCTATCAGATTGGCATTATTCATACTTTTTATGTCGATCTCTACGTCTTCCAAACCAAATAAACTGAAGAGTTCCCGTAATTTCTCCATGACAATCATATTATAGTTTTTATCTTTTCTGTTCTTGCTCCAGAAAAGACTTCCTTCGGCAACCAGGCAAATTCTCCTTATCTCCTTATTGTATGACTTTAGCAACATGATAAGCCCTGTAAGTGAAGCTGCAACCAATTGCGCCGATCTGCCATATATCCACTGTGCTACCTGCACATACACTTCTTTATAAATATCGGGATAGTTCATGATAGAGGTAAGCTTTTGTGCATCGAATTTTTCTTCAAATTCTTCCAGAGGGAAAGTCGCTTTTAGAATGTCTCCCAAGTACATGCCGGATACAGCTTTCTCGAAACGTTGTCTTCCCGGATTGTCGGAGATTACATCTACCGTATTATCTACTGCAGTGAGGAATGGCGGATGGAAGTTCCCCGACTCCAGATTAACGGGAATCAATCCATCGACCTTATGTGACGGACTTAACTTCTTAATTTTGTCAGCCGGAATAAAAGTAGCCATATTGGTGCCTGTTCCCACAATCAGACCTATATATGCATCGTAACTGCTGTCGGTAAGTCCTGCAAATAAACTGGCTACGGTGTCATTAAGCACTTTTATATTCGTAAACTTGATTTTATTTCTTTCGTTTAGATAGTCCAGTAAAGGCTTCCCTACCACTTCTCCGATCATCTCTTTTATGTCAACTCCTTTTGTCCAGCGTAAGAGTTTGGCATCTCCGCTTGGCACAGACTCTGTCGGATAAGAAAAGCAATATCCGATTGGCATTTCTTTCTCCCGTTTTATTCCGGTAATCATGTCTGCCAATTCTTTGAATAACTCCTCGCGGGTATAGCCGGGAGATTTCATAACCGACATGTCTTTCTTCCAACCATTGTTGGGGTGAATGGTTGGAGGAACTTTACTGAAGTCAACGATTGCCACCCGATAATTGGTTCCTCCCAAATCAAGCACTAACGATTTACCATTAATACTACTTGCTTTCGGAGTGATAAAAGTTGGAATGCATTGTATCTCTGCATTTTCAGTGTTCAATCCCTCTTCTACTTTTGCTTTGAATGAACGGGCAATTTCTTTGAGTTGCTCATTATCTAACTGAAAAATATTCTTCTCCATGATATTGACTTTTATTGTGTATACTATGATATATATGAATAACAACTGAAAAGGAATTTTGCTCGGTCGGTCGGTATACGGTATATGGATTCGGCCGGATTCCTGATTTATCTCTTTCTTTTTTGCTCTTTCCTAAAAAATAACCTTTCGTTGAATTCAAGTTCTCCTGCAAATGATTTTTCATTTTCATTTCTCATGTTCTCATAAGTGGTATGGTATTTGTTTGTAAATCAATAATATAATGCTATGAGAAATAAACTGTAAAATGGTATTTCTCATAGTATTTCCATCATTTATCCTTAAAAAAGCTGCATTTCTCATCGGTTTCAACTCATTTCTCCTCTTATTCTCATACTCCTTTTATCTATTTTGCTCATTTCTCATGCATGATGGCTGTAGCTTTTTCCGGACTATCGCCGGACTTGCGATTATTCCTTTCCTTATGTCGTTTATTAATCAACTTCCTATTGTTTACTGCTTTCCTGTGTATCATTCACCTTATATCTTTATGTTTTTCCTTAATCATTTTCATTCCTTCCTACCTGTATCTGTATCGTTCCACTCCAGTGAACAGATCGTTCCACTCGAGTGGACGGTTCTTTTCACTCTAGTGCACAAGCCTGTTCACTGGAGTGGAACGATACAGATACAGGTAGGAAACAGGGAAAACGCATTATACTCTTTCCTTAATCTTTTATACATTTATCTTACACCAATATTGTCTTTTCATCTTATTA
>NZ_JBDFVF010000046.1:0-37723 GCF_040913205.1 Bacteroides sp. MSSM.1001136sp1_RTP21357st2_D2_RTP21359_211015 | reverse complement strand
TAATGCTTCATTTTTATACATAGCAAAAATATAAGAATGAAAAAAGGGCGACAAGATAGAATCGCGGAGACGCTTACATATGCAATACGATGAATGTAATGATGAAAAACTCTACCTTCACCCGTAGAGAGCTTATTTATCAGGAGTTCAGAAGAAAGGTGAAGGAGAATAGAGAAATGAGTTTTTTGTAGGAGAAGTGTGAAACTTCTTTTAGTATAAGTAAAAAGTATAGCTTTAGAGAACGGAAAGCTTAGCTTTAGGTGGGCAAAAGCTATGCTTTAGGAAGAGGAAACAATCTATATGTGAAATAATCATGAATATATTCATTCTGCTTAAAATTGGCCAAAAGCATGTTTCTTTTAAATAAGAAAAGGGCTGTTCTTAGTAAGTTGAAGTTTTAGACAGCCCTCAATTCTTTTATTTCTTATAAACCAACTTGCTCGGAACTCCCTCCCCGAACAAATTATCACCTAGCGTCGTAATCTTATTTCCGGTAGCCAACACATAGCGGAGATTATCGCATCCCATAAAAGCACCGAACTCAATAGCCGTTACACTGGCCGGTAATTCCAGCGTGCCGCACAAGCGACCGCAATTACTAAATACACGCTGTCCGATTGATTTCAGGTTATGAGGTAATTTCATATTCAGCAGATACTTCTTTTGCGAGAAAGTGAAGTCGGGGATAGCCGTTGCATTCGTCTTGGAAATATCAACCGATACGAGATTCGGCATATAATCACGGATAAGTTTGAAGTCAGCGTTATCCAGTTTCCCTTCAACGGTCAGGAAGTTGATGTCTCTGGGTTGCAGTCCGGCTTTCAGGATCTCTTCTTCCAGTTTACCCATTGCCCCCACTTGCAGGGTAGTCTCTACCGGTTCGCCTTCGATAAAAGCAAAATTCTGCCATCTGTCCTTGTAGCGGTAAGAGTCGCTGCTTCCCAGAGGGACGAAGATGGCGGTAACGCTGTCTGCCAATGCTTCCGGCAACAGGTTGGGAGCTGTCTTCTTCCGGATCTGACAGATTTTCAGATTCTCACAACCTTTGAAGGCGGCATCCTCTATATTCTTCGTTTTCTCCGAAAGAATCACTTTCTCCAGAGTGGCTTTACCTTTGGTCACTCCGCCTACCACATTCGAGAAAGCATAGGCAGGGATGAAGTTCGGCATATAAATGTAGAATTTTCCATTGGGATAAGTACCGGCTTTTCCGCTGTACATCTTGATTTCTGCGTTCGAAATATCCAATACTTTCAGATTGGCAAATTCGTCACGGAGATGCCGGAAGTCCTCTGCATTCAGTTTTCCGGTCAGTGTGAGGTGGGTGACACTGTTGGCTTCCTCTTCAGTCATCATGGAAATCAGCGTACCGGGCTTACTCACATAATACGTCTTACTCACTTGGGCGGCGGCTCCTAATGCATTAGCGGCCAGTAAGAAACTTATCAATAGTAGTTTAATTTTCATAATTTTGTAGATTTGTTCTGACAAATATAGGAAAAATAGAGAATACATGATGTTTTTTTATGTTTTATATCTAATTTTGTAGCCGGATTAACAAATTGTAAAAATGGAGGCAGACAACATAGATGGGAAGAAAGAACCCAAAAGACTTCCTGTGTGGGCATGTATCTCGCTGTTTATTGTGGTACTTTTCATATTTATTGGATTGTATGGGACACTGGTTAGCGGAGGCTTGTCGTTGGTTCTTGGAGTGGAGGCTCGTCATCCGGGAGTAGTAGGGTATATTTTCGTGGAGGCCAGTATGCTTTTGGCTGTTCTTACTGCTGCCGTAATCTTGCTTCGTCTCGAACGTCGTCCGTTTTCTGATTTGGGACTTTCTTTAAAAGGACATGCCAGTGGACTGTGGTATGGACTTCTGATGGCAATCTTGCTCTATTTGCTGGGTTTCGGAATCTCTGTTGTTTTGGGAGAAATAGAAGTCACCGGTTTTCAGTTTAAGCCGTTGGATTTATTGGGGTCGTGGGTGTTTTTCCTGTTAGTGGCGTTGTTTGAAGAGATTCTGATGCGCGGCTATATCCTCGGACGTCTGCTTCATACTAATATGAATAAATTCCTGGCGCTCTTCATCTCGTCGGCATTATTCGCGTTTATGCATATCTTTAATCCAGAAATAGCTTTCCTACCGATGCTTAATCTCTTACTTGCCGGTATGTTGCTGGGTGCTTCCTATCTTTATACCCGGAATCTGTGTTTCCCTATCTCTCTTCATCTTTTCTGGAATTGGATTCAAGGTCCGATTCTAGGTTATCAGGTGAGCGGAAATAATTTCACGACGAGCATGCTGACTTTGCGTATGCCCGAAGAAAACGTACTGAATGGCGGAGCCTTCGGTTTTGAAGGCTCGCTCATTTGCACAGTACTTATGATTGTTTTTACGATTCTGATCGTGTGGTGGGGAGAAAAAAGGGAAGCAATCAGTCTTGCTGTACCCCGATCATACTAAGCTGAATCCGTTTCCGGTCATAATCTACATTCATCACTCTGACCATGACGTGTTGATGGATGGATACCACTTCCGTCGGATCGGAAATGAACCGTTCCGCTAATTGCGAGAGGTGCACCAGTCCGTTCTCCTTAATACCTATATCGACAAACGCCCCGAAATTGGTGATGTTGCCTACGATGCCCGGAAGAATCATTCCTTCGCGCAAATCGGCTATGGTGCGCACGTTCTTGTCGAATTCGAAGACTTTGATAGCCTTACGCGGGTCACGTCCCGGCTTGTCGAGTTCCTGCAGAATGTCCTGTAAGGTGGGCAGACCGACGGTAGGGGTGATGTAGGCGGAGATGTTAATCTTCCGGCGGAGTTCCTTGTCGGCTATCAGTTCGTCGATGGTACATTTCAGGTCTTTGGCCATTTGCTCTACGATGTGGTAGCTTTCCGGATGCACGGCGGTGTTGTCCAGCGGATTCTTGGCTCCGGGGATGCGGAGGAATCCGGCACACTGTTCGAAAGCCTTGGCACCCATGCGAGGAACTTTCATCAACTCTTTCCGTGAACCGAAAGCTCCGTTTTCCGCCCGGTAGTTGACGATGTTTTGAGCCAGTTGCGGTCCCAGTCCGGAGATATAAGTCAATAGATGGCTGCTTGCCGTATTCAGGTTTACACCGACCAGGTTCACGCAATTCTCTACTGTCTGATCGAGCGCTTTTTTCAGTTTTGTCTGGTCTACATCGTGCTGGTATTGACCTACACCGATGGATTTAGGATCTATCTTCACCAATTCTGCCAACGGGTCCATCAGGCGGCGGCCGATGGAGACTGCTCCCCGCACCGTTACGTCATAATCGGGAAACTCGTCGCGGGCAATCTTCGAAGCCGAATAAATGGAAGCTCCCTGCTCACTGACTACAAACACGGGTATCTGACGGTCGAAGCTTTGGCTGTTGATGAAATCTTCTGTCTCACGGCTTGCCGTTCCGTTGCCGATGGAAATGGCTTCTATCTGATAGGCCTCAATCATCTTGCGGAGTTTGGAAGCAGCTTCTCCTGTTTTGTTCACGGGAGGATGCGGATAGATATTCTCATTATGCAACAGATTGCCTTGTGCATCGAGGCAGACAACTTTACATCCCGTACGGAATCCGGGGTCGATGGCGAGCACCCGTTTTTGTCCCAATGGAGGGGCGAGAAGAAGTTGACGGAGGTTCTCGGTGAATACCCGGATGGCTTCCTCGTCGGCTTTTTCTTTGGATTGAGCGGCAAATTCTGTTTCGATGGAGGGCTTGAGCAGACGCTTGTAGGCATCGACTGTGGCTTCGTCCACCTGCTGGCTACACTCGTTGTTGCCACGTACGAACTGACGTTCCAGGCGTTCGATACATGCCTCGTCGTCGGGATTGATGGATACTTTTAGCAGACCTTCCGACTCTGCCCGGCGGATGGCCAACAGGCGGTGGGACGTGCAACGTTTCAGTGCTTCGGAGAAATCGAAATAATCCCGGTATTTTGCCGCTTCTTCCTCTTTTCCTTTCACTACTTTGGCACTAATCTCTGCCTGGCGGCTGAACTGATTACGTACCGCGTTGCGGGCACGTTCGTCCTCGTTCACTTGCTCTGCAATGATGTCACGGGCGTCTTTCAGGGCATCTTCCACATCTTTCACGTCTCCTTTCACGAAGGAGGCAGCCTTGGTACTAAGATTGTTTTCCCTTTGCAACATCAGGATGGTGGCAAGCGGTTCCAACCCTTTCTGGCGGGCTACTTCAGCACGTGTCTTCCGCTTGGGTTTATAAGGAAGATAAATGTCTTCCAGTTCCGTCGGATTCCAGGTGTCGTTGATACGTTTCTCCAGTTCGGCAGTCAGTTTTCCCTGCTCGTTGATGGTGCCGAGAATCGTTTCTTTCCGTTTGGCTATGTCGCACAACTTATCGTGTTGCTCTTTTATTTGCTCTATCTGCACTTCATCCAGTCCGCCGGTGGCTTCTTTACGGTAACGACTGATGAAGGGAATCGTAGCACCTTCACCCAAAAGATGGAGCGTACTACTTATTTGTCTTTCCGGTATACCCAGAAAACCGGAAATCATCTTGTGAAATAATTCCATAATTTGTATTTTTTGAGAGTAAATGAGCGACAAAAATACATATAAATCTGCTAAACCCGACAAGTTTTACTATATTTGCAACTCAATTAATGAATTAACACATCAAAACTGCATAATTATGCTGGGACGTCTTGGATATCTTTTTATCTGTTTCCTTTGGCTTCTGCAGTCAACGGAAGTATTGGCTGTCTCTAAAGATAAGAAACCTATTCTGATTATTTGCTCTTATAATCCGGCAGCACACCAAACTTCGGTCACTATTTCCGATTATATGGATGAATATAGTAAGTTGGGAGGACAGCGCGACATTGTCATCGAAAACATGAACTGTAAAAGTTGCTCGGAGGCTCCGTTATGGAGCGCGATGATGGCGCAGATTCTGGCTAAATATCAGGGAGAAAAGCATCCGGCACAAATTATTTTATTAGGACAGGAAGCGTGGGCTGCCTATTTGTCGCAGAGGGATGAAATGCAGGTGAAAGTGCCGGTGATGTGCAGTCTGGCCAGTAGTAATGTGGTGATATTGCCAAAAGATACGGTGGAAAACCTTGATTGCTGGATGCCCGAATCTGTCGATATCTTTGAAGATCATCTGGATATTCCCGAACTGGAATCGGGATTTATCAATCAATATAATATAGAAGGTAATATCTCCATGATTCAAGCTTTCTATCCGAAAACAAAACACATTGCCTTTATCTCGGACAACACTTATGGCGGAGTGACTATGCAAGCGTTGGTACGAAAAGAAATGAAGAAGTTCCCCGATCTGGATTTGATTTTGATGGACGGCCGGAGACATTCTATTTATACCATCGTTGAGGAATTGAGACAGCTGCCCGAAAATACGGTTATTCTGGTGGGAACGTGGCGTGTGGATATGAACGAGGGGTATTTCATGCGGAATGCGACGTATGCCATGATGGAGGCTACTCCTACCATCCCGGCTTTTACTCCTTCATCGGTGAGCCTTGGATATTGGGCGATAGGAGGAGTGCTGCCCGATTATCGGAAAGTGGGAGGAGAAATGGCTATGGAGTCCATACGGATGGATCAGCACCCGGAGGATACGGGGAAGCATCTTTCGATCATTGGCTCTAAAGCGGTATTGGATAGCCGGAAGGTGAAAGAGTGGGGGCTGCACCCCAGCGTGTTGCCTTTTAAAGTGCAGCTTGTCAACCAACCGGTTTCGTTCTATCAGCAATATACTTATCAGATATGGTCTGCTTGTGCTTTGTTCGTGATTCTGGTACTTGGCTTATGTATCTCTCTTTTCTATTATTTCCGTACGAAACGTTTGAAAGACGAACTTCTGAAATCGGAGAAGGATTTGCGTGTAGCGAAAGACAGGGCGGAAGAGTCTAATCGTCTGAAGAGTGCTTTCCTTGCCAATATGAGTCATGAGATACGGACGCCGTTGAACTCGATTGTCGGCTTTTCGGATGTACTGGCAATGGGCGGTAGCACGGAGGATGAACAGCAGTCTTATTATAAGATTATCAAAACCAATTCGGATTTGTTGCTTCGTCTGATTAATGATATTCTCGATCTTTCACGTCTGGAGGCGAACCGGGTGACTTTGACGTGGGAGGAATGTGATGTGGTGCAGTTGTGTAGTCAGGTGGTTGCCTCTGTTAGTTTTTCACGGCAGTCGTCGGACAATCAGTTCTTGTTTTCCACTTCTTTTGAAACTTTCCGGATGGTGACGGATGTGCAGCGTATGCAACAGGTAATCATTAATCTGCTGTCCAACGCCGACAAATTTACGAAACGCGGGAAGATTACCTTGGACTTTTCTGTGAATGAGGAAAAGCAAATGGCTATTTTCTCGGTAACGGATACCGGATGCGGTATCCCGAAAGAAAAACAGGGACTTGTGTTCGAGCGTTTTGAAAAGCTGAATGAGTACGCCCAGGGAACCGGATTGGGATTGTCTATCTGTAAATTGATTGTGCATAAATGGAGAGGAAGTATATGGATCGATCCTGACTATACCGGTGGGGCACGGTTCGTATTTTCGCATCCGCTAAATATAGAAAAAGAATGAAACGAATAGGATTTATTTATGGCTTGCTTTTCTGTCTCGTACTGTCTGTTGCGGCGCAGGAAAAGGTGGTGAAGCTGAAGATTGTGGAAACGAGTGACGTACATGGTAATTATTATCCTTACAATTTTATAACCCGCCACGAGTGGAAGGGTAGTCTGGCACGTATTTATTCTTTCGTGCAGAAAGAGCGTGAACAGTATAAAGAGAATCTGATATTGCTGGATAATGGTGATATTTTGCAGGGACAGCCTACTGCCTATTACTATAATTATATAGATACGGTGTCTCCTCATCTTTGTTCGGAAATGATGAATTTCATGAAATATGATGCCGGTAATATGGGGAACCATGATGTGGAAACGGGACGTGCTGTGTTCGACCGTTGGATAGCCACTTGTGACTTCCCTGTGTTGGGTGCCAACATCATTGATACGTCTACGGGAAAACCCCATCTGGCTCCTTATAAGGTGTTGGAACGTGATGGCGTGAAGATTGTGGTATTGGGTATGATTACTCCTGCCATCCCTGCATGGCTTTCTGAAAATCTGTGGAAAGGCTTGCGTTTCGACGATATGGAAGAGACGGCACGCAAATGGATGAGGATTATCCGTGAAAAAGAGAATCCGGATTTGGTGATCGGGTTGTTTCATGCCGGACAGGAGGCTTTCAAAATGTCGGGCAAATACAATGAGAATGCTTCTCTTAACGTAGCGAAGAATGTGCCGGGATTCGATATCGTGTTAATGGGGCACGATCATGCCCGCGAATGTAAGAAGGTGATGAATGTAGCCGGAGATTCGGTGTTGATTATCGATCCGGCCAGCAATGGAATTGTATTGTCTAATGTCGATGTGACCTTGAAACTGAAAGATGGAAAGGTGCAGAGCAAGGACGTCAAAGGGGAGTTGACAGAAACGGAAGCTTACGGAATCAGCGAGGATTTCATGAAGCGTTTTGCTCCGCAATATGAGACGGTGCAGAAGTTTGTATCCAAGAAGATCGGCACTTTTACCGAGAGTATCTCTACTCATCCTGCTTTCTTCGGTCCTTCTGCTTTTATTGATTTGATACATACTTTACAGCTCGATATAACCGGAGCTGACATCTCTTTTGCCGCTCCGCTTTCGTTTGATGCGGAGATAAAGAAAGGGGATGTGTTTGTCAGTGATATGTTCAACTTGTATAAGTATGAGAATATGCTGTATGTGATGACGTTGTCCGGAAAGGAGATTAAGGATTTTCTGGAGATGTCTTATTATATGTGGACGAACCAGATGAAGTCACCGGAAAATCATCTGCTCTGGTTCAAGAAGAAACCTCGGGAAGGTGCGGAAGACAGGGCTTCTTTCCAGAACTTCAGTTTTAATTTCGACTCGGCTTCCGGCATTATTTATACGGTGGACGTGACAAAACCGAAGGGAGAAAAGATTACGATTACGAGCATGGCGGACGGTTCTCCTTTCCGTATGGATAAGATATATAAAGTGGCCTTAAATTCTTATCGTGGTAATGGTGGTGGAGAACTGTTGACGAAAGGATCGGGTATTCCGCAGGAGGATTTGAAGGACCGCATAATTTTCTCTACAGATAAAGATCTTCGTTTCTATTTGATGAATTATATCGAAAAGAAAGGTACGATGAACCCCAAAGCCCTGAATCAGTGGAAGTTTGTTCCGGAGAAATGGACAGTGCCGGCTGCCCAACGTGATTCTGTATATTTATTCCGGTCTGTTCAATAAGTAACTAAAAGTGTTCATTATGTCTGATAATACTCTTGAACGGCTTGTATATCTGATTAAATGCTGGTATATTTGTCGCAAAAAAGAGAGAGTATGTATATTCAAAATGTTCCCAAAGTAGGTATTTCTTCGGTAGTTCATTCTAAACATATAGATTCTGGCAACATTGATGTTGTTGATAATGATATAGCGCTCTTCGATACGGAGAGCGTTATATCGTTGTATAATGGACCGACTAAACTGGAGGTGTTGACGGTAGGTCTTTGCCTGGAAGGTACTGGTACTTTTAATATTAGTTTACGTGAGTTCCAACTGTTCCCCGGATTAATGGTGATCGCGCTGCCTAATCAGATTGTCGAACAGCGGTGTTTCAGTTCCGACTTTAAAGCGATATTCTTTGCTGTGTCGAAGAACTTGTTGGAGACATTGCCTAAGATCAGTAATGTGCTTTCCTTATTCTTTTATCTGAAAGATTACCCGTGTTTCAATCTTACACCGCAGGAGCAGGAGACTGTGAAGGAATATCATGCATTTATCAGAAAACGGTTGAAGAATAAGGAGGCTTTATATCGTAAAGAAGTGGTAATGGGCTTGATGCAAGGGTTCTTTTTTGAACTTTGTAATATCTTTACCAATCATGTGCCAGCCAATGCTACTACCATGAAAAATAAAAGCCGGAAAGAATATATTTTCGAACGTTTTTATGAGTCTTTAGTGGAGTCTTACCAGTCTGAACGGAGCGTGAAATTCTATGCTGACCAGTTGTGTCTGACGCCGAAGCATCTTTCGGGAGTAGTAAAAGAGGTCAGCGGAAAAACGGTGGGGGAGTGGATAGACGAACTGGTGATTCTGGAAGCGAAAGCACTTCTGAATTCTTCAAGTATGAATATACAAGAGATTGCCGATCGGCTGAATTTTGCCAACCAGTCGTTCTTTGGAAAGTATTTCAAGCATTACACTGGTATGTCTCCTAAAGAATACCGGAAAAGCCGCTAAAATCATAGAACACCGGAGCGCACACGGCTTAGTGTTTCCGGTGTCATCAAAAGATAAGAGGCAATGTGTGCCAGAGGTGCACGTTTGATAATTTCCGGATGTGTTTCGAGCAGGAGGTTATAGCGTTCGCGGGCGGATTCAAAGCGCCAGGAGTCTGCTTTAATCTGTGACACAATCAAGGAGTATTCCAGTATCTTTTGGTAGAACATATTGATTTCCCAGTTCTCTTTTGCCAATTTTTGTATCATGTCGCGAGGGAACAGGTAGATAATGGAAGGTTCGAGGGTTTCCACGATTAGCCGGGTGGGTACTTGTTTCAGAAAACTCTCAATGCACATCACGATACATCCTTCGTATGAGAAATGTTCGGTCACGTCTTTCCCATTCTTGTAATAGTACTGCCTAAGCATCCCTTTGCCGACAAATACGATTTCATGAGCTACTTCTCCTTCATTCAGCGCTATTGCTCCTTTGGGAAATTCTTCACGAATCAGTATACTTTCTATCTGTCGTCTTCCTTCTATACTCATTTCCGGAAAGCGGGAATTTACAACAGCATTTACAGTCTCTCTTAATAATGTATCCATGTCTTTTCTGTCTTGATGTGTGCAAAAATACTAAAAACGGTTGACATAAATCAAGTGTGGTATAAAAAAGATGTATCTTTGTCCGCAAAATCAAGAGGTAAGATGATAATGAATAAGATAATAGGCTTGGCAGTGTTGCTGTTCTGTTTGAGTGGTTGCGTAAGGGATAATGATGCTATTTATTATCCGGTTGGCAACGTAGATGTGGAAAGAGGCGGTCCGGCTTTGGAGGCTGGAAAGGGTGATTTAATAACCCGTAGTTACAATACCGAAGATTATGTGCTGGACACGCTTGCGCAATATCCGGGTGATCCGACGCTTGGTAAACTGACATTCATGGTCAGTCTGAAAAACCGGTTGGCAGATCAGGAGGTGAGTGGCTTTAATGGTGTCGGTCTATCCAGACTAACGATGAGTCTTGGATATAAAGACGGCAACTATCCGGCAGAAAGCCAGGTTCCTGTTTATACTTCGTCCGACGTGACTGCCAGTTATGCCATTAAACTTCGTTTAAAGGGAGAATTGACTTTAACAGGAGACGAATGGATGATTGACTATATTTATGCTCAATTAGCGGGTTTATTCCAGCCTTATCCTCCTACGTCTTTCCCGGAAGTGTTTATGTGTAAAGGGGGTGAGCAATCGTATGCAACGTTCGATTCTTTTCGTAGAACCTGGACATTTGATATTACTTATGATCGTTCCAACCTTTCTTTCAGCCAACTGTATTTCAATCTGTTTGTGAATCTGGCAGGACAGAAAAGGGAGGATAGAGTCCGGTTGAGGATTGATAAGGAATCTTATTTCGAGATCTATAAAGAAAAAGAGGAAATGTAGTTAAACTGCATTTCCTCTTTTTCTTTGGTAGTGGGTACGAGAATCGAACTCGTATTACATGCGTGAGAGGCATGTGTCCTAACCGTTAGACGAACCCACCGGAGTTTGATAGATTTAAAAAGAGCCAAGTCTATAAAACTTAGCTCTTTTTATTTTGAGATTTTGCGGAAGCTGGGGGATTCGAACCCCCGGTACCCTTACGAGTACGTCAGTTTAGCAAACTGGTGGTTTCAGCCACTCACCCAAACTTCCTTGAACCCGCATTCTCTCTCAAATGCGGTGCAAATATAGGGGGAACTTTTGGACTACGCAAATCTTTTAGCAAGATTTTTTTTACCTGTTTTTTGTGAAATGAGATAACCTGCTATGTTTCAAATGTTAAACGGAAGAATTTTTTTTCGAAAGCTTTTAATTTTTATCGATGGAATGGGAACTTGAAACATATTGACGCTATCCGCTTATTATAGTGACGGTATCTTCATGGGATAGGGTAAACATCCGGATGGGATAGTGACGGTATATTTGACGTGAGAAAAGGACATAAAAAAAGGCTATCTATCCCAGACAGCCAATCTTTTGTTAACCTTAAATCTAATACTATGAAAAACACAGTACAAATATACGGACTTCTGTCGAATTTGCAAATAAAACAAGAAAAAAGAGATGTTTTATAACATTGATTAAATATTTGATTCTTCAATTCTATTTTTATTAAGACTTTCAGCGTTTTGAACACTATATTCCCAATATTTATCACATAATTTCAGATAACTGGTCTCGGCACTTTTGCCTCCTAAAGAAATGGCATACATTTTTGTCTGTTTTGCTTTTGCATGTTCTATGGACTGGGATAGCAGTTTATCAACTGGACGCATCTCAAAATCCGATACGGTGATGATGTCTGCTTCCATATATCCTTCTTCGCTGATCTTTCGCAAAGCATGTGTGATGACTGGTTCCATATCTGTGCCACCATGAAAAGATTGGCTTAGAAAATCGACAAGGCGATCGAAACTACTCCCTAAATCGGTTATTTCAATACACTCGATATCATCGGAGAAGAGGATGACGTAACATTTCCGATGTTGTACTTCTGTCAATTCGGCAATGGCAAGTAGAGTAGATTTTGCGATTCTTTCCCGTTCGCCTGCCATAGAACCGGAAGTGTCCAGGCAAACGATGAAAGGGCCTTCAGCTTCTTCGGAAACTTCATTTCCTACTGTTTTCTTATCATTGATGGTTTGTTTCTCGTGCGATTGATAATCGATGACTTGTAGTCTCTTCTCTATGAAACGCTCGAAAAATATGGGTTGCAGGTTCTTTTCCGCCAGATAACAATATTCCAGAGGGAGAAGACTATTCAAATCGTTTCCTTCACAAATGCCTGCAATATCACTTCGGGTGGCATGAGATATAATTTGTTCCCGGTGAATACCTGCGGTCATTTTGAAACGTTTCCGGCTACTTTGGTGTTTTTTGCCTAAGATTTCTACCAGTTCGCGGATAACGGGATTTCGTTTGATCGTTTCTTCGTATTCTAAAATCTGTTCCGCTATCTGTTTATGATTGCGAAGTAGCCAGACGAGGCGTGAGCCACCGCGTACCGGAAGATTTTTGGCTAATGCCAGTTGAATACGATAGAAATCCTCACAGAGTTGCTCGATATGTTCCATCTGATAGTTGAACTCATTGTTCGAGAGTAGCGTATGCCACTTGTCGAAAAAAAGAGTCCACAACGCTTTCCATTCTTTGGAACGCGGGCTGATTGCATTAAAACGTTGGAGGTAGTATTTTACGTTGAGGTCTACCAGGTGATATTTCATAGAGAAGGGGTATGCGCTGTTTTTCAGGAATTGAAGAAACTTTGCGTCCGATGCTTCATTCATTTCATGAAAGTATTCCCATTGCGATGCATAACGGGAGTAGAAATCTTGCAGGGAGGGTTGTGTGTGACGAAAATACAGGTGAATGTCCGCATCCAGTTCTTCGGGACGGATAATCAGATTGTGTAGTTGTTCGTCGTACACATCATAGGCTATTCCCTGCAATTTTTCGTAATAAATGTCTTGCAGGTGCTTGAGCCTAATACTCTCTGTTCTCTTGTTCATGGGCATGAGCGATGATGCGAAGTTCGTTCCGGTAGTTCTCTATGATATGTGCAGTTTCCCCTAAGATTCGCTTAATTTTGCTTTTTTGCGATGAACTTAAGAAAAGATGTTCCTTTGTATATGCTGTTTCCCGCTCGAAGATTGTTTTATATTCTACCTCCATTTGATGAAGTAAATCTATCACTTCCTGCAATGTAAATTCGAACGGAGTACTGCCGTCCTGCTGTGTTGGCAAAGGTTTGCAATTATCATAACATAGTAGTGGATACTCCTGATTGTTGACGAAAACAGATCGTTTCCCTTTTCGGAGGGAATAAATATTCTTTTGTGCGATATTCCTGTTCTTTACGAAATCGTAGGCTTTCAGGATTTTGTTGACCGGACGGAATTTATCCTGTTGGATATAAAACAACCGGTTGCTGTCTTTCCTCAAAGACTGGTAATCCGAAGCAAAGATGAGTAAATTTCCGGCAATGTGGTAACCTTCTATGCGATGATAGAAGGTATCTACGACCTGGATTCCCGGATCGCTAAGTTCCCGTAGGCTGTGTTCGGACTTCATGTTTTCTTTCAATGTATCCAGTTTCTGTTCCAGTCGTTTTTCTCCCAATAAATATGTATTGATTCCCCGTGCAATCGACTGTTCCACTATGTTTTCGATGATGGGGAGCTGCGAAACTTCATCCCACAGACAGGCACTCATCAGCAAGCAGTCGGAGAAGTGAATTCCCGGAGATTCGTTCAGATAGGCCGAGGTGCGGAGCAGACCTACTATTTTTTTCCAACGGCGGTCGGATATATAGATCGGAGGGGTGTTTTCATCCCGCCCTGTATTATATTGTTCGATTTCTCGTTTGATATTGTGAATCAGCTCGAAGATGGTATAGTGGATACCTACTTTCTCACTTTCAGCTTGTATTTGATTGTATAATTCATCGTCTACCTGGAGTTTTGCCGGGATTTCAGGTTCTACTTCCCGTGTAGAAGAAATCATCTGGTCGAAAGCATATTCCTGTTCAATGCATCCGACAAACTGGCGGATCAGGAAACGGTCGTATAGGGCTTCCAGTCCTTCACCTTTTGCGGGTAGTTCGTTGGACGCGGCAATCAGCGCTTTCAGAGGAACACGCACCGTAAATTGTCCGTTGCGATATATCTTTTCATTGATTACTGTCAAAAGAGAATTTTGGATAGCAGGACCGGCTTTCCATATTTCATCCAGGAAGACAATCGATGCTGTCGGCAAGTATCCTTTTGTAATACGTTCGTATGTATCTTCATCTTTCAATTTTGAGATGGAGACGGGGCCGAATATTTCATCCGGTGTACTGAAACGAGACATCAGATATTCAAAAGCATCCGCATCTTTAAAAGCCAGTTTGAGCCTGCGCGCCACTAAGCTCTTGGCTACTCCCGGAGGGCCCAATAGAAAGATACTTTCACCTGCCATGGCAGATAATAGGGAGAGTGCGATGGTATGTTCTTTTTCGAATACTCCCTCATTGAGGGATTTCAGCAGTTGGGTGATATGGGATTTGATTGACTTCATGCGACAGATGATTTCATGTGTTGTTAACAGGAGGCAAAGATACAAGAATTCTTTGAAATAGACTTCATTGGGGGGATTTACCCCTAGATTTAGGCAATTTCCTCCCGATAAGTAGGAGTTTTCAGTTTCATAAGGAAAATTCATTCTCTACTTTTGTTCTATCGAAAGATAAATGATAGATAATAATTAGAGAACCGTTAAAAATAAAGGAATATGAAAACGAACACATTTAAATACTTCGGTTTGGCTTTGATGGCTATATTGATGGTAAGTTTTACCTCTTGCGAAGTGGAAATAGACAGTTTCTATGATGATGATAATAATGGTGCAGGATACTATAATCGTTCGGCTGATTTGTGTAGCCGTACCTGGGTTAGTTTCTACCGGGACATGGACGGTAACTATTGCCGTCAGGAACTGGATTTCTTTTTAGATCGTACGGGAATTGACTATATACGGGTGGAATATCCTAACGGGACAGTAGAGCAGTATGAATATAATTTCCGTTGGAGCTGGGAGAATTATGCGCAGACTTCCATTCGTATGTCATACGGACCGAATGATGTTTCATACCTGGATGATGTGTACATCGGTGGAAACAGGTTAAGCGGTTATCTGGACGGACGAAATAACTTTGTGGAGTTTCAGGGGAAATGATGAAAGATAAAACGGAAAGAAACAGAGGGAAAAAGATCGTTTGAGGGATAACAAGATGCAGGTGAAAAGAGAAGGATAAGATAGTTAAGATAGAAATAGGATAGTTATTAGGAACAAAATAATAGGTAACGGAGTAAAAGGGTAATCAATAAGATTTCAGGATATATGATTCAGGGTATAAATAGGGCGCGAAATGAAAGCTTAAAAGTTTTGAACCGGACTAAATAGTTTTTATCTTTGCGCCCTATTAGTTTTTATATACATGGAGTGGTTATATAGTCTATTTCTCGAACATTCTGCCTTACAGGCTGTTGTGGTACTTTCATTGATTTCTGCCATTGGTCTGGGCTTGGGAAGAGTGCATTTCTGGGGAGTTTCCCTGGGAGTCACTTTTGTTTTTTTTGCAGGCATCCTCGCCGGCCATCTCGGGCTTTCGGTCGATCCGCAGATGTTGAACTACGCAGAAAGTTTCGGACTGGTCATTTTCGTTTATTCTCTCGGTTTGCAAGTCGGTCCCGGTTTCTTTAGCTCTTTCCGCAAAGGAGGGGTAACATTGAATATGCTGGCATTGGGAGTTGTTCTGTTGGGAACGTTGTTGACCGTGGTGGCTAGTTATGCAACAGGTGTCTCTCTTCCTGATATGGTCGGTATCCTTTGTGGAGCAACGACGAATACTCCAGCGTTGGGAGCCGCACAACAAACATTGAAACAGATGGGAATGGACAGCAGTACTCCTGCTTTAGGATGTGCGGTAGCCTATCCGATGGGGGTAGTTGGTGTAATCCTTGCCGTTTTATTAATTCGCAAAGTGCTGGTTCACAAAGAAGACTTGGAGATAAAAGAGAAAGATGATGCGAACAAAACCTACATTGCAGCGTTTCAAGTACACAATCCTGCTATTTTCAATAAAAGCATCAAGGATATAGCTCGCATGAGTTACCCGAAGTTTGTCATCTCCCGCTTATGGCGTGACGGACATGTAAGTATTCCGACTTCTGACAAGATATTGAAGGAAGGTGACCGTTTACTGGTGGTAGCTGCGGAGAAAGATGCTTTGGCCTTGACCGTGCTTTTTGGTGAACAGGAAAATACGGATTGGAATAAAGAGGACATTGACTGGAATGCGATTGATAGTGAATTGATTTCGCAACGTATTGTCGTTACCCGCCCTGAACTGAATGGTAAGAAACTCGGTTCACTCCGGTTGAGAAATCATTATGGGATTAACATCAGTCGCGTTTACCGGTCGGGTGTACAGTTGCTTGCTACTCCGGGATTGGTACTTCAATTAGGAGACCGCCTGACGGTAGTGGGAGAGGCTGCTGCTATTCAGAATGTGGAGAAAGTACTTGGAAATGCTGTAAAAAGTTTGAAAGAACCCAATCTGGTTGTTGTGTTTATCGGCATCGTACTCGGTTTGGCATTGGGGGCGATTCCTTTCTCTTTTCCGGGTGTCAGTACTCCTGTGAAGCTGGGATTAGCGGGTGGACCGATTATCGTTGGTATCCTTCTGGGAACTTTTGGACCACGGATACACATGATTACTTATACCACCCGTAGTGCGAATCTGATGTTACGTGCCTTGGGACTTTCCATGTACCTTGCTTGTCTGGGACTGGATGCCGGAGCTCATTTTTTCGACACCGTATTCCGTCCGGAAGGTTTGTTATGGATCGCTTTAGGAGCCGGATTGACTATTGTTCCAACCGTACTGGTGGGGTTTGTGGCTTTCAAGATGATGAAGATTGATTTCGGTACTGTATCCGGTATGTTGTGCGGAAGTATGGCAAATCCGATGGCACTGAACTATGTAAACGATACAATTCCCGGCGACAACCCATCCGTAGCCTACGCGACTGTTTATCCGCTGTGTATGTTCCTGCGGGTGATTATCGCTCAAGTGCTGTTAATGTTCTTGTTAAATTGAGAATTGAAAATTGAGAAATGATGGATTTGTAAATAAAAAGTAGTCATTTCTTAATCAGGAATCGTATAAAATAGATAAATTTGTAACAAGAAAAAGGAGAGGAATTAATAAATTCCTTTTTTGAGTTACTAAATGGTAAGTTGTCAACTAATAATAAGTTGCCAATTAATAAATTGTAAATAGTAAAATAGTAAATAGAATGACTGCTCAAAGTAACATAACTCCTGAAAGCATTGTGAGTGATCTCCGTTACCTGCAACTGCTTTCCCGAAGTTTTCCTACCATTGCTGATGCCAGTACGGAAATAATCAACTTAGAGGCTATCTTAAATCTACCTAAAGGGACGGAACATTTCCTGACTGATATTCATGGAGAATATGGAGCTTTTCAGCATGTACTGAAAAATGCTTCCGGTGCGGTAAAACGTAAAGTAAATGAAATATTCGGCAACACTCTTCGTGAAGCTGAAAAGAAAGAAATCTGTACTTTGATTTATTATCCCGAAGAGAAACTGCAATTGGTGAAGGCCCGTGAAAAGGATCTGGATGATTGGTATCTGATTACGCTGAACCAACTGGTGAAAGTCTGTCAGAACGTGTCTTCCAAATATACCCGTTCGAAGGTTCGTAAATCACTGCCTGCCGAATTCTCTTATATCATTCAGGAGTTATTGCACGAATCGTCTATCGAACCGAATAAGCATGCTTATATTAATGTAATTATCAGCACAATTATCACTACGAAGCGTGCCGACGATTTCATTATCGCTATGTGTAATCTGATTCAGCGCTTGACTATTGATTCTCTTCATATCGTAGGTGATATTTACGACCGTGGTCCCGGTGCGCATATCATTATGGATACATTGTGTAATTACCACAACTTCGATATTCAATGGGGAAATCATGATATTCTCTGGATGGGAGCAGCTTCCGGTAATGATAGTTGTATCGCTAACGTGATACGTATGTCTATGCGCTATGGTAATCTGGGGACACTTGAAGACGGATACGGAATCAATCTGCTTCCGTTGGCTACTTTTGCAATGGATACGTATGCCGATGATCCTTGCACGATTTTCATGCCAAAAATGAACTTTGCCGATGCTCATTATAATGAGAAAACTTTGCGTCTGATAACTCAAATGCATAAAGCCATTACCATTATCCAGTTTAAGCTGGAAGCTGAAATCATCGACCGTCGTCCGGAGTTCGGAATGGCTAATCGTAAACTTCTGGAGAAGATTGATTTTGAACGCGGCGTCTTTGTATATGAAGGAAAAGAATATGCTTTGCGCGATACCAACTTCCCGACTGTAGATCCGGCAAATCCTTACCGATTGACTGAAGAAGAACGCGAATTGGTAGAAAAGATTCATTATTCATTTATGAATAGTGAGAAATTGAAGAAGCACATGCGTTGTCTGTTTACCTATGGCGGCATGTATCTGGTTTCAAACTCGAATCTTCTTTATCATGCTTCTGTTCCTCTGAATGAGGATGGCAGCTTTAAACATGTCAAAATACGTGGTAAGGAATACTGGGGACGTAAATTGTTGGATAAAGCCGATCAACTGATTCGTACTGCGTACTTCGATGAAGAAGGAGAGGAGGATAAGGAATTTGCTATGGATTACATCTGGTATATGTGGTGTGGTCCGGAAGCTCCCCTGTTTGATAAGGATAAGATGGCGACTTTTGAACGCTATTTTGTAGAAGATAAAGAGTTACATAAAGAAAAGAAGGGCTATTATTACACCTTGCGTAACCGGGAAGATATTTGTGACCAGATTTTGACGGAGTTTGGAGCTTCAGGGCCTCATTCGCATATTATCAACGGTCATGTGCCTGTGAAAACGATTCAGGGAGAACAACCCATGAAAGCCAATGGCAAGCTTTTCGTTATTGATGGTGGCTTTTCAAAAGCTTATCAGCCGGAAACGGGAATTGCGGGATATACGCTTGTTTATCATTCTCATGGTATGCAACTCGTACAGCACGAACCATTTCAGTCTCGTCAGAAAGCCATTGAAGAGGGACTTGATATCAAATCGACCAACTTCGTTCTCGAATTTAATTCACAACGAATGATGGTGAAAGATACCGATAAGGGAAAAGAACTGGTGACTCAAATACAGGATTTGAAGAAACTGCTTGTTGCTTATCGTACTGGTCTGATAAAAGAAAAAGTGTGATATGAATGCTATTTCTTTGCAATATAAAATTCAATAATTTTTAGTGTCTTGAGTGATTCGTTCCACCTAGGTGGGACTAAACAGCGACCTGGGTGGGACGAAAGGAAAACCTTGGTAGAACGAAACAATCATCCAGGTGGAACGAATTATAATTAGTAAAGCAATGCCTTGATATTAGTGTTTTAATCTTTTCAGCAGTGTATCTTGCCCGACTCCTGTTTAGAAAAGAACAATGCCTGCTTCTATAATCGCTCCTTTATCGTAATTACTCGATTTATTATAGAATCTGGTTAGCCCATAACCGCCTGTTGCAAAGATACCGAACTTCCTGGTAAATTGATATTCCAGATTGGCACGTGCCTGCAATGCATATAAACGTTTCGGAATCACCTCGTCTTTGTTATCGAAAGCCTCGATATGCTGGTAGCCAAGGTCTCCGCTGATGGATAAGCCTTTGTAAAGAGGGAAGGATAAACCGGCACGATAGGATGCACTTGCCGAAAACTTATCATTCAATCCTTGATACATGGAACCGACTCCCAGAATGGTATAAAACAATTGGTTCTTGAATCGTACACCTATATTGGCAGGCGTAGCATTTCCACCATACACCATCATTTGTACTCTTGTATCAGGATTCGCATTAACCAATCCGAGTTGGAATCCTTTCATGTCTTCCTTGTAATAATTGACAAGGCCAATTTGAAGTCCGCGGGCCTGCGTTGCATAATTACATAATGCTATTTGCATCCCATTCAGTTTCGATGCGGTTATATTGGCAATTCCTGCTATCTGCAAGCCGTTCATGTGTTCGCCTACCACATTCAAAAGTCCGGAAGCCATCAAACCGCCGAAGCTCTGCCCTGTAATATTTGCCGCTCCGGAAAAGTGTAGCCCCGAAGCCATGTTGCCTGTCACATTCATGAAACCACTAATCATTAACCCCGAGTTGTTGTCTCCTCCGATGCTCGTTAACCCGGATATGACTACTCCCTGTGCTCTGTCGCCGGTGATATTTACCAATCCGGCAGCAGAAAGTTCTACGGTGTTATCGCCACTGATATTACTGATACCGGCCAGCTGAACGCCCCGCATAGTACCCCCTGCTAAGTTGGCTAATCCGGTGATTTGTATTCCGTTCATGTCGCCATGAACCACACTTCCCAACGCATTGATACCCACACCGTTCAGACGGTTCATTGTAGACAGGAGACCGATGTTTATGTATGTCGTCTGTGTACTGTCATGAGGTTGTGTACATATATCTTTCCAGATGGATATATTGATACCTGCACTCTTGTTCTGTGCCGGTAAAGAAACGGCAGCCATTAGTATAGCTGCCGTAAGTATTGTTTTCTTTATCTTCATTCCTTTCTCTTTTTCGGTTTAAGTAATATCTTATGCAGCTAACTTTATATTAGCCTTTTGCTTCCTGATATAAGTAACGTTTGATGCTCTTCTTCGGTGTCTTTTCGAATTCTTCCGGATAGATTTTCATCTTGGATATCTGGCTGTAAGCCGGTAGCATAGTATTTAAAGTCACACGGTTTTCTTCCATTACTTGCTCGATGTCTTCATTCTTCAGGCCATGAGCGAAAGCGTCGTCAAAATCTGGATAAACAAGTCCG
Source organism: Bacteroides sp. MSSM.1001136sp1_RTP21357st2_D2_RTP21359_211015 (assembly GCF_040913205.1). NCBI lineage: Bacteria > Pseudomonadati > Bacteroidota > Bacteroidia > Bacteroidales > Bacteroidaceae > Bacteroides > Bacteroides sp. MSSM.1001136sp1_RTP21357st2_D2_RTP21359_211015. Next base: position 16,883 of record NZ_JBDFVF010000046.1, on the reverse strand, counting down.
ACAAGTTTCTCGTTTTGCTGAACGATAATACTTTCAGCCACGTATGGCAGGTTGTTCAACTTATCTTCAATTTCTTCCGGATAGATATTCTGTCCGCTGGCGCTCAATAACAGGTTCTTGCTGCGTCCTTTGATCGTAACATTACCTTCTTCATCCATCAAAGCCAAGTCGCCGGTGTGTAACCAACCGTCCTTGTCAATGACTTCTTGAGTGGCTTCTTCGTTTTTGTAATAGCCCAACATCACATTCGGGCCCTTACATACGATTTCACCAACGATATTTTCGGGATCAGATGACAATACCCGTACATCCATCCGTGGTACAGCCTTTCCGCAAGAACCCGGTTTGAACTTTCTCCAATCTTCGTAGCAGATAATCGGACCACATTCCGTCATTCCATATCCAACCGTATAAGGGAAATCAATCATTTTCAAGAACTGTTCCACTTCCTGATTGAAAGCAGCACCTCCTACAATAACAGCTTTGAAGTTTCCGCCAAATGCTTTAATCATTTCTTCGCGCACTGTTGCCTTAATCTTATCATTGATAATAGGCACTTTCAGCAATATCTTCATCGCCGGAGTTTCCAACTTCGGAAGTACGCTTTTCTTGATTATCTTTTCGATGATAAGCGGTACGGCAACGATTAGACTGGGTTTCACTTCTTCAAAAGCCTGGAAGATAATCTTAGGGCTTGGCATACGGGTGAGGAAGTAGATGTGACAACCTACGGAGAACTCATAAAGGAATTCAAAAGCCAATCCGTACATGTGTGCCATAGGAAGCATGGAAACGATTTTATCTCCGGCTTCCAGTTCCAACACTTCAAAAGCAAATTTGGTATTTGACCACAGGCTGCGGTAGGGGAGCATTACTCCTTTGGAATAACTCGTTGTTCCCGAAGTATAATTGATAACTGCCAGTTCTTCCGGTTCGTCTTTATGATATGCGACATGTTCTTTACGGAAATTCTTCGGATATTTTTTGCCGAACATTTCGTTCAGATGTTCGCGTGCATAAGTCAGTCGTTCGCTGCGTGACACTAGCAGGGTGAAGTCGTTCATCATCAGGATACCTTCCAATAGCGGCATTGCCGACTCGTTCAGGTTTTCCCATACCATATCTCCAACAAGCAGTAACTTGGCTTCGGAGTGGTTGACGATATTATGCACATTGTCTGCTTTAAATTCATGGAGAATAGGTACAATAACGGCTCCATACGTTAGTGTGGCAAGGAAAGTAACTCCCCAGTGAGAGCTGTTTCTTCCACAAACGGCAATCTTGTCTCCCTTGCGGATTCCGCTTTCTTCGAAGATGATATGGAGTTTCTCGATTTTGCGAGCTACGTCTTTATACTGTAAAGTTGCACCTTTATAATCGGTCAGGGCATCCAGGTCCCAATTATTTTTGATACTATTCTCAATATAGGCTATAAAACTTTGTTCCATTGTTTTTTGCACATTTGGTATTAAATTGTGCAAATATAGCAATTATATTAAGAATGAAGAATTAAGAGTGAAGATTTTTTGGAAATGGAGGGAGAGTGTGGGAAGGAATTTGTGGACGATGCGTTATTAGTGCAATGGATGATGCTTATAATTGAATAAATGATGCTTATGGTTGAATAAATGATGCTTAGTTGGATGAAGGCTTATAAACAAAAAGGATTAGCTTGTGATAAAATAGATTAGCTCATGGCATAAACAGATTAAGCTATGAGCTAAATGAATATCATTATAGCTAAACAAATTATGCTTATAGCTAAACAAATTATGCTTATAGCTAATTTAATTATCATTATAGCTAAAAAAAATATGCTATTAGCAAAAATAATTCAGCTAATAGCATATTTACAGTAACTTCATTTCTTATTTCAAGTACCATTCGTACATTCTCTGTACGCCTTCCTCGATTTCAATTTTGTGGTGCCAGCCCAGTGCATGCAGTTTTGAAGGATCGGTTAGCTTGCGCATTGTGCCGTCCGGTTTGCTGCTGTCGAAGGTCAGTTTTCCTTGATAACCTACAGTCTCCACAATACGCTCGGCCAGCTGACGGATGGTGATTTCCTTACCGGTTCCGATGTTGATATGGCAGTTGCGGATATCTTTGCTACCTTCTTTATAGGTATCTTTGAAGTCTACGTGCTCCATTACGAAGACGCTGGCATCCGCCATTTCTTCGCTCCAAAGGAACTCGCGGAGTGGAGTACCTGTACCCCAAAGAGTGACTTCCGTTTCGCTGATTCCGTATTTTTGCAGAATAGCCAGGATTTCTTCTTTCGGACTGTTGCCGTTGACACCTTCTACTGGACGCAGGTTCATATCCTTACGTACAGCTTCCCAGTTCCCTTCTTTCAGACAGTGTGCCAGATGAATCTTCCGGATCATGGCAGGCAGTACATGGCTGCGTTCCAAATCGAAATTATCATTCGGTCCGTAAAGGTTTGTCGGCATCACGGCGATGTAGTTCGTTCCATATTGCAGGTTGAAGCTCTCGCACATTTTCAGTCCGGCAATTTTGGCGATTGCATACGGCTCGTTGGTATATTCCAACGGTGAAGTAAGCAATACGTCTTCCTTCATCGGCTGTTCGGCATCGCGTGGATAAATACACGTACTGCCGAGGAAGAGCAACTTTTTCACGTTGTGACGGAAACTCTCTCCGATAATGTTCTGTTGAATCTGCAGATTCTTGTATATAAAGTCGGCACGGTAGATGCTGTTCGCCATGATACCACCCACAAAGGCGGCGGCAAGGAATACATATTCCGGCTGTTCTTCATCGAAGAATTTACGGACTGCCATGCCATCCAGCAGGTCAAGCTCTTTGTGCGTGCGGCCTATCAGATTGGTATATCCTTTATCCTGCAAATTCTTCCAGATAGCAGATCCCACAAGTCCGCGGTGTCCTGCTATATATATCTTTGCATTCTTTTCCATTCTATCTTTTATTAGTTCACCACAGAGGACACGGAGGGCACAGAGGAAAAAATAAAATCCTCCGTGTCCTCTGCGTCCTCTGTGGTGAAATGAAATTCATTTAATGTTTGGTAGCAATCATTCGCTTCACCTTTTCCATATCGTGGCGAACCATGATACTTACCAGTTCTTCGAATGATGTTTTACGTGGATCCCAGCCCAACAGTGTTTTTGCTTTTGTCGGGTCGCCCAACAGTTGTTCCACCTCTGACGGACGGAAATATTTAGGATCAACTTCTACCAGAGATTTTCCGGTAGCTACGTCAATACCTTTTTCATTTACGCCTTCGCCTTCCCAACGAAGTTCGATACCTGCTTCCTTGAATGCTAACGTTGCGAATTCGCGCACCGTGTGCATTTCTCCAGTAGCAATTACGAAATCTTCGGGAACGTCATGTTGCAGGATCAGCCACATACATTCGATGTAATCCTTGGCATATCCCCAGTCGCGACGTGCATCCAGATTACCCAGGTACAGTTTGTCCTGTTCGCCCTGTGCGATACGTGCGGCAGCAAGCGAAATTTTACGTGTAACGAACGTCTCACCACGGCGTTCGCTCTCGTGATTGAACAAAATACCGTTTACAGCAAACATACCATAGCTTTCGCGGTAGTTTTTAGTAATCCAGAAACCATATTGTTTGGCTACCCCATACGGAGAACGGGGATAGAATGGAGTTGTCTCTTTTTGTGGAACTTCCTGCACCTTACCGAACAATTCGGAAGTAGAAGCCTGATAGATGCGGGTTTTCTTTTCCAGTCCCAGGATGCGTACAGCTTCGAGCATACGCAACGTGCCGATAGCATCTGCTTCGGCAGTGTATTCCGGAACGTCGAACGAAACCTTCACGTGGCTTTGAGCTGCGAGATTGTAGATTTCATCCGGTTGCACCTGTTGAATAATACGAATTAACGAACTAGAATCTGTCATATCCCCATAATGCAGATTAATCGTACGTTTCTGTTTCATGTCGCGCACCCACTCGTCAAAATACAAATGTTCAATACGTCCTGTATTGAACGAAGAAGAACGACGGAGTATACCGTGTACTTCGTAACCTTTTTGCAATAGAAATTCGGCAAGATAAGAACCATCTTGCCCGGTGATGCCTGAAATTAGGGCTTTTTTCATACGCTAATTATTTATATAATTGAAAATGTGGGTGCAAATGTCGGCATTTTTTGTGACCCAGCCAAGTGACTTTCCAATTATTTTTCAGCACAGTCATTCAGCACGGTTTTTTCCCATTATTTTGTCGATAATCAAAGCGATAGCTCCGTCTCCCGTTACATTGCAGGCAGTACCGAAACTATCCATGGCGATGTAAAGCGCAATCATCAAAGCTTGTGCCGATTCGTCGAAACCGAGCATGGATTGCAGAATCCCCAGGGAAGCCATGATTGCTCCACCCGGAACTCCCGGAGCAGCTACCATAGTGATACCCAGCATAAAGATAAACCCGGCAAACAGGGGGAAGTCGAACGGCATTCCCTGCATCATCATCAATGCCAGTGCGCAGGCTACAATTTTCAGTGTACTGCCCGATAGATGGATGGTGGCACATAGCGGAATCACAAATCCGGCTACTTCAGCAGATACTCCGTTCTTTTTGGTCTGTTCCAGTGTCACGGGAATGGTGGCTGCAGATGATTGTGTACCCAATGCCGTGAAGTAAGCGGGCAGCATTTTGCTAAGCAATTTGAATGGATTTCTATGCACAAACAATGCCGCAATGGAATACTGAAAAACCAACAGGAAAATATGAAGAACGAAGATGACTCCGATAATTTTAATAAACACCATCAGGATAGAATATACTTGTCCCGAATGTGTCATGTTGAGGAATATGCCGAAGATATAAAGCGGTAGCAACGGTAGAATGACGGCACTTATCATTCGTACGATAATTTCCTGAAAATCACGTGCCACATTTTTCAATGCGTCGCTGTTGAGTGACGCCAGTCCTAACCCCAGTGTGAAAGCTAAAACCAGAGCTGTCATTACGTTCATCAGTGGCGGAATGGAGACGGAGAAGTAGGGGAGGATTCCCTGCGCTTCGCTTACTTCTTCAAGTGGTGCACCCGGTTCGATGAGCGAAGGAAATACTGTGACTCCTGTGAAGTAGGAGAGAAAGCCTGAAAAAAGAGTAGCGAAGTAGGCGATCAAAGCTGTCACGAGTAGCATTTTTCCTGCGCCTTTTCCGATGTCGGCAATAGCCACAGTAACCAGTCCGACGATAATTAATGGGATAGAGAAATTAAGAAATTCACTGAAAATGCCATTGAACGTAACAAATATTCGCACTAGCGGAGCCGGGAAAACTGTGCCGATGGCAATACCCAAAATGATGGCGATAACGATGCGTGCCAACAAACCGATTTTGATCTTCTTCATCCTTGATTTTATTTGTAGACCACAAAAATAATATTTTAATCTAAAATATTGCGAACAAATGTGCATTTCAAATGTTACTAAGATAAAGAATATTCAAAATATACAAGTTATGGCAAATCAGAATAAAACAGATATCGGACTTATCGGCTTGGCTGTGATGGGCGAGAATCTTGCTTTAAACATGGAGAGTAAGGGATGGCACGTGTCGGTTTATAACCGTACTGTTCCCGGAGTAGAGGAGGGGGTGGTAGAACGCTTCCTGAATGGTCGTGCAAAAGGTAAAAACATCGAAGGATTCACAGATATAAAGGCATTTGTAGATTCGATAGCTATTCCCCGTAAGATTATGATGATGGTTCGTGCCGGAAGTCCGGTTGACGAACTGATGGATCAGCTTTTCCCGTTGCTTTCACCGGGAGATATCCTTATTGATGGCGGTAATTCTAATTACGAAGATACGAACCGTCGTGTCCAACTGGCGGAATCAAAGGGATTTCTTTTCGTCGGTAGCGGTGTGTCCGGTGGTGAAGAGGGAGCCTTGAATGGAGCTTCTATCATGCCCGGTGGTTCGGAAAAAGCATGGCCGGAAGTGAAACCGATTCTTCAAAGTATTGCGGCAAAAGCACCGGACGGCACTCCTTGTTGTCAATGGGTGGGTCCTGCCGGCTCCGGTCATTTTGTGAAGATGATTCACAACGGTATCGAATATGGTGATATGCAGCTGATTGCCGAAGCCTATTGGGTGATGAAAAAGCTGCTTGATCTGACCAATGAGGAAATGGCTGATGTCTTTGCCCGTTGGAACGAAGGCAAACTTCGCAGTTATCTGATCGAAATCACCGCCAACATTCTGCGGCATAAAGACAAATCCGGAGGTTATCTCATTGATAAAATCCTGGATGCAGCCGGACAGAAAGGAACCGGAAAATGGTCGGTTATCAATGCGATGGAACTCGGTATGCCGTTAGGGCTAATTGCCACAGCGGTATTCGAACGAAGCCTTTCTTCACAGAAAGACTTGCGTCACCTGGCTTCCAAGCAATTCCAGTGTCAACATACACAACCTATATATAATAAGGCGGAACTCGTAAAGAATATCTTTTCTGCTCTTTATGCTTCCAAACTCGTCTCTTATGCCCAGGGATTCGCCGTGTTGCAACGTGCTTCCGACGCTTTCGGCTGGCATCTCGACCTGGCTTCCATTGCGCGTATGTGGCGTGGGGGATGCATCATCCGCAGTATATTCCTGAACGATATTGCAGCTGCCTTCGAAGCCACCGACAAGCCTAAACACTTGTTGTTGGCTCCTTATTTTAAAGAAGAAATGAAGACATTGCTTCCCGGATGGAAGAGCCTGGTGGCGGAATCCATGAAAGAAGAACTTCCCGTTCCTGCTTTCTCCTCTGCCCTCAACTATTTCTATTCGCTCACTTCTGCCGATCTGCCCGCCAACCTTGTACAGGCACAACGTGATTATTTCGGTGCGCACACTTTTGAGCGTAAGGATGAGTTGCGCGGACAGTTCTTTCACGAGAACTGGACAGGCCACGGAGGAGATACGAAATCGGGCACCTATAATGTTTGAGTAAACCTATAATTCATATTTAGAAATTAATAAAGTGGATAAATTTGCAATGATAATTTTCGGTGCGTCAGGTGATTTGACCAAGCGTAAGCTGATGCCTGCCCTTTACTCCCTCTACCGTGAAAAACGGTTGACCGGAGAGTTTTCCATATTGGGTATCGGGCGTACGGTCTATTCTGACGATAACTACCGTTCCTATATATTAGAAGAACTACAACAGTTTGTCAAGTCTGAAGAACAGGACACAGCTCTTATGGCTTCATTTGTCTCCCATCTCTACTATTTACCGATGGACCCGGCAAAAGAAGAAGGTTACCCGCAACTCCGCCAACGTCTGGTTGAATTGACTAATGAGGTAGATCCGGACAATCTGCTGTTCTATCTTGCCACTCCGCCATCACTTTACGGAGTAGTGCCCCTCTATTTGAAAGCTGCCGGACTTAACACTCCCCACTCGCGCATCATCGTTGAGAAACCTTTCGGCTATGATCTCGAGTCGGCACTTGAACTGAATAAAACGTATGCCTCTGTTTTCAATGAGCATCAAATTTACCGTATCGACCATTTTCTCGGTAAGGAAACGGCCCAGAATGTACTGGCTTTCCGTTTTGCCAACGGTATCTTCGAACCTCTCTGGAATCGTAACTATATTGACTACGTAGAAATTACAGCCGTAGAAAATCTGGGTATCGAGCAACGAGGCGGGTTCTATGAAACGGCAGGTGCGCTACGGGATATGGTGCAGAATCATCTGATACAGCTCGTGGCCCTTACGGCTATGGAACCGCCTGCTGTTTTCAATGCAGACAATTTCCGTAATGAAGTGGTGAAGGTCTACGAATCTCTTACTCCATTGAATGATATCGATTTGAATGAACATATTGTTCGCGGACAATATACAGCCTCCGGTAGTAAAAAAGGATACCGTGAAGAAAAAGGAGTGGCTCCCGATTCGCGCACGGAAACTTATATTGCCATGAAACTGGGCATTAGTAACTGGCGCTGGAGTGGCGTTCCGTTCTACATTCGTACAGGTAAACAAATGCCGACGAAAGTAACGGAAATCGTTGTGCATTTCCGGGAAACACCTCACCAGATGTTTCATTGTGCTAGTGGCAACTGTCCACGGGCTAATAAATTGATCCTTCGTTTGCAACCGAATGAAGGAATTGTGCTCAAAATCGGAATGAAAGTCCCCGGTGCAGGTTTCGAAGTCCGCCAGGTGACGATGGATTTCAGTTATGCACAGTTGGGCGGTGTGCCTAGTGGTGACGCTTATGCCCGTCTGATAGATGATTGTATCCAGGGCGATCCGACTTTATTTACTCGAAGTGATGCAGTAGAAGCCTCATGGAAATTCTTCGATCCGGTGCTCCGCTATTGGAAAGATAACCCCGATGCGCCTCTTTACGGTTATCCCGCAGGTACGTGGGGACCTTTGGAAAGTGAAGCAATGATGCACGAACATGGGGCTGACTGGACGAATCCTTGTAAGAATTTGACAAATACAGATCAATATTGTGAATTATGAAACTATCAGTTTTTTCCTCATCAATTGAAACTTCACGAGCATTGATACTCCGCCTGGTGGAAATCATGAATGAAGAGCCGGACAGAGTGTTCAATATCGCAGTTAGTGGTGGTAATACCCCTGCTCTGATGTTCGATTTATGGGCGAATGAATATATGGAAATTACCCCTTGGGACCGTATGCGGATTTATTGGGTGGATGAACGTTGTGTGCCTCCCGATGATTCGGACAGTAATTACGGAATGATGCGCAACCTTCTTTTGGGTATCACTCCTATTCTCTATGAGAATGTATTCCGTATCCGTGGAGAGGCAGAGCCTGCGAAAGAGGCGGTTCGTTATTCGGAGTTAGTCCGGCAGCAAGTGCCGTTTAAGCGTGGTTGGCCCGAATTCGATATTATACTGTTGGGAGCCGGAGATGACGGACACACTTCTTCGATCTTTCCCGGGCAAGAAGATTTGCTGACTTCAAACTCTATTTATGTGGTCAGTGCACATCCCCGTAACGGGCAGAAGCGTATCGCAATGACGGGATACCCCATTCAGAATGCCCGCTATGTCATTTTCCTGATTACCGGAAAAAATAAAGCCGATGTAGTAGAAGAAATCTGTAATTCGGGAGACACTGGTCCCGCAGCCTATGTGGCTCATCATGCGCAAAATGTAGAACTGTTTATGGATAAAGGGGCTGCCGCATATATTGAAGATCCTAATAAAAAGATGAGTTAGAACAGAACTATTTCATTGACGAAACTAATAGAAAAAAAGAAAAATATGAATCCTTATCAACATTCATTTGGTGGTAATATCCCACAAGACGTAGCGGGGAAACAAGGCGAAAATGTTATTTTTATTGTTTATACTTTAAAAGATTCGCCTGAAACTCTTGGCAAAGTAAAAGATGTGTGTGCCAATTTCTCGGCCCTGATTCGCAGTATGCGTAACCGTTTTCCTGATATGATGTTCAGTTGTACCATGGGATTTGGAGCCGATGCCTGGAACCGTCTTTTCCCGGAACAGGGAAAACCCAAAGAACTGAAAACTTTCGAAGAGATAAAAGGCGAGAAGCATACGGCAGTTTCTACTCCGGGCGACTTATTGTTTCATATCCGTGCAAAACAGATGGGATTATGTTTTGAGTTTGCATCTATCATCGATGAGAAACTTCAAGGCGTGGTTGAACCTGTCGACGAAACTCACGGTTTCAGATATATGGATGGCAAAGCCATTATCGGCTTTGTGGATGGAACGGAGAATCCGGCGGTTGATGAAAATCCCTATCATTTTGCAGTTGTAGGAGAGGAAGATGCTGATTTTGCAGGAGGCAGCTATGTCTTTGTGCAGAAGTATATTCACGATATGGTTGCGTGGAACTCCTTACCTGTGGAAGAACAGGAGAAAGTGATCGGGCGTCGTAAGTTTAACGATGTCGAACTGTCTGACGAGGAGAAACCTCAAAATGCGCATAATGCCGTCACTAATATTGGAGATGACCTGAAAATAGTGCGTGCCAATATGCCGTTCGCCAATACGTCTAAGGGAGAATATGGTACTTACTTCATCGGCTATGCAAGTACGTTCACTACTACCCGGCAGATGTTGGAAAGTATGTTTATTGGCAATCCGGTAGGCAATACCGACCGTTTACTGGACTTTAGTACAGCAGTTACGGGAACACTTTTCTTTGCTCCTTCCTACGATTTGCTAAGTGAACTGGGCGAATAAAAAATAAAAGACTGGGGGGAGTATTACACTTTAGTAATCTCCTCCACTACATATTGGTCTTTTACTTTCTTGCAGGTACATACGAAGAATTCCGGATGTTTCAGAGCTCCTTGTAAAGTATCAGGAAGAATCATTTCTTTAGTACGACGGTCCATTGCAACCGTTGCATACAGGATACCTTCACTCTCGCATTTCTCTATTAATGCACTTTTTAGTTCTTCTACGCTATATTCCATTTGTGTGATCCTTTGTCGCTGCAAAGTTATGGAAAATATGTATATTTTGTGCAATTATATTCCTGTAATAAATAAAAAAATAGCTCCCTAGTTCGTCCGCCGACGAGGGAGCTATTAACACAAAAACTAAACTAGACACATTTTTGGAAATCTAGTTGTATATTCTGTATATCAATTATATAGTCCTGCTTTTTTTTATGGTTCGACCATAATTCGACCATTTGATGTTTTATGTACTATCAAGATTTTTGAGTTTCATGTTTTATATTACTTTAAATATTATATTTGCGCATTGTCAAACTAAAATAGTGCGTTTATGAAAATGTTTTTTAGAAGCATCCAAAAATGGATGAGAGTGCGTAAAGTTCGTAGAGAACTTAAAAAAGATCAAGCTTTAAGAGAACGCTGCATTGGTTATGTCACAAAAGTGAATGGAACCAGTTCTTTCATTAATGTGGCTGATTATACATATAAATATATCAAAGAAGGAAAATTGCCTTAATAATTTTAAACTTCCTTGTTTGGTAAAAGCATGGGTAAGGAGAACTTTATTCTGCTTACAGATTCATTTTGTGCATCTTCATTAGAAGATACACCTACTCCTATAATGCTTGCAAACACACCAACTTTTGTATTGTTTCCTTTATTGTCAGATGTTGTCAATGACAGATTAAATTCAATATTTGTGATATAACAATGTTTTGACGCTATCTCTATGTAATTTGAATCCTGTTTCCCTATATCACCAATAGGATTAATGGTTAGTGGATATTTTGATGTTCCACCATTTAACTCTGTTACTGCATCTGCTATTTGAGTAACTGTGTCTTTTATAAATTCTTTTAGTTCCATATATAGTGTTTACTTCTAGTTTGTATCATTGTTTAAGAATCATATTTTATTTATAAAGCGTAATTTATTCCACTAATTCTTTTAAATGGGATTTTTCATGCCATTTTAAATACGTACGCCCTGATTTGGTTTCAATAGACTTTAAGTAAGGAGCAATTTTAGGAGATTGAATAGATTTTGTAGTATCATCTATTAGAGTTATTTTATGATTGATACGGCTATTGATGGCATGTGCATCTACTGCATCATAATTCAAATTAGAACGCCCTAAACTTAATATGAAATTTGTATCATTAGAACCTGTAACGTAATTAATAAGCGTCATTCTATTATTTCGAAGAACAACAGCATTGAATTTAATTGCTAATCCTTCATGTATAGAGTAGTTGGTTTTTAAGTGTTCCTTATCTACAAGGTTATGTATGAAATTAGTGGCATTCCTTTTAAATCTACCAATTTGTTCTTTTTCCTTTTTTTCTTCAAAAGAGATAAAAGATGCACTAACTACGGCATTAATGAAACTGGACAAGTCGTATACTATATTTGGTACTAGCTCTGCTTTCTCTATTTTTTTATAATAGTAATGATAGCCAGCATGTTCTAAAATATCTATTTCATAATCTTCTAAATAATACTGGAATAGTTTGAAATAGTATATGTCATCAGAATTAGCTTCACATTCATACATACCACTGTCTATCCAACCACCATCAGTAACAATAAAATCATCTCCTCTTCGAGTTAAAAAGACGGAAACAAAGATATTACTTGTTGTTGCTATCGGTGTTATGATCTCAAAAGTATTTCCATGTTTCTTTATTTTCCATAAAGAATTGTAGGATTTGATGATATATTCAATAAGTTTTTCCATCTCTTAAAAATTTATTCCTTCAAGTGGGTCTTTGTCTTCTCTTTCGAAAGGAAGATAGCCTTCTCGAAATACTTGTATTTCAGGTAATTCATGCTCATCATTAGTGTAGATCACACTTTCTTGGCAAAAGTAAGGAAAACCAAAGTCAATGTCAAATAAATGCTCAGCTTGTTTGGGATTATTCAATAAGTCTGTTTTATAGGCTAAGAAATATCCATTATCATCATATTTGTGAAAATGAGGAGTTGTAACACTTTGCTCAGCTAAAGGTATAAACGGAACTTCGTTTTTATGAGTACCTCCACCACTGTCATAGCGGATAACTACTCCTTTTTTGAATTTATCCGAAACTATCTGGAATGAACAATCTGTTTTATCTCCATTTCGTACTTCACAAGTCATGAAGGTATTTCCGAAGTGGAACTCTGAGTGAAGATGTTTTTTAGTATAAAGAGATGTACCATGATTTCCTTTAGGTTCAGAAACAATGATTGGTGCATTAATTCTCTTTTCAGCATTAATGAAAGTTTTATAGTCATCTATAATTTTTAAAAGCTCTCTATCTTGTTTTATTTTTGCCATATGTATGAATTAAATTATAGTGTTAGCTATATAATAATTAGGCTCTACTGTTTCAATTTGGCGCATACTTAAAATGCTATGATATGTCCTTTTCACGGCTTATCCTATATTTCTTTCATTCTTCAACATAGCTAGTTCACCCTTTAATTTCTGATTTTCTTCCAAAAGCCGTTGGGTAAGCACTGTCTTTTCATTAATCTCATCTTGTAAATTGGCGATGGTATATACTATACTTTTCAATTTATCCATTCCTGGTTCTGTTTCTTCTTTTTGAAGAAGCATAGAACCTTTTCCTCTTAACAGCCATTCTGCGGAAATTTCCTCAAATGAGGATGAAATTGCTATTATTGTTGCAAGGCTAATTTCTCTTTTTCCTATCAGTTGATTATTAATAGTTGTGGGCTTTAATCCACACTTAATAGCAAATCCCCTCTCTGATAGCCCTGAATAGGTTATTACTTCTTTAATTCTGTTTATCATAATCAATCAAAAGTTAAATATCCACAAATGGGGATATAAAATGGGTTTTAAATTTTTATATATCCACATTCGAGGATATATTTGCATCATAAATCAATCAATCATACAAACATACAAAAATTGATTGATAAAACCAATTAAAAAATAACGATTATGAGCTACAATTTATCACAAATAATGAAGTCTGCACACCGCAATTACAAGAAGGGTGGAAAAACATTTTCAGAGTGTTTAAAATCTGCATGGAGCTTCGCAAAACTCCAAGAAAGTTTCTCACCGGAAGCAGTGAAATCAAGAACTGATAAATTTTTAGCTGAAAGACATGAAGCTATGAGCAAGACTGCCAAAGCTACACCTAGCAAGGAATATAATAACCTTAATATTCCCGCTTCCGCTTACTACAACCCAAATAGTACTCATTACGGTGCACATTACGTCGGAGATTAATCAAATTATACAACAATGGATAAAAGAACCGAACTAGAAATACAGCGAGACAAATATGAAGCTGTGATTGAAGAACGAGACGCGTTGATCAGCTCTTTGAGAGGTGAAAATGAAAAACTCAAACGAGATTTAGAATCAGAACGTGGATTTTATAGAGAGAAAGTTTCCCAATGTGATGATTTGAAGAAATTTATTGAATCGCAACGAAACTTAATGGACATAGTTTTGAAGAACAACCAAAGTATTCTCTAACCCTCACTAAAGTCAAACCAAACCGCCGGTTATCCGGTACCCAGTCCGGTCTTTGAGCCTGCCCTTGAAGGGAGACTGGGAACAACAGAGAAGAGTTCTTTGACATATTGGTAAAATGGTGTTTTGGAAGCCGACACGTGCCGAAAGGGATTACTGACGTAGGCGGGCTTCTCAACGATATAATGCTGTGGTTAATGGTCAAGCCGTATCGTTGTAAAACTAAATCAGTTAGACGTTTGTCGGCAAATCGAGGTATTTGCTTTATGTATATAAAGGTGATGTAGCTCAGGCAGGTTAGAGCGCTGTGTGTGGTGGATGGTTGAGAGTTCGAGTCTCTCAAGAAATACTCTTAGCTTAACGGAAGAGCACCACAAGCAGAGGTCGGCGGTTCGAATCCGCTCATCGCTTCAATGTTTAATTTAAAATTAGATTGTATGGAAAAGGATATTCAGAGACGTAACGTAATTGATGTATTACGGAGTATGGATGTTGGTGCAATAGAAGTATTTCCTATCGTTCAGAAACCGTCTGTAACTAATACATTGAATGCTCGGCTTTATAAAGAAAAAGCTGAAGGAATGGCTTGGAAAACAAAGTCAGATGTAAAAAATATGCAGTTTATAGTAACCAGAATTGCATAACTACCTTGCTTGTTGAGATGATCAGAGGTGAAATGGCTGAAATATTGCTAGATAATATTCTCCGTCTGTTTTCTACAGAAACGTTTGGAAAAGATAAGTCTGCGTATTATGTGGGTGGGGAAAAGAAATTGATGAATCTTATAGAAGCGGGTAAGATTGAAAGTGATAAGCCCACTAATGTTCAAAATGGCAAATGGCATTGTAATGCTGCTCAAGTATTACTGCATTGCCGATGTGCGAGAAGGAAAGTCAAATCTAAAAAGCGGAAGAGATGAAAAAAATAAAATTCATTCATAACATTTTTACAGTAGTTGCCATATTAGTAGCTATGTATATAGGTGGGGGAATCGAAGCTACGAGAAGTGATATCGCCTGGTCATATCTCATATTCATTATAACTGTTGTACTATTGGCTGTGAGATTCGAATATGAGGAAAGGGGAAGAATATAAAAATAGCCTGTGAAGGTTTGCATTGCTTAATTTTAGTATTTGTCATGTTTATTTAGCCCGGTTCGCCGGGCATCTGCCGGGATAGCCCAGTTGGTTAGAGCGCATGTTTCTACATGAGGTCAGCGGTTCGAATCCGTTTCCCGGCTCAACTCAATCAGAGTTAAGTAACCCGTGAGGGTGAAAATATATTTGCATTATATATACAATCAATGTAGCCGGAAGCGTCTGGCTACGACCTGAAGGAATGGCGGAATTGGTAAACGCAAGTATGCAGATAGATTGAAGAAAGTCATACATAGGTAATCTATCATCCCGGTTCGAGTCCGGGTTCCTTCACAGAGAATTTTTCTTTTTATGTTTAACTAATGTTGCCAGCGAAAAGGACGCTGTAGGGTTAAAGCCCCTGTTATTTGAGTTTTAATTGTTCTATACTATTCCGGTGTGCTTTGAACGGCTATCCGGAAGCAAGAAGCTCGTGAGAGTGCTATTTAATAGTTAATGTCGTGTTTTATTTTGTGTTTGTGTTCTAGGTGAATGGTTCGTGAGAATAGTTCACTTAAAACGGATGGCTGGTGTAATTGGCAGCATACGCAGATATGCGTGATGTGGGTTCGATCCCCACGCCATTCACCCTTCTGATCCTAATTAAATTATAGTAGTTCATGAGTTTTGTTTTGTGTTTGTGATTGGGGTGTATGGTCTGTGAAGATAGTGCACCTTTTTAATTAATCGGGCGGATATGTATATCGTTGGTTGAAACTGCGGTGAGGTGCACCAATATTCCGTGAGACCGGTTCGACTCCGGTTCCGTCCACTAGCATTTACATTATGTATAAATCAGGGAGCCGTACACCCTTCAAAGCGTAGCCGTTCCATAAGGTACATTGGATTATTCATTTTCTTATTTTTCTGCCTGTACAATATCGTACAGGCAGTTTTTACTACCTGAAAATGGCGTTAAAATGGCGAAGTTTCTGTTTGCTAAACTTGTCAATAACGATTACCTTTACTGATGTAATGAGCTAAAAGTCAAACCATTAAATTAGAATTATGACAGCGAGAAAAAACACTGTATCAACGGTTCAGAATGAAGAGAAGAAGAAAAATTCTATCAGACCGCTTCTAGCTTCTGAAATTGAATGTAGGGTTGGTACTATGAAACCGGACGGTTCGGGCTGCTCCTTGCTATTATACAAGGATGCTCGAGTAGACATGAGAATACTTGATGAAGTGTTCGGAGAAATGAACTGGAAACGGCACCATGATGTCGTTAATGGGAATCTATTCTGTACGTTGTCCATTTGGGATAATGAAAAGAAGGAATGGGTGAGTAAACAGGATGTTGGGACAGAATCTAGCACAGAAAAAGAGAAAGGGCAGGCTTCGGACGCCTTTAAACGTGCAGGATTTAACTGGGGAATTGGGCGTGAACTTTATACGGGTCCTTTCATTTGGATTCCACTTGAGAAAAATGAAATATATCAGAGCAAAACAGGTTCTCCTGCTCTATACACCAAATTCAGTGTAAAAGAGATTGGTTATAACGAGCAAAAGGAGATTATTTTACTTGTTATTGTGGACAATAAAAACCGCGTTCGTTTTGCTTATGGTAATACAAAGGAAAAAGTATATGCTCCCAATGTTTCTGCTTCAAACGCTTCGGGCAAAGTATATACTGGTGTAGACCTAGATCGTGCAATTAAACAAATGACTGGTGTTAAAAGCCGCGAAGAGCTTGAGAGAGTTTGGGCTGAACATCCCGAACTTCACAATAATAAGGAGTTCAGAAACATAACTATTGACATGCAGAAAACGTATCCTCCTAGAAATTGATAATAATGATAGAATTAGTGAAATC
>NZ_JBDFVF010000045.1:0-38331 GCF_040913205.1 Bacteroides sp. MSSM.1001136sp1_RTP21357st2_D2_RTP21359_211015 | reverse complement strand
TGACAAACTTTTCAAAGAACTCATTTTATTTACTGCCAGAGCCGCTTAGGCGTGGCGAATTTTTAACGAACTATTGAAATATATTCACGACTTTTTTGTTCCGGGTATCCGGTTTCCGTGTAGTCAGTTGTGAAAGGTACGTTTCCCCAACAAGAAATGGCCTGATAATAGTAGAAAGCACGCAGTATTTTCATTTCAGCTATAATCTTCTCTTTTCCTTCAAACTGGATAGGTGATAATTCCGTTTCGTAAATAATTTCATTACATGCAGCAATACCATTAAATATCCAGTTCCAGCCCCTTGTTAATAATTTATTTGCAGGTGGAATTTTATTCGTCTGGATTTCTTCATAACGTCCATTACTGTACCAGGAACCACCACAAGCGGGAACAGCACATTCATCAGAAGCTTGTAAAAGTAGTGTCCATAAACTTTGTTCGGAATTGTATCCTTGTAATTTCGTATATGCCCTACCTGCATTGGCTACCAGTTCCTTCTCGTTTTTAAAGAAGTCATTCATCGCTACTCCTGTGTAAACAGTTTCGCTAAGATCGGTACATCCGTATAATAATATACAGATAACGAAACTTAATATTATATTTGTCTTTTTCATGGTAATCTTGTTTTTTAGAATACTATATTAACTCCAAAAGTAAATTCTGTTGTACGAGGATAATAACTCAAACTTTCCATACCGGGTTCCAGTCCGGAAAGGGCGACTTCTGGGTCGACACCAGAATAACCGGTGATGCAGAATACATTCTGTGCAGTAAGAGACAATCTTAGTCTTTTTATCATTTTAGATGTGAAATCCCAGGTATATCCAAAGGTTACATTATCCAGTTTTAAATAAGAAG
Source organism: Bacteroides sp. MSSM.1001136sp1_RTP21357st2_D2_RTP21359_211015 (assembly GCF_040913205.1). Taxonomy (NCBI): domain Bacteria; kingdom Pseudomonadati; phylum Bacteroidota; class Bacteroidia; order Bacteroidales; family Bacteroidaceae; genus Bacteroides; species Bacteroides sp. MSSM.1001136sp1_RTP21357st2_D2_RTP21359_211015. Next base: position 37,473 of record NZ_JBDFVF010000045.1, on the reverse strand, counting down.
CATCCTCTATGTATTTGGAGGAATATTTATAGGTCGTACTTGTGAAATTCGTTTGAGATAACCAGTTTGATGAGATATTTCTAAGTCCGATGCTGCTTAGATTTTCATATTCCATCGCATAGTTGTTCAGAATTTCTCCGCCGATAGATGCACGCAGTGAGAAACTCAAGTCGAATTTCTTATATCTGAAGGTATTACTCCAGCTAAGAGTGGCATCCGGATAAGCACAGCCAATTTTTTCCCATTGTTCTTCCGGTACGGAACCGTCTGCATTTTGTCCTAACAATACATCTTTTCCATCTGTATCAGTTCCTAACCATATAGGACCATAGAAAGTACCCAATGACTGTCCTTCTATCAGACGTTGAGTGTAGCAGGCTGCACTTGTAGACCATCCCACTTTGTACGTTCCGTTAGTGAATTCATCATTAGTGAATTTCACCAATTTGTTTTTATTGTGCGAAACGGTAAGTGAGGTGTTCCATGTAAAGTCTCTAGTGTTAAAAGGTGTACCGGATATTGTTAATTCAACTCCTTCGTTAGTTACTTTTCCAACATTCGTAAACAGGGTATTATACACATAAGGAGGAGTCGGTACGATATAGTCATACAACAAGTTAGAAGTAGTCCGTTTGTAATAATCGAAAGTGAATGAAAGGCGGTTATCAAACATTGTCATATCAACACCAACGTTGAACTCTGCTTTTTTCTCCCATTTTAGATCCGGATTTGCATTACTTGCAGGTTGATAAGTATTAATCCATTGGCCATTGTAATAGAATTTACCGGCTGTAGTCATCATCATCAAAGATTTGTAGTTTGAGAAATCTTGGTTACCGGTAACTCCGTATCCGGCTCTCAATTTTAAATCATCGATCCATTTGACATTCGAGAGGAATTTCTCTTTATTTATACGCCAACCTACGCTGACAGCCGGGAACCATCCCCACTTATTATTGTCACCGAAACGGCTGGAACCATCACGACGTAATGAAGCAGACAAAAGATATTTATCATCGTAGTTGTACATGAAACGTCCGAAGAATCCGATATATGTATTATCTTCTTTATTGGATGACATACTGGCTTTGCCTTCAGTAAGATTTGTTCCTGTCCCGATGTTATGAGTCTGGTTGTCATCGAAGTCGAAACCGGAATTAGTCATGGATGCAGATGTGCTATAAGTATACTGGTATGTATATCCGAGTAATGCCTGAATAGAATGTTTTCCGAAAATATTCGAGTAATTTAAAGTAGACTCATATTGTGTATCGTTTTCCTGATAGTTTTCAATATAGGCTTGCCCGTTTGTTCCTATTAAACTAGGATAATAATGTGTGTAATATTCACGTGTTTCATATTGTTCTTTGTCGTATGAAACAAAATTCTCCCATTTTAATCCTTTTATAGGCAATATGTTTAGAGTAGCACGAATATTTGCACCATAATTATCATTCTTACTTTCCATGTTCCTTTCGTTAATGATCGCTACCGGATTGTAATATTCCATTGCTTTGATACGGCTATATCCTCCGGCATCCGGATCGCTGTCGTCATAAACAGGCTCTGTTGGATTATGGGTAAATGCCTGCATAAAAGCACTTGTAGAGGAAGGACTGTATTTGCGATGAATGATATTCAGGTTATAATCCAAATCGACCCATTTGTCTAATAACGACTGACGAATATTGGTACGTGCCATTAGCTTCTCGGAACTATTATGCTTTTGCAAACCATCGCTCTTTTCATAATTGAAAGAAGTGTGATGTGAGAACTTCTCGGAACCTCCGGATATAGACAAGTTGTGCTTATGGCTGAACGGAGTTTGTGTAATTTCTTTAAACCAATCGGTATCACTGTCAAAGATATAACTTTCCAATTCTGGGCGATACTCCTTGATAACAGATTTGTATTCGCTTGCCGATAAAGGTTTTGCTCTGCGTGAAACGGCTCCCACGGTGAGTTGCCTATCATAAGAAACTTCCGTTTTGCCACTTCTTGCACGTTTAGTTGTGACGATGATTACTCCATTCGTACCTCTTGTTCCATAAATAGCAGCTGCCGAACCATCTTTTAATACGTCTATAGATTCCACTTCCTGGAAGTTGATATTTCTGATATCTGCACCTGCCACCCCATCAATAATAATTAATGGACCTTGGCCTGCGGAAAGTGTGTTTGTTCCGCGAAGTAATACTTCATATTTGGCTGTCGGATCAGCACCGTTCGGGTTGATAATTTGTAATCCTGCCACTTTTCCTTGCAACATTCCCATAGCATTGGTGAATGTTCCGGGATTGAGGTCATCTTTCTTCATGCTGGTAACCGATCCTGTAAGCTCTTTCTTTGTGGTAGAGCCGTAGCCGATTACTACAACGTCATTAAGCACTTTCGAGTCTTCGCGCAGGTGTATTACAAGCTGTGTCTGATTTCCTACTTGTTGTTCAACAGTTGCATAACCTACATAAGATATAACCAATACATCAGAAGGATTCGCTTTTACATTGAAGGTTCCATCAACTCCTGTAATAGAACCATTTGTTGTACCTTTAACAAGGACACTGGCACCGATAATGGGTTCATTTGCTTCATCGAGGACTGTACCTCTTATTGCCTTCTGAGCAATAGCATCATTGCTCATCAAAGAAAATACTATTAACAACATACTTGTCAATAGACCGTGGATTGAACATTGTTTTATCATAATAACAGAATTAAGGATGATTATTGTATTTCTTTTCTCAAAGGTATAGATACTTGTGCTCCCATTCTGGTAACAGAAATAGAAGAGGCTTTACTTGCAAATATAATTGCATCTTTTAGATTTTTGCCCTCAGACAGAGCTACGCACAATCCGCCGCAGAATGTATCTCCGGCAGCGGTTGTGTCTACTGCTTCTACCTTGAAGGCTGGAATGTGGATAAACTCATTGTTTTCATAGGCGAGAGCTCCTTTGGCTCCCATCGTAATAATGACAGTTTTTATGCCTTTCGAACTAATATAACGAATCGCTTCTTTTGCCGATTCATCATCTGTAATGTGCATTCCCGAGATGATTTCAGCCTCTGTGACATTAGGAATAAGAATGTCGACATTGGCTAATAAATCGTCAGGCAGTTGTTGGGTAGGGGCAGGGGCGGGATTTAATATAACGGTAATTCCATCTTTTTTAGCCATTTTGGCTGCATAAGTGACACTCTCGATTGGAGTTTCCAACTGCATAATGACGATGGATGCCTGTTTGATGGCAGGTTCTGCATTTTGTATGTCATCAATAGATAAAGTCCCGTTGGCTCCGGAAGCAACAACAATACAGTTTTCCCCTTTTTTGTCGACATTGATAAGAGCTACTCCTGATGGTTCCTGCGGGGTAATTCCTACATAAGTAGTGTCGATCTTTTCTTTGTGAAACATTTCCAAGGTTTCATTTCCAAAAATGTCATTTCCTATTTTACATATGAAAGTGACATCTCCTCCTAGTCTTGCAGCAGCTACGGCTTGGTTAGCTCCTTTGCCGCCATGATTCATTAAGAAGTTTCCTCCCAGAATTGTTTCTCCTGGTTTTGGTAGACGGTCTGATTTGATAACCATGTCCGTATTACTACTACCTATCACTACGATTTTCTTCTTTGTGTCCATATAATGAGTATTAAGTATTAAGGCGAATTGAATCGTAAACGATGCGCAATCGTTTGTGCAAATATAGAAATTTTTTTCAAAACAAAATATTTTTCTTGCTTTTTTCTCAAATAAAATGTTATTTTTGCAAAAAACGACCAGTAATGAAGAAAACTCTGATTGATGTATCAAAGAAAACTGGGTACTCTATCTCTACGATTTCTAGGGTCTTAAATGGGAAATCGGAGAAATATAGAATAAGCCAGTCTGCTAAGGAGGTTATTTTGCAGTCCGTTAAAGAATTGGACTATCAGCCTGATATAGTTGCGCAAAGTTTGCGCAACAACACGACATATACTATAGGTCTTCTTGTACCACACATAGATAATCCTTTTTTTGCCAATATAGCAAGTGTTGTCATCCGTGAAGCACAACGTTATAATTATACTGTCATGCTTATCGATACCCTCGAAGATCCTGTTCAGGAAAATAAAGCTATTGATTCGCTTCTATCGCGTAAAATAGATGGGATTATTTTGGTTCCAACCGGTGAAAACCCTTCTAAACTCGAGGAGATTAGTACTAAAACTCCGATTGTGCTAATTGACCGCTATTTTGAGAAGCATAATTTGCCATACGTAGCTACTGATAATTATGTAGGAGCTTATCAGGCAACGAAATTATTATTAGAATCGGGGCATAGTAAGATTCTCTGTATTCAGGGGCCGGATATTTCTATAACGACTAAGGAACGTGTGCGCGGGTATCTTGATGCGCTTCGCGAAGCTGGTTATCAAGATAACGCAATGATAAGAGGAAATGAGTTCTCGATTCAGAATGGTTATATTGAGACTAAGTTGGCTCTGAACTCTACTACAAAACCTACTGCTATATTTGCGTTAAGTAGTACAATTCTTTTGGGAGCCGTCAAAGCATTAAATGAGCATAAAGTGAGAATTCCTCAAGATATGTCTATCATTTCGTTTGATGATAACTTATATCTGGACTATCTAAATCCTCCTATAACTCGTATTGCACAATCACTGGAGAATATTGGCATTATTGCTGTAAAAATGTTGATGCAGAAGATTTTGGAAGAAACTGAACTACATTCGGAGATTCTTTTGAAACCTAATATTATAAAACGGGATTCGATAAAGGTGTTAACTGATAGAAAGTAGTATTTTAGATAATAGAAAAAATCGGGCTTGAACAATGTCAAGCCCGATTTTTTACATATTAATACCGTTTCTTATGCTGCCGGATCCGGTGCTTCACCACCACCTTCGTTTCCACCTTCTCCGTTGCTTCCATTTCCATTGTCAGGCGTACTTGACACCATTGCCTTTTGACACCAACTATATGAATTTATAAGTATCAAGAGTTCTGGGCTTAGTTGTAATTCTTGGGGATTGGGGGGATTTGATTCAGGGCAATCACATCCCTAAAAATTGATTCATTCCTGCACTGTTTTGAATAAAATAATGGAGTATTCTGGAAACGTTGTGGTAAATCTGAAAAAGATGATTGAGTTTTTAAGATTCCCCGTTATCTTTTTATTATAAGATATGGGTCAAGGGTGAGGGATGGTGAGGGTAGATTTATAACCTTTTATTTTATTATTTTCTATACTATCTTCTTTTTTTATCTATAAAAAAAATACGAAAGTTATAAATCCACCCTCACCATCCCTCACCCTTGACCCATTCATTAGCGCAACGTTTAACTCGTTTCTATGCAATTATGAATATATTTTATTCATTAACAATATTAAGAATCATCCTTCTTATTACTGATAAACTATCGTCTTATCGTATACTTTATTTCTATTTATTAATCGCCGACTATAGTTGTCTATCTGGATGACTATGGTAGGCTGATTAGACAACAATAGTCGACTAGGTGGACAACTCTAGTCGGCTTCTTAGATACAAGCTGTTCAATTTGCTAAGATTGACAATGTCGATGCGAAGGTTACGGGCTGTGAAAGTATAAACTGTGGGGATTGTGAAGGCGTGAAGAGCGTGAAGAAAAGACTTTTCTTTGTTTGTTCACAGAAAACACCTATCAAACAGATGATTACCATCCGTGAAGGATGTGAAGGTGGAGAACTAAACTTTATTGGGACTTTGGTAATTTTCAACACAATTAGTTCTAAACTGCACGGTTTTTAGTTAAATGAGAATTTAATACAAACAGAAGAACATAAGAACAAAAAATAAAATAGCAGTTCAACAAGCAACAGAAATAAGCTTCAAAGCGCAGCATTTATGTTCTTTTGTTCTTATGTCTAAAAATAAATGATTATTTAGCTCATTTTTGCACCGGGAATGAATCTATTTTTAAGGGTGTGATTGCCCTGAATCAAATCCCTAAAATTTTCAGACTGAGCCGAGTTCTGGTGGAATCACTCATATGTGAGGTGGATGTTGCTCATTCTTTTTCAGGTAAAGACACTAATTTATGCATTAAATGAGAAAATACGATATCCCCCCCTTTATATTTTCTTTTAAAAACGATACCTTTGAAGTGTTTTCTTTCTTTTTATCAAGTATGGATTGATTTCCGGCAAGTTCTCCTATATTTTCCGAATTAATATTCATTAACTTATTTGCCGTAATACTTTTTAATATCTCTTGTGTATTAGCTAATAGATATTGAACTATTAACTTTAAAGACTAATATTATGGAAAAAGATTCTCCTTTTTCATCCACCGGCAGAAGGTGTATTGTAACCCTAATGTGCATATTTGTCACTGCTTTTGTTTATGCACAACAGCAAAAAATATCGATTAGTATCAAAGAGCTTCCTCTTAAAGAGGCTATCAGTCAGATAGCAGAGAAGGCATCGATGAATGTAGCCTATAGCAAAGAATTTGTGGATACGAGTAGGAAAGTGTCATTGGAGGTAAAAGACACAGATGTAAACAAAGCACTAACTCTTTTGCTAAAAGGGACTAACATTGGGTTCCGTTTCCTGGATGACAGTATTTTATTTTATAATAAAGAATATCAAAATAAAACTGAACCTGTTGATTCGCAAGGAGAGAAGAAGGAACTGTATGTGAAAGGTAAAGTTACTGACGAGAATGCGGAACCGATCATCGGGGCCACCGTATCGGTAAAAGGCTCGACTACAGGTACAATCACCGATATCAATGGTCAGTATTCCATCAAGGTACCCTATGGAAGTACACTTCGGTACTCATACGTCGGCTACCGTGAAGAAAGCGTCATAGCGAAAGCAACGACAGTAAACGTAGTGATGAAAGAGAATGCTGTCAGCCTGGAAGATGTAGTAGTTGTAGGTTATGGCGTGCAAAAGAAAGTGAATGTAACAGGTGCCGTATCTATGGTTAAAGCGGAGGCTATTGAGAACAGGCCTATAACTAACGTAACTACGGGGCTGCAAGGATTGTTGCCTGGAGTTAGTATCGTTTCTTCTTCGGGGCAGCCGGGTGCTGTGCCCAGTATCAACATTCGTGGTACGGGAACTATTAACAGTAGTACAGCACCTTTGATCTTGATTGATGGAGTAGCCGGGGGAGACATCAACTTATTGAATCCTTCGGACATCGAAAGCGTATCCGTACTGAAAGATGCCGCCTCATCAGCTATTTATGGAGCACGTGCCGCTAACGGTGTTATTCTTGTAACGACTAAAAAGGGAGAAAAGAAAGAGCGCGTAGTATTCCAATATAACGGATATGCCGGATTCCAGACTCCCACAGCATTGCCCGAACTTGTTAACGGAAGGGAATACATGGAACTCTCCAACGAAGCCATGAGTGCTGCCGGATTTTCCAAGCCCTATACACAAGAGGCTTTCGATAAATATGATTCGGGACTGTATCCCAACGAATATTCCAATACTGACTGGATTGATGAAATATACAAAAGCCGGGCTTTTCAAACGGGGCATAATGTAAGTGCACGGGGTGGAAGCGAGAAAACCGGATTTTTTATGTCGTATGGTTTCCTGGATCAGGATGGACTGGTTGTAGGTGACGGATATAGTTCCAAAAGACATAATGCGCGTATCAGTGTAAACACGGAGGTGTATGATCGTCTGAAACTGACTGGACAGATGAGCTATGTCGATTTCTATAAAAAGGACTTAGGTTATAGCGGCACATCAGGAGTATTCCGCCTGTCACAGCGTATGTCTCCGTTACTTCCCGTCATGTGGCAAATTCCTGATGAGAATGGCCGGATGGTAGATAGTGAGAACTGGTCGTACGGTTCGGTACGTAACCCCTTGCAGGTAGCCTATGAGTCGGGAATGGAAGAACGGAAAACACGTGTGCTCAATGGTATTTTCAATGCAGATCTCAAAATTATAGACGGACTGAACGTAGGTATGCAGTACTCTGCTAATATATATACCCGCCAGGTGGATGAGTTTAACCCGAAGATGTTGTCTTATTACTCGGACGGTAGCCCGTTGAAAGCAAATGAAGATGCCAAGGACTATATCTCACAAAGCCATCTTGACGTTATGACCCAAACGTTGCAATTCACCCTGAACTTTAATAAGACCATAGGACGCCACGAGTTGGGAGCATTGTTGGGATTTTCGCAAGAGTGGGAAAATAGAAGTACGTTGGGGGCTACGCGTGATAATGTGATGGTTGAGGATATTCACGTTATTAGTGCCGGAATGATTAATTTTATGAATAGCGGAACAAAAGACGAGTGGGCTTTGCGTTCTTACTTTGGTCGTGTCAACTATGCTTTTGACGGTAAATACCTGTTTGAAGCTAACCTGCGTGCCGACGGAACTTCAAGATTTGCCAAGGGCAATCGTTGGGGATATTTTCCATCATTCTCGGCAGGATGGAACTTCTCACGTGAAAAATTCATGGAGTTCGCTACTTCGGTATTGAGCTCGGGTAAGCTGCGTGCTTCCTGGGGTGAGTTGGGAAATCAAAACATTCCCGGTAATTACTACCCCTACTTGTCACCTATCATAACCGAAGAGTCTTATCCTATCGGAGCTTCTAATACACCTGTTATGGGACTTTGGCAAAACAAAATCGGTAATCCCGACATCAAGTGGGAAACCATCCGCATGCTTAATTTCGGGGTAGACCTTAGTTTTTTGAACAATAGACTGAATGTGGACTTTGATTGGTATAAGAAAGAAAATATTGATGCATTGGTTCGTCCCGATGTTCCGGCTATTGTCGGGGTTTCCAGTAGTAACGTAGGTTATGTCAATCTTGGTAAGATTGATGTCAAAGGATGGGAACTTAATCTGTCATGGCGTGATAAGATCGGAAATGTAAATTACAATCTCGGGTTCAATCTGTCGGACGCTCGTAATAAGATTACCGATTTGGGTGGAACTCCGGAGTCGCTGACCAGTACGGCTTCCGGTTCGTATCGTCGGGTCGGTGATCCGATAGGTGCTTTCTATGGTTATCTGACTGATGGGCTGGCGCAAGTGTATGACTTTGAATCAGTGAATACAACTACAGGTAAGTACCAGAAACCAAAATTTCCTCTTGTTGCGTCACAAAACGGCATTGTACAGCCCGGAGATATTAAGTATCGGGACATCAGTGGTCCTGACGGCGCTCCCGACGGGGTAATTGATGACTACGACAAAGTGGTGTTTGGCGAGAAAGAGCCCCATTACACCTATGCAATCAAGGGTGGTTTGGAATGGAAAGGCATTGATTTCAGTTTCTATTTGCAAGGCGTAGGCAAAGTTGCCGGTTACCTTGAGGATGAGGCTCGACATGCGTTTATCAATGACTACTCAATTCCTAAAAAAGAGCATCTTGACAGATGGACGCCTATGAATCCAAATGCTTCTTATCCCAGACTTTATCAGTCGCAGGAGCACAACAGGCTCTTCAGTGATTACTGGAAAGAGGATGCATCGTACTTGCGCCTGAAGAATATTCAGATAGGTTATCGTTTTCCTGCCCGGATGGTGGCACCTCTTGGCATTAATAGTCTTAGAGTATATGCTTCGGCAGATAACTTGTTTACTAAAACCGATTACTTCGGAGCTTATGACCCTGAAGTGAGGACCACCAGCGGAGATGTCTATCCGCAAGTAAAAACCTATGTTTTTGGATTATCAATAACATTCTAACCTATTAAACGACTATAAAGATGAAATACTCAAAATACTTTTTAATCATTGCTTTCTTTGGTATAGTTACCTCATGTAGTGATTTTCTGGATAGAACGAACCCTAACGAGCCGGACAATGTAACATTCTGGGTGAATGAAGATCAGCTTAAAAATGCCTTGCCTCCCTGTTACGAAGCTTTACAAAAAGACTATCTCGTGAATTGGAGTGAATCGACGGCCGAAACTGTCATGTGGGGGAATATTACTAGTGGACTAAGTAAGGTTTCGGGAGGCAAGCACTCTTATACTGACGGCTTCCCCTTCACTACCTATTGGACAGGAGCGTATAGCTATATTTATCGCTGCAATAATTTTCTGGACAACTATAATAAAGCGCAGGTAGCTCAAAATAAGAAGGACGTTTATGCCGCGGAAGTAAAAACCATCCGGGCGCTTATGTACTTTTACCTCACGACATTTTGGGGTGATGTACCTTGGGTAGGAGAAGTCATCCAGCCCGAAGATGCATATATCGAACGTACTCCCAGAGAGAAAGTCATCGACCAGCTCGTCGAGGATTTGAAATGGGCGGCGGAGCGTATGCCTGAAGAAAGGTATACGGGCGATAAACTGGGAAGACTTGACCGTTGGGGCGCTTTAGCCATATTGGCACGTATTGCCTTGCAAAACGAAAGGTGGGAACTGGCTGCAAAAACGAGTGAATATATCATCGAAAACAGTCCCTATGGCCTGTATGAATACGAAAAACTATTTCATCACGAAGGGGATGTCGAGAATGATCCGAAAAATATCGAAGCCATCGTATATAGCCTTTTTGTACCTGAAATCCGTACACAAAGTCTACCCAATGAAACTTGCAGTCCGACAGACTATATACGCCTCAATCCAACGAAGTCATTAGTGGATGCTTATCTGTGTACAGACGGTAAACCGGCAAAAACCGGATTGGAATATTATAAAAAGACCGGTGTGCAGACCTCATCGTTATACAAGTCGCCTGAAGAGCATTATGTAGATTACTTCCAGAACAGAGATCCCAGAATGAAGATGACTTTATATGCTCCGGGTGACAAATGGCCGGGAGGAGATGACGGTGACCCTGATACGGATAAGGCCAACGAGATATTTAATCTGCCTCGTTTTGCTTCATTGCAAGATAATAACCGTGTGGGGGCAAATAGCCGTACAGGTTTCTATCTGAAGAAGTATAACGATATTGATTTGGCCGGTTCAAGTGTGGGGGGACATGGGAATCTCAATGTCATCCGCTTTGCCGAAATCTTGCTGATTTATGCCGAAGCCACTTTCGAACTACAAGGCAAGAAACTGACACAAACACAGATTGATTACTCCATCAACAGGCTTAGAGATCGTGTGAATATGCATCGTATGAACCTTGACGAACTTAGCGCATGGGGGATGGACCTCGAAACCGAATTGAGAAGAGAACGTCGCATTGAGTTGGCAGGTGAAGGAACAAGATACGCCGATGTGATGCGCTGGCGTGAAGGCGAACTTCGCTTTGGACGTGCCATCACCGGTCCCAGCCTGAAAGTTTGTATGAATGATTTGGGCGCTAACCCATATCCCGATACCGGAGTAGATGAGTTTGGTGATGTTATCTACGAAAAGTCTACTGCGGAAGGCGGAGCACGCTACTTCGACGCAACGAAACATTATTTGTGGCCCGTGCCTAATCCCGAGCGTCAGAAGAATCCTCTGTTAGGACAAAATCCGGGCTGGGAAAAGTAATCATTAAAAAATAGAAACCATGTATTCAATGAAGAAATATTTATTATTGTTTTTATGCCTGACTTTGGGTGTTGCCTATGCGCAAGATACTCTACGGGTGCGGGTAATGACCTATAATTTAAGATTTGGCGAACTGGCATCTTTAGAGGAACTTGCTCATCACATCAAATCCTTCAAACCTGATTTTGTGGCGCTTCAGGAAGTGGATAGCAAAACAGACCGTAAGCGTACCCCGCATCAGAAGGGGAAGGATTTTATATCCGAACTTGCCTATCATACAGGGATGTTTGGGCTTTACGGAAAAACGATTGACTATTCTACCGGTTATTACGGTATTGGGATGTTAAGTAAATATCCATATATTTCTGTCCAAAAGATAATGTTGCCCCATCCGGTCAAAGAGCATGAGAGACGGGCCATGTTGGAGGGATTATTCGAAATGGGTAATGATACCATTGTTTTTACCTCTACGCATCTGGACGTCAACTCTCAAGAAACACGGGCGGAGCAAATAAAATTTATTACCGGGCATTTCAAAAATTATAAATATCCTGTAATTTTGGGAGGTGATTTCAACGCGCGTCATTACTCCGAGGCAATACGTGGTATGGATAGCTGGTTTGCTGCAAGCAACGATGATTTTGGAATGCCGGCATGGAAACCTGTGATTAAGATCGATTACTTGTTTGCTTACCCGCAAAAAGGATGGCGTGTGATTAGTACGCAAACTGTTCAGTCGCTTTTGTCAGACCATTTACCGATTATTACGGAACTGGAATATGTGAAAGAAGCATCGAAGAAAAAATATTGATACTCACTTATAACATTTATGATTTTCTATGATACATACAATAATCAAGTATTTACTGATTTCAGCAACGCTTTTTTTCTGCTCATGCCACAAGCCTAAGACGGATATTATCACCCCCGCCAAACAGTTAATAGAACGTCAGATTGGGGAAAGAGCACAGTCTATCCACTTTGAATATATCGAACCATCCGACGGTAAAGATATATTCGAAGTGATAGCAAGCGACGGCCGGCTTACCCTAAGGGGAAGTAGCTCTGTTGCTATCTGTTACGCTTTTCATACGTACATGAAAGAGGCCTGCAAGAGTATGAAAACATGGAGCGGTGAACACATAACGTCGGTGATGCCGTGGCCCGATTATGAATTGTATGAACAGGTGTCCCCTTATGAGTTGCGCTATTTCCTTAATGTTTGTACATTCGGCTACACTACCCCTTACTGGGACTGGGAGCGTTGGGAAAAGGAAATTGACAGGATGGCTCTTTATGGTGTAAATATGCCCTTGGCTACCGTGGCCAGCGAAGCCATTGCGGAACGGGTATGGCTGCGTATGGGATTGAACAAAGAAGAAATCCGTGAGTTTTTCACTGCTCCTGCACACCTTCCCTGGCATCGCATGGGCAATCTGAACAAGTGGGACGGTCCCTTATCTGATGCCTGGCAACAGAACCAAATCGCTTTGCAGCATCAAATCCTGACCCGTATGCGCGAGTTGGGTATGCAGCCCATAGCGCCTGCGTTTGCAGGTTTCGTGCCGGAAGGATTTGTGCAGAAACATCCCGACACACAATTCCGGCACATGCGGTGGGGTGGTTTTGATGAAGAGTACAACGCCTATGTATTGCCACCGGATTCACCTTTTTTCGAAGAGATAGGCAAACTGTTTGTCGAAGAGTGGGAAAAAGAGTTTGGAGAAAATACGTATTATCTCTCGGATAGTTTTAATGAGATGGAGCTGCCTATCGATAAGGAAGATAAAGAAGCGAAATATAAGTTATTGGCCGAGTATGGAGAAACGATTTATAAATCGATTACAGCCGGAAACCCGGATGCCGTTTGGGTTACACAGGGATGGACATTCGGATATCAACATTCATTCTGGGATAAAGAATCGCTTAAAGCCTTGTTAAGCAATGTACCTGATGATAAAATGATTATCATTGATTTGGGCAATGATTATCCGAAATGGGTGTGGAACACCGAGCAAACATGGAAAGTACATGATGGGTTTTACGGAAAGAAATGGATATTCAGCTATGTACCCAACTTTGGTGGGAAAAACACCATGACAGGAGACTTGGACATGTATGCTAGTTCCTCGGTCAAAGCATTACGTGCCGCAAATAAAGGTAACTTGATTGGGTTCGGTTCTGCCCCTGAAGGACTCGAAAACAATGAGGTTGTTTACGAACTGTTAGCCGATATGGGATGGTCATCAGATAGTATCGACCTGGACGATTGGATGAAGATATACTGCGAGGCCCGTTATGGAGGATATCCCGATGCCATGGAGGAAGCTTGGAAACTTTTTCGGAAAACAGCATATAGTTCTTTATATTCATACCCCCGTTTTACCTGGCAAACCGTAATATCCGATCAACGGCGGATCAGTAAAATCGACCTTAGTGATGATTACTTGCAGGCTATACGTTTGTATGCTAGTTGCGCTGACGAACTGAAAAGCTCTGAATTATACAGAAACGACCTCATAGAGTTTGTTTCGTATTATGTAGCGGCTAAAGCTGAAAATTTTTATAAGCAGGCCCTAAAAGATGATTCGGAGAATCGTGTTCTCGCAGCGCAACGTAATCTGCAACAAACTGTTGATTTGTTGATGGACGTTGACAGGCTGTTGGCCTCTCATCCTTTATATCGATTAGAAGAATGGGTGGAACTTGCGCGCAATAGCGGAACAACTCTTCAGGAAAAAGATGCTTATGAGGCAAATGCCAAACGCTTGATTACAAGTTGGGGTGGTATTCAGGAAGATTATGCTGCCCGTTTCTGGAGCGGGCTGATTAAAGACTACTATATCCCTCGTATACAGCTCTATTTCACAAAAGACCGGAATAAAATCCGAGAATGGGAGGAGCAATGGATTACATCTCCCTGGAGTAACAGTACGACTCCGTTTGATGATCCGGTCGAGGCTGCATTGAGTTTAATAGAGAAAACAAATAAGTGATAGCTTTTATGAAAAAGATTGTATTGGCATTCGACTCGTTTAAAGGTTCGGTCGGTTCTTTCGAGATAGCGAAAGCTGCCGAAAAAGCGATTCAGGAGGAATTACCCGACTGTCAGATTATACGTTTCCCCATAGCTGATGGCGGCGAAGGGACTACAGAAGCTCTATGCTCTGCCCTTCATGCTCAAACGGTGTCATGTCGGGTGCATGATCCATTCATGAAGCCAATTGAAGTATCGTATGGCATCGTAAACAATGGTGCGATGGCTATTATCGAAATGGCCTCGGCCTGCGGTCTGCCATTAATCGATTCAAGTCGGAGAAACCCCATGAAGACTACGACTTATGGAGTTGGAGAAATGGTTGCTGACGCATTAAAACGCGGGTGTCGGGAATTCATTATCGGTATCGGCGGAAGTGCTACGAATGATGCGGGAATTGGTATGCTAAAGGCTTTAGGTGCACGTTTTTTAGATAGCGGAAACGGTGAGTTGGAGCCTGTCGGCGAAAATCTGATAAAAGTCCATCAAATAGATATTTCCCAATTGAATCCGGCATTGAAGGAGAGTCACTTTACGATCGCCTGTGATGTTAGTAATCCATTTTTTGGAAAAGAGGGTGCAGCCTATGTATACGCTCCCCAAAAAGGGGCAAATAGTTTGCAAGTGATAGAGTTGGACAATGGGTTGCGGCATTATGCACAGGTGATAAAGGAATATACAAATATGGATATATCGCAGCTTCCCGGTGCCGGAGCAGCCGGAGGAATGGGAGGCGGCCTGCTTCCGTTTTTGAATGCAGAATTGCAATCCGGAATAGAAGTTATATTGAAAACGCTTCGTTTCGAGGAGGTCGTCCGACAGGCAGACCTGATACTGACCGGAGAGGGGAAACTGGATCGCCAGACTGGTATGGGAAAGGCGTTGGACGGAATTTTACGTGCCGGTGAGAGATGTCAGGTTCCGGTGATAGCGTTGGGGGGAGCGGTCGAAGCCACCGAAGCGCTTAATAGGATGGGGTTTACTGCCGTACTGCCTATTCAACCTTTTCCGGTAACACTTGAAGAGGCGATGCAACCGGAGTTTACGAAAGAAAACATAGAGAGAACGGTGCGACAGGTGGTGAGAATCATAAAACAATTTACTAAATAATACTCAATGACAGCGATAGGCGCATTAATCGGGCTTTCATTATCCATACTGTTAATCATAAGAAAGCTTTCTCCGACATACAGTCTGATTATCGGAGCGATAGTCGGAGGGTTGTTGGGAGGACTATCTTTAAATGAGACCGTAACGGTGATGACCGAAGGAGTGAAAGAGGTCACCCCGGCGGTATTGCGGATTCTGACAGCCGGAGTCTTGTCAGGCATATTAATACAAACCGGAGCTACCACGGTCATCTCCAATGCGATTATAAACAAAATGGGTGAAAAACGGGTATTTATGGCATTGGCACTCGCAACGATGTTGCTTTGTACGGTAGGCGTCTTTATTGATGTGGCTGTGATAACCGTTGCGCCGGTGGCTCTTTCGATAGGCAAGCGTCTAAACCTGTCTCCATCTGTGTTACTTATTGCTATGATCGGGGGAGGTAAATGTGGAAATATCATATCACCTAACCCGAACACCATTATAGCAGCCGGAAATTTTAATGCAGATCTATCGGCTGTAATGTTTGCCAATATTTTACCGGCAGTGATCGGTTTGTTTTTCACTGTTTTTGTTATTGTCCGTCTGATGCCTCAAACAGTGAAAAACAAAAAAACGATGATGCAAACAGAGGATAAAGAGGAAGAGAGAAATTTGCCCTCGTTAAGAACCAGTCTGATTGCTCCTGTTGTTACGATTGTTTTATTGGCATTACGTCCTGCGGCAGGAATCAATATTGATCCTTTGATAGCTTTGCCGGTAGGTGGTTTATGTGGTGCTATCTGTATGAAACAATGGAAAAATATTCTTCCCAGTATAGAATATGGACTGCAAAAGATGTCTGTGGTAGCTATTCTGTTGATAGGAACCGGAACTATTGCCGGTATCATAAAGAACTCTTCTTTGAAAGATTGGATTCTTACAGGATTGGATCATGCTCATATGAGTGATGCATTGATTGCTCCTATATCAGGCGCGTTGATGTCGGCGGCTACCGCATCGACAACAGCCGGAGCGACACTGGCTTCTTCTTCGTTCGCTGAAACGATATTGGCTATAGGCATTTCTGCGGTTTGGGGAGCGGCTATGATTAATTCCGGAGCTACAGTTCTTGACCATTTGCCACATGGTTCGTTCTTTCATGCGACAGGAGGCGTATGCGAACTCAATTTTAAGGAACGTCTGAAGCTGATACCTTATGAATCGCTTATAGGGATAGTGTTAGCTGCCGGAACGACTATTTTATATATAATAAGTAATTAAAAGAATCAAATATTATGAATCCGAACAAACGGTTACTTTCGCTTGATGTACTTCGGGGTATTACTGTTGCCGGGATGATCTTGGTCAACAATACAGGAAAGTGCGGGTATAACTTTGCCGCTTTTGCACATGCCAAGTGGGATGGCTTTTCGCCGGCCGATCTGGTATTTCCGATGTTTATGTTCCTGATGGGTATTTCGACCTACATCTCTTTGTGTAAGTATGACTTCCAGTGTCGACCGGCCATTACGAAAATCATAAAAAGAAGTCTCTTATTAATATTTATAGGTCTGGTTATGGAGTGGTTCATTACATCAATCGATAGTGGTAACTATTTTGATTTGAGTCAGCTCCGGTTGATGGGAGTTATGCAACGGCTTGGGATTTGTTATGGTATTACAGCCTTATTGGCCGTAGCAATACCGCATAAGCGTTTTATGCCATTAGCTATTATCTTGCTGATTGTCTACTTTATTTTTCAGTTATTTGGAAACGGATTTGAAAAGAGTGCGGATAATATCGTCGGGATGATTGATTCGGCTATTTTAGGGGCTAACCACATGTATCTTCAGGGCCGCCAGTTTGTCGATCCCGAGGGGATACTTAGTACGATTCCCGCTGTGTCTCAAGTAATGATCGGTTTTGTTTGCGGAAAGATAATCATCGATATTAAAGATAATGACCGCCGGATGCTGAATCTATTCCTTATAGGTACCACGCTGTTGTTTGCCGGCTATTTGTTAAGCTATGCCTGTCCTTTGAATAAACGTTTGTGGTCTCCTTCGTTTGTTTTGCTTACTTGTGGGATTGCGGCATTGTCATTGGCATTGCTACTTTATATCATTGATGTGAAGCAGAATAAAAAGTGGTTTTCGTTTTTTGAAGCATTTGGAGCGAATCCGCTTGTAATTTATGTGTTTAGTTGCATAGCCGGAGGATTGCTTGTGCATTGGCATATCCATACGGCTGTATTCAATAATTTGCTTAACCCGTTATTCGGAAATTACTTCGGTTCATTTATGTACGGTGTATTTTTCCTCTTGTTCAATGGGCTGTTGGGATATATTTTGTTAAAAAGAAAAATCTATATAAAATTATAAATCAGAATGAAAAGAAAAAGTGTATACACGTGTCTGGTTATGCTGCTTATGTCGTTGGCTCTTCAGGCTAAAGACAAAGACGTAGCTGTTGCGGAAGCATTATTGAAACGTTTGCTGCCGTCATACATCGAGAGTTTTCAGTTTCAAAAATTAAAAGGAGAGAAAGACTGCTTTACGATAGAGTCCGTAAAAGATAAAATTGTAATCGGTGGAAACAACGCCAATTCAATGGCGATGGGACTGAACCATTACTTGAAATATTACTGTCTCACTACAGTGTCATGGTATGCGGATATAGCCGTTGAAATTCCTGAAGAATTGCCGATGGTTGGTGAGAAGGTCGTTTCGGAAGCGAGAGTGGATACTCGCTTTTTCCTGAATTACTGCACGTATGGTTACACGATGCCTTGGTGGCAATGGAAAGAATGGGAGCGCTTTATTGACTGGATGGCCCTTAATGGTATAAATATGCCTTTGGCAATTACCGGACAAGAAGCTGTGTGGTATAAAGTCTGGTCGAAAATGGGAATGTCGGACATCGAAATACGCTCTTACTTCACGGGACCACCGTATCTGCCCTGGCATCGGATGGCTAACATAGATCGTTGGAACGGTCCGTTGCCGATGGAATGGCTGGAACACCAGGTAAGCTTGCAGAAAAAAATACTCGCACGTGAGCGTGAATTGAATATGAAGCCCGTATTACCAGCCTTCGCCGGACATGTACCTGCCGATTTAAAACGGATCTATCCCGAGGCCGATATTCAACATTTGGGCAAATGGGCCGGCTTTGCTGATGCATACCGTTGTAACTTTTTGAACCCTAACGATGCTTTGTTTGCGAAAATTCAGAAACTATTTCTTGATGAACAAAAAAAACTTTTCGGAACCGATCATATTTATGGTTTAGATCCTTTCAACGAGGTTGACCCGCCCAGTTTCGAACCCGAATATTTGCGGAAGATAGCTTCGGATATGTACGCTACATTGACGGCTGCCGATCCCAAAGCCCAATGGATGCAAATGACGTGGATGTTTTATTTTGATAAAGATAAATGGACTTCCGAGCGAATGAAGGCTTTGCTGACAGGAGTGCCACAGAATAAAATGATATTACTTGATTATCATTGTGAAAATGTTGAATTATGGAAAAGAACAGAGCATTTTCATAATCAGCCCTATATTTGGTGTTATCTGGGCAATTTCGGTGGAAACACGACTTTGACAGGTAACGTCAAAGAAAGTGGCGCACGACTTGAGAATGCTCTCATTAACGGTGGAGGCAACCTTAAAGGAATCGGCTCTACGCTGGAAGGATTGGATGTGATGCAATTTCCCTACGAATACATTCTTGAGAAAGCATGGAACCTGAATGTAGATGATAATAAATGGATTGAATGTCTGGCTGACAGACATGTGGGATGTGTGTCGCAGTCTGTGCGCGATGCTTGGAAACGATTATTCAATGACATTTATGTACAGGTGCCGCGCACATTGGGTACTTTACCCGGGTATCGCCCTGCATTGAATAAGAACAGTGAAAAACGGACAAGTAATGTGTATAGCAATGTTGAACTACTAGAGGTCTGGAGAAAACTGAATGAGGCACCTTCTGACCGGAGAGATGCTTTTCGCCTGGATTTGATTACTGTAGGCAGACAGGTGCTTGGAAACTACTTTCTTGATGTGAAAATGGAGTTTGACAGGATGGTTGAAGCTAAAGACCATCAGGCTTTGAAAGCTTGCGGCGAAAAAATGAAGGAGATATTGAATGATTTGGATAAGCTGAATGCCTTTCATCCTTATTGTTCGCTGGATAAATGGATTGATGATGCGCGGAAGATGGGAGATTCTCCCCAGTTGAAAGACTATTATGAAAAGAATGCTCGCAACTTGATTACTACTTGGGGTGGAAGCCTGAACGATTATGCCAGTCGTTCGTGGGCAGGACTGATAAGTGATTATTATGCAAAGCGCTGGGAGGTGTATATCGATACATTTATCAAAGCAGTTGGGGAAGGTGTAGAGGTGGATCAGAAGCAACTTGAAGATGAATTAAAAGAAATAGAAGAAGGTTGGGTAAATGCAACTGATCGGAAGGATGTTCGAAAAGATGTTCATTCAACAACTGACGGATTATTATCATTCTCCACTTTTTTGTTCAGCAAATATCAAAGACTGGTGAAATAAATAAGAGACCTGTTTCATTTGTTGCTCGCGAATCATGCTATATCAGAAAGAATTAATATATTTGAAAGTAAGGACTTGATATAATAAGCTTTTTATTTTCATATTTAAAATGATTAAGATGTCCCAGAAATACTCACAGGATGAAGCCCAAGCTTTGGTTAAGGCTCTGAAAGAGGGGAACCAGCTGGCATTTAGTATTGTGTACAAGACGTATGCGGCGCAGACCTTTTCTTTGGCATTTAAATATTTGCTGAATAAAGAATTGGCTGAAGATGCTGTGCAGAACTTATTCTTAAAACTCTGGCTGAAAAAAGAAGAAATCGACGAGACAAAACCTATAAACAGATACCTTTTTACAATGTTGAAGAACGATCTGCTCAATACGTTGAGAGACTCAAAGAAAAATATCTATTTACTTGAGGATTGCCTTTCAATGGTTTTGGAATTGGAAGACAATTCTCAAAACGAAAACCTTAAACAAGAACAAATGAACATCATACAGCAAGCTCTTGAGCAACTTTCGCCACAACGCCGCAAGGTTTTTGAAATGAAAGTTTCGGGAAAATACTCCAATCAGGAAATAGCCGATAAACTTAATCTTTCGATCAATACAATTAAATTTCAATATAGCCAATCTTTGAAGCAGATTCGCGCGACAGTGGGAGAGCTTAGCCTATTGTTGCTTTATTGTATGATGTAGTTTTATCTCTTTTTGCTGAAATGGAACGTTCTTTTGAATTAACACGGTTTAACGTAGTCTGTATAATACTTTTTTGTAACAGTGTGTATTACTAATAGATATTGAAATATGAAATCAAAAAAGAAACATACAAGTCAGGACCTTGAAATAGTTGACGGCATCGGGAAATATATGGATGACGACATTCAGAGGATAATAGAAGGCAAACAGCTCGAATTGGGCGACAGAGAATTGCCTCCTTTTGATGAATATCGCATTTATAAGAATATTCAGGAAGCCGTGATGCGGGAAGAAAAACGAAAGAACAGGAGAATAAGGATGCCATTGTTCTTTAAGTGGACGGTAGCCTGTGCAATTGTTTTGCTTGTGATAGGTGTAGGATATAATTTCTATCAAAGTCATAGTGAGGCAAACCTTGTTTATCGGGAGGTCTGTGCTGTAAGGGGTGAAAAGCTACTCGTATTACTTCCTGATGGTAGCCGGGTGTGGTTAAATGCCGATTCTAAATTGACTTATCCGGAACAGTTTGCAAAATACAACAGGAATGTTACGCTGGAAGGAGAGGCTTATTTTGAGATAGCAGAAAACAAGAAATCCCCTTTTCTGGTACTTGCCGAGAATGTGAAAATACAAGTGACGGGAACGTGTTTCAATGTAAAAGCATACGCTTCGGATAAGGTAATCAAAACTACACTCGACGAAGGAAGTATAAATATCGGGCATGTGCAAAGCCGCAGGCCTATGCAGCAAATGCTTCCCGGACAAACTGCAGTTTATGAAAAAAGGAGTAATGTAATAAAAATAAAAACTGATAGATATCACGATGATGCTTCGAGTTGGAAGAGCAACCGGCTTATTTTCAGAAATGCATCATTGAAAGAGGTGCTTACAACACTCTCGCGGCATTTTGATATAGAGATTACAGTTAAAAACGAAAAGATTGCTTCGTTTACGTACGACTTTGTTTGTAAAGGGAACGACCTGAACTATGTGTTGGAAGTGATGCAATCCATAACACCGGTTAGCTTTAAAAAAATATCAGAATATACATATACCGTTGAATAAGTAAACTTAATCTAATAACAAAAACAAATTTATGAAAGCACTTTTAAAGCCCATTGTATGGGTATGCCTTTTCTTCTTTGCGTATCAAAGTACGTATGCGCAGGCTCTTAAAATAATGAGCTATAATTGCCGGATGTCCGGGGAAATGACCGGTTACTCGGTGAAGGAGTATGCTGTATTTATCAGGAAATACAATCCGGATGTTGTAATGTTGCAAGAGATAGATTACAACACAAAAAGGAACAAAAATCAGGATTTCACCACTCAACTGGCTGCGGAGTTGGGATTGTTTTCCGTATTCGGGAAAGCGATGGATACTGGTGGTGGAGAATATGGAGTAGCTATCCTTTCAAAATATCCTTTTGTTTATATCAATAACAAAACTTTTGAAGGGATAGACGGAGCCAAAGAACCCCGGACGCTATTATATGTAGATATTCAGGAGCCGGGAACTTCAGACGTAATCAGGATAGGAACGACTCACTTGGATCATTCGACAGACCTGATAAGGAGCGCAATGGCCGAACAGATTAATGAGCGGATTGGTACGGGAGATACCCCGACACTGCTGGGGGGAGATTTTAATGCCCGGACCGACTCTAATGTGATTTGTGAGGTAATGAAGAACTGGCAGAGAATCTGTGATGATACATTCACCTATCCCGCAGATCAGCCGACAATCAAGATTGATTATATATTCGGACTTCCACAGAATAAGTGGAAAGTGAAGTCGTTTAAAGTTTTATCTAATCCGGAAGTATCTGACCACAGAGCTTTGTTTGCTGAAGTTGAATTTGTAAAATGAATGAAATATGAAATCAAACTATCTATATCTGCTATTTATATGTATCATCTCTTGCCTGTTCGTTTCGTGTAGTGATGAGGATAACAAGGGAGAAGAAATTCCGGAATGGAACCGGTTCAGAACAACTAACGTATTGGTTTATGCGCACTTGTCAGAGCAAAATTTATTTAGCTCTTGTAGTTATAAAGAGGTGGCGTCATCTATCAGAAACACTGTTCATGCAGTGGCATTGTTGGACAGGACGAACGCTGTCTATGGGCAAACTGCAATCATAAATACGGGTACGGAGACTGCTAGAGAGAGCAAGAAAGTGCCGGTGTTTGTACCTGTCAGCTATAGTAACGGAGAGAAAAAGATAATCGGCAGTACTGTGCTTTTTCCTTCTACTATTTCCGAAATGACACAATATGTAGTAAAAAACGATTGCAGATATCTTGAAACAAAAACAGAAGCAGTGAACGGAATAGATATGCTCTTCTGTTCTGTATCATTAAATAGTGAAGACCTTATAGCTCCGGCTGTCGACGTTTTCAAGAAAAAGGTAAACGAACAGACGGTTCTGGTAGGCACTGTTAAACGTGCGTTATTGCCTAATCTTGAGTCGGCAATTACTTCTAACTTAACTTCTGATACCTATTCTTTCGTAGAAGTGGAAAATAGAAATAGAGACTCCGAGTATTGTATATTTGTCCTGACTTCACATAAATGGGCTTTTAGGGGGGTAACCGAAACAAGTGTAAGCGGAGATTTACATTGTTTTCAATTACAAATCGAATCTTTAAAATAAAAAATGAACGGTCATGAAGCAATATATCAAAAATATAATGATCCTGATACTTGCCCTTCCATGGGGTTTGTTGTTGACAAATTGTAGTGATAGTGAGTCCGATTATTCGGACGACAACGCGTATCCGCCACCTACTGTAGAACTAACTTCTCCTTCCGAGATAGATGTGGTGGAGTATAACTCGACGGTGACTGTATCTGCCAGAAGTTTTTCAGCTGTGGGTATACATAGCATATATGCTACCTTGTTGAAGATGGATGAGAATGGAGAATATGAAGAGATAAACGCGACTGAACGTCAACGTTTAAAGATAGATACCTTGCAAACTGATATGACACTTGAATTTGACTTGAATGTCAAGGTCAACACGCGTGAAGCAGCCGGGATACTGGTAACATCAACGGACGTTTTGACAAAAACGGCACAAAAGGTAATACCTATTAAAAAGATAACCAAACTTCCATCCCAGATATTCACCGAACCATCAGATTTCCCTGTTTTAGTACCCGATGAAGAGGTTTCTCTGTCTGTGGTGATTCGTTCTGCTGTGGGCATTAAGTCTATAAAACATACATTGTGTAATAAAGTACTGGGTGACCTGAAGGAATATACGACTATTCCGGTATCAGGCAATCCGTTGGAAATGGAATTTATCCTGAAAACTGTCGTAGACAATAAAGAGACCAATGGAATCAAGATTGTGGTAGAAGATATAGAGGGGTTGAAAGAGGAAAAGATTATCAATATCGAAGGTCTTGAGGGTGTTGACAATAATGTTGCGCTTGTTTTCAACGATATCGAAATGGCGCCTGAATGGGAACATTCAACAGAACCGGATCAACCTTATATTTTCTCCATAGAGGGAATAATGATACGGGGTGTGCAGAAACATGTATTAAGCTTGAAGGAAATTAAAGGATATGGCTCAAAGGCAAATAGCGTAGACTTTGCTTTCATCAATATATGGAGAAATCCGAGCTTTGTTGCCGTTAAAAACAGAGGTTTCTCTTATGTCAGTGCGTCAAGAATTAATGGAGGGCCGATAGGGAGAGCTTATGATGTGAATGACTGGATCAAACCGGCAGGTGTTGCTACCAACAAAACGTTGTTTACTCTTATACCTGATGATAAGGTTACTGATCTTGGTATTGATGTGATGATGGCGAACGCGGCTTCGGACGTCAAGACTTTTGAGGCGTTGAATGTATTGGAAAGTATAGCTAAAGGAGGTGCCGATATGTTAATGCAAAGAGTCAATGCGTCTGATGGATATCCGAATGATCCTTGTAGTTTGCAGATAAAAGACGGTTCTTATATTGCCTTTGTTACTGCGGCGGGCAAATACGGTGTCATTCATGTTATTGAAGCCGCAAACGATATGGATGCATTAGTTGCCGGAGGATGTAAAATAGCTACTCCTACAGGAGTGGTAGGAAGCCAGGGGCCAGCCTATTCGGGAGCTGGCATAACCGGACTCACTTATGACGGTGTGGCATTACTCTATGGACGTACCTGTAAGTTGAAAATTGTGGTTCAGAAGTAATGTTGTTATAAATTAAGGAATAAAGGACAATACATTTATATTTTGATGTAAAAGTAAAGAAAGGTCGGCTCATAAAAGAAAATGAGTCGGCCTTGTTTTTAGATGTCTTTTTAAATATTGGTTATAATAGTTTTGATGTTATCTCATTAATTTGCGTATCAAACACGAAAATATTATTTTCCTTTATGCTTTTTGCCGGAAAAGCTATAACTTCGAAGCACTTTTTAATTTGAATAATAAATGTTAGATTTGAAGCAGCTTACAACTGATGTATGCCGGATTGCTACCGAAGTTGGATATTTTTTGAAAGAAGAACGAAAGAACTTCCGCCGTGAGCGTGTGGTGGAAAAACATGCACACGATTATGTGTCTTATGTGGATAAAGAATCTGAAGTGCGAGTGGTGAAAGCCCTTACTGCTTTATTGCCTGAAGCGGGATTCATTACAGAAGAAGGCTCTGCCACTTATCAGGATGAACCCTACTGTTGGGTGATTGACCCCTTGGATGGAACCACGAATTATATTCATGATGAGGCTCCTTATTGTGTGTCCATCGCTTTACGTAGCCGTACCGAACTTCTTTTAGGCGTCGTTTATGAGGTTTGCCGGGATGAATGTTTCTATGCCTGGAAAGGTGGAAAAGCGTTTATGAATGGTGAAGAAATTCATGTATCGAGTGTTGAGGATATCCAAGATGCCTTTGTTATTACAGAATTACCTTATAATCATCTGCAATATAAACAGACTGCTCTTCATCTCATCGATCAGCTTTATGGGGTAGTGGGCGGTATTCGAATGAATGGCTCGGCTGCTGCCGCAATCTGCTATGTGGCTATTGGGCGTTTTGATGCTTGGATGGAAGCATTTCTCGGAAAATGGGATTATTCTGCGGCAGCACTGATTGTTCAGGAGGCGGGAGGAAAGGTGACTGATTTTTATGGTGAGGATCATTTCATAGAAGGACATCATATTATCGCAACGAACGGGAATCTTCATCCTTTCTTTCAGAAGCTCCTAGCAGAAGTCCCTCCATTGAATATGTAGGTGCTATTGCAACTTCAAACTTCTATTATTATGAAACACACACTTCTTATCAAAGACTGGCTTAGTTCCTTCTTATCTTTGCTATTTCCCCGTTGCTGCGTTGTTTGCGGCCGACCGTTAGCAAAGGGTGAAGAATGTATCTGTACAGTATGTAATATCAATCTACCCCGTACTAATTATCATCTTCGAAAAGATAATCCGGTAGAACGGCTCTTCTGGGGACAAATCCCTTTGGAACGGGCTACTTCTTTTTTCTTTTATGAGAAAGGAAGCGACTTCCGGTTGATTCTTCATCGGTTGAAATATGGTGGACAAAAGGAAATTGGTGCAATTATGGGGCGGTATATGGCTGCCGAACTTTTGTCTTCCAATTTTTTTCAGGGAATTGATGTGATAATCCCCATACCGCTTCATAAGAAAAAACAGCAAATCCGTGGTTATAATCAGAGTGAGTGGATTGCCCGTGGTATTGCTGCTGTAACAGGAATCCCCATCGATACAGAATCCATATTGCGTAAGAAAAATACGGAAACGCAAACGCGTAAATCTGTGTTTGAACGTCGGGATAATGTGGAAGGTATCTTCGAGCTTCAGCATCCCAAAACACTTGCCGGAAAACACATATTGATAGTTGACGATGTGTTGACCACTGGTTCTACTACTCTGGCATGTGCTTCCTGCCTAGTGAATGTGGAAGGAATACGGATTAGTATATTGACGTTGGCAACGGCTTAAATTTGTTTCAAGAATGTATAAAGGGCTTCTCAAAGATGACTTTTTATAAAAAAAACGAGATTGAGAACCGAATGAATTAATAATTTCTTATATTTGCACTGTCGTAGATCGACATGTTTTTATGTTTTTGAAGAAAAAAAGCGTTTAGCTGATTTCTGTGCAAGCGAAAAGTCGAAAATTCAAATACGCACATGAAACAGTAAAATGCTCCTTGCGATATGCGGGGGGTGTTTCCTGTTTGTGCGTATAGGGCTTCGACTCCCTCGCTTGCGGATAGGCAAATGCCCTACCGCTTTTTTTGTATATATAGGGTTTGTAATAGGGCGCAAACCATCATTTGTTATAAATGGAAAGAACAAAAAAGATATGCCCGCTTTCTCCTCAAAGCAATCGTGTGATTTGCTTGAGAATACCCCTCTTGGCTGCATTGCCATACAATCAAGAAATCTCCGGCTGGACATCTCTTATGGTATTCTTTCCTTCTTTCATGTATTTAAACCGATTTGAAATGAATGAAGATAGAGAAATAAACAGGTTCGGCTAAGACCCCAAGACGAGGTGGTTTATATCCAAACGGTAGGACTGCCTCGTCTATTTTTTCATTAAACAAATGAAGTGTCACGGCGAATCCATAGCAGCCAGTTGGTTGTGGTTTGCTATTTTTCGCCAAGATCTAATGTTATTTAAACTTTAAAGGCAAGTCAAATGGGACGGAGTGGTGGTCTGACGGCTAAAAGGTCGAAAACATTACATTTATGTGTAACTACTTGCCTTTATCAAGAAACGATGAGGTACGACCAATACCAGAGGGGGACTAATGGATTTATCCGGGAGGTTCCCCTTATTCTTTCGTCTTTGTTCTCAAACTGATCCCCAAATCCCCAATATTCAGACTAAGCCGCCGTTTTCAAACTGAACCGCTGTCTTTGGAGTAGTAGCAAATCAGCGGGGATAAATTTTAGATTAGTCTGAAAAATCGGGGAACAGTTTAAAAGTTTGGGTAATGTGCTTCAGGGCAGCCTATACCAAAAAAGTTCGTTCCTGCACAGTTTTGAGCTAAACGAATGCATGCCTCGCCACCGTATCTCCGTTAGGTGTGCCAATAAGACTTTTTTAATTGCCCAAACAAATTATCTTTATTGCCTAGTCAGATTATCTCAATTAGCTACTTTTACTTCGTTCCACTATAATGGAACGAAATAAAAATAGCAAGTGGAACGAATCTGGATAGGCAAACGGATAAATAGAAATGCCCAATTAAAATCATTTCCTATGAATAGACGATTCGACTCATTCCATATGGGTTTTGAACAATTCGATGCTCTTTTCTATAACATGTTCAATTCTTCCAGCTCCTTCACTTTTCTTCTGTATTGCCGATAAACAAGGAGTTTGCAGGTGAATAGCTGCCCCTTCACCTTCTCTTCATCGTGAATCAAGTCAAATTGCTACTTTCAGATTCCACCATTGAGCAAGATTAGTAAAGCTATTTCGTAATTAGTTTCAACCCTATTTGAAACTAGATGTTTCTCGGTGTGAAACGGATTGTTTCAAGCCTTGAAACAATTTTTGAAACTAATCGCTACAGGAGAAGAGATGGTGAAGTTGTTACCCTTCACCCGCAAACTCCTTATTCATCAGAGAGACAGAGAAAAGATGAAGGGGGACATGGAAAAATGGAAAATAAATATCCAATAAGAGAATTTATTCGATTCTGTTGTGATTCAATACCACACCGGTTAATCACTATTTAATTCCTTTTTGTACCGATATGATGTACCTACTTTTAGAGATATGGTTGTTCTGAGCCAAATCCCACAAGATATATTATTAGTCCTTTGGATGATAAGAAAGGTGAATAAATAGAAAAGCCACCCTTCTAGGTGGCTTCTTTTTTGCTCTTCCTCTTGGACTTGAACCAAGGACCCTCTGATTAACAGTCAGATGCTCTAACCAACTGAGCTAAGGAAGAATGTTTGCAATCAAGATTTTCAACTTTGCTCTTCCTCTTGGACTTGAACCAAGGACCCTCTGATTAACAGTCAGATGCTCTAACCGACTGAGCTAAGGAAGAATGTTTTTCTCAATTGCGATGCAAAAGTACTAGGTTTTTTTGAAATATGCAATATCTTTGCAAAAAAAATATTAGGAATGGACAAAATAATAGGATTGGGCAACGCCCTGGTAGACGTACTCGCAACCCTGAAGGATGATACTCTTTTGGATGAAATGGGTTTACCCAAAGGAAGCATGCAGCTCATCGATGACGCTAAGTTACAGCAGATTAACACAAAATTTTCACAGATGAAAACTCACTTGGCAACAGGCGGATCAGCAGGAAATGCCATCCTCGGACTGGCTTGTTTGGGTGCTGGAACAGGGTTTATCGGAAAAGTGGGAAATGATAATTATGGAGAATTTTTTCGTGAAAATCTGCAGAAAAATAAGATTGAAGACAAATTATTGACCTCGGATCGACTGCCTTCCGGTGTGGCATCCACTTTTATTTCACCGGATGGAGAGCGCACTTTCGGAACCTATCTGGGAGCAGCGGCTTCTTTGAGAGCAGAGGAACTGACCTTGGATATGTTTAAAGGTTACGCGTACCTATTTATAGAAGGCTATCTTGTTCAGGACCACGAAATGATTCTTCACGCCATTGAACTGGCTAAAGAAGCCGGTTTGCAGATTTGTCTCGATATGGCTAGTTATAACATTGTGGCTAATGATCTGGAATTCTTCACCTTGTTAATAAACAAATATGTCGACATTGTCTTTGCAAACGAAGAGGAAGCGAAAGCCTTTACCGGCAAGGAGCCGGAGGAAGCTTTGAGAGTGATTGCCAAGAAATGCAGTATTGCTATTGTAAAAGTGGGGGCAAATGGTTCTTATATCCGCAAAGGGACAGAAGAAATAAAGGTTTCGGCCATTTCGGTTCAAAAAGTGGTAGATACTACCGGTGCCGGTGATTATTTTGCTTCCGGATTCTTATACGGATTGACTTGCGGATATTCGTTGGATAAATGTGCGAAAATAGGTTCTATTCTCTCGGGAAATGTTATTCAGGTAATCGGAACAACGATACCACAGGAACGTTGGGATGAAATTAAGTTAAATATTAACAGGATTCTGGCGGAATAACAAAGGATTGAGCTACTTTTACGACTCATTTAGATTGAAAGAGGTATGAAAAAATTGCTGAACAGGCAGATAGCTATTGTTGCAGTAGCGGTGATAGCAACAGTTGCTTTCTTTAGTTTCAAGAGTGGAGACGACCGTAATTTCCAGATTGCAAAGAATCTGGATATATTTAATGCGATTGTGAAAGAACTGGATATGTTCTATGTAGATACCATTGATCCGAATAAAACGATTCGGGAAGGAATCGATAATATGCTTTATACGCTGGATCCTTATACGGAATATTTCCCGGAAGAAGATCAGAGTGAACTGGAGCAGATGATTAAAGGATCATTTGGTGGGATGGGTTCTTACATTGCTTATAATACGAAACTAAAACGTTCGATGATTTCTGAACCTTTTGAGGGAACGCCTGCTGCAAAAGCCGGTCTGAAAGCGGGAGATATACTGATGGAGATTGACGGACAGGATCTTGCCGGTAAGAATAATGCGGAAGTCAGCCAGATGTTACGCGGACAGGCAGGTACCAGTTTTAAGCTAAAGATTGAGCGCCCGAATGAGAAAGGTGGACGTACGCCGATGGAGTTCACGATTGTACGTGAGTCTATTCAGAATCCGGCGATTCCTTATACTGCCGTATTGGATAATAATGTAGGTTACATTAGCCTTAGCACTTTTTCCGGCAACCCTTCCAAAGAGTTTAAGAAAGCATTTCTGGATTTGAAGAAACAGGGAGCTACTTCGTTGGTGATAGACCTCCGTAGTAATGGCGGTGGATTGCTGGATGAAGCAGTAGAAATTGCGAATTATTTCTTGCCGCGTGGAAAGGTGATTGTAACGACCAAAGGGAAAATCAAACAAGCTAGTAACACTTATAAGACATTGCGCGAGCCGTTGGACTTGGATATTCCGATTGCGGTATTGGTAAATAGTGGAACCGCTTCTGCTTCCGAAATCTTATCAGGTTCTCTGCAGGATCTCGACCGTGCCGTTATCGTTGGTAACCGTACCTTCGGAAAAGGACTGGTACAGGTTCCCCGCTCTTTGCCTTATGGCGGAACGATGAAAGTGACTACCTCCAAATATTATATTCCAAGTGGACGTTGTGTACAGGCTATTGACTACAAGCATCGTAATGAAGATGGAAGTGTAGGAACCATTCCTGACAGTTTGACTAAGGTATTCCATACGGCTGCCGGACGTGAAGTACGCGACGGAGGTGGTGTAATGCCGGATATTGTTATCAAACAGGAGAAATTACCGAATATCCTCTTCTATCTGGTACGCGATAATCTGATTTTTGATTATGCAACTCAGTATTGTTTGAAACATCCTACCATCGTTGCTCCGGAGAAGTTTGAGGTGACAGATGCCGATTATAATGATTTTAAAGCGTTGGTGAAGAAAGCTGATTTCAAATATGACCAGCAAAGCGAGAAAATTCTGAAAACGTTGAAAGAAGCTGCCGAGTTTGAAGGGTATATGGATGATGCTTCAGAGGAGTTCAAGGCACTTGAGAAGAAGTTAAATCATGATCTTGACCGCGACTTGGATTATTTCTCATCTGATATAAAGAAGATGATTGCTACTGAAATTATCAAGCGTTACTATTACCAACGTGGTAATATCATCCAGCAGTTGAAGGATGATGACGGTTTGAAGGAAGCGATGAAAATTCTGAATGATCCGGTGAAATATAAAGAAATGCTTAGTGCTCCGGCTGCTAAGGAATAAATGAATATATTTCAAACATAGATATATGCGGAAAACGCGGTTTTGTTACCAACAAGCCGCGTTTTCTGTATATCTATATTTAATTGTAAATAGTCATGTAAGGTCATGCCTGGACACAGATATTTGTGTCCTTAATCGATCTTTATTGACGAATCAAAGGTAGGGTAAAATAGAATCTGCTTCCCTGGCCTTCCTGGGAGCGCAACCAGATACGTCCACCCATCTTCTCTACTAACATTCTGCAAAGAGTTAATCCCAATCCTGTTCCCTGAACAAAATCGTCGACCTTTCCAAAGCGCCGGAAAATTGTGGCAATTCTTGCTGCCGGAATGCCGATGCCGCTATCTTTAACGTAGAACTCTACAAAATCCTCCTTTTCCCGATAGCCGAAATGAATTTCTCCTTTCGGGGTAAACTTCGTAGCGTTACTAAGCAAGTTACTTATAATTTGTATGATGCGATTCCAATCTCCCGAAGTATACATGTCCGTATCTACGTCGTCCAAAATAAGTTTGACACCGTTTTGCGTCTTATGCCAGAATTGTTGTTCCAGCTGCAGGCAGATATCTATTAATTTGATCGGGCGGATATTGAATTTTAGAGAATCAGCTTCAAGCGATGCCAGATCCAGAATATCATTAAATAGATTCAGCAGCATTTCCGAATTTCGTTCGATGATTTCCGAATATTGATTCTTCTCTTCCGCAGATGTTGCGTAAGTGATTAGTTTGGAGAATCCTACAATGGCATTGAGCGGGGTACGTATTTCATGACTCATGTTTGCCAGAAAAGCAGATTTCAATCGGTCCGACTCTTCCGCTTTGATTCTGGCAGCCTTTAGTTCTTTCTGTTGTTGGGCATTCGTCTGTTCCGCCTCCCATTGTTGGGATATATCACGGCACATACACAACAGATACTTTTTATCCAAAGGAAAGATACGGTTTTCGTAGTGATGTAAAACACCGTCTAGCATTAATTCATGCCTGGCTGTGGAGCTTTCTCCTGTGAGAATCACCTTATCCATATTCTTGCGGACACTTTCATAAGCCTCTTTGGGCAGAATGTCTTTTACGTTAGTGGTAGTGATATTGTTGGGGCTGATACCTTCTACGTGATTAGTTGCCGGAGAAGAAGCAAGCTCTATGATATTGGCGTCATGGTCGAAGACGGTGAGCATGTCAGGAAGAGCATCCAGTATCCGGGTACTATATTTATCACGAAAACGTTCTTTGGAAGGAGAGGAAGAATCAGAAGAAGAATGAGAGGAAAGAAAATCTATTTTCTTCTCTAATTGTTCGATTATTTCCAAAAGATCTTCCTTTGTTTTGTTTTCGTAATTTCTCATAGAAGATTCGTTATTATTCATTAGAATGTTGTAGAAGTTGTTTTATCTGTTGCAAATATAAAACAATATTCCGAGATGCTGACAGCCTCCCTAGTTATTATAATATAAAAAAACGGATAGCTTTTGCCCTACTAATCAGAATGTTCTATCTTTGCATCCATTATATATAAATGATTTACAATATGTCTACAGAATTATTCTCTACTCTGCCCTATAAGGTGGCAGATATTACACTTGCTGATTTCGGACGCAAGGAAATCGATTTGGCAGAAAAAGAAATGCCCGGCCTGATGGCTCTTCGCGAAAAGTATGGAGAATCCAAACCGTTAAAAGGTGCCCGCATTATGGGGTCGTTGCACATGACCATTCAAACGGCTGTGCTGATTGAAACATTAGTGGCTTTAGGAGCTGAAGTACGTTGGTGCTCTTGTAATATATATTCAACGCAGGATCATGCTGCTGCTGCGATAGCTGCTGCCGGTGTACCGGTATTTGCATGGAAGGGCGAGACTCTTGCCGATTATTGGTGGTGCACGTTGCAGGCATTGAGCTTTGACGGCGGTAAGGGACCGAATGTGATTGTAGATGATGGCGGTGACGCAACAATGATGATCCACGTGGGTTATGATGCTGAAAATAATGCTGCCGTATTGGATAAGGAAGTACACGCGGAGGATGAAATAGAACTGAATGCCATCTTGAAGAAAGTGTTGGCAGAAGACAGTACTCGCTGGCATCGTGTGGCGGAAGAAGTGCGTGGCGTATCTGAAGAGACTACGACAGGCGTACACCGTTTGTATCAGATGCAGGAAGAAGGCAAATTGCTGTTCCCGGCATTCAATGTAAACGACTCGGTAACGAAATCTAAGTTTGATAATCTGTACGGTTGCCGCGAATCGTTGGCCGACGGAATCAAGCGTGCAACAGATGTGATGATTGCCGGAAAAGTAGTAGTGGTATGCGGTTATGGTGATGTGGGTAAAGGCTGTTCTCACTCCATGCGTTCTTATGGAGCGCGGGTGCTCGTGACGGAGGTAGACCCGATCTGTGCACTGCAGGCTGCAATGGAAGGTTTCGAAGTAGTGACGATGGAAGAGGCTTGTCTGGAAGGTAACATCTTTGTGACTACGACAGGTAATATCGATATTATCCGTATCGACCACATGGAGAAAATGAAAGACCAGGCTATCGTTTGCAACATCGGCCATTTCGATAATGAAATTCAGGTAGATGCTTTGAAACATTATCCGGGCATCAAATGTGTGAACATCAAACCACAAGTAGACCGTTATTATTTCCCGGATGGACATAGCATTATCTTGTTGGCCGACGGTCGTCTGGTAAATCTGGGATGTGCAACAGGACACCCGTCATTCGTGATGAGTAATTCATTTACCAATCAGACATTGGCGCAGATAGAACTGTTCAACAAGAAATATGATATCAATGTATATCGCTTGCCGAAGCATCTGGACGAGGAAGTGGCTCGCCTGCATCTTGAAAAGATCGGTGTGAAACTGACTAAGCTGACTCCCGAACAGGCCGCTTATATTGGTGTATCGGTGGACGGACCTTATAAAGCAGATCATTATAGATACTAATTTGATTTACGATTAGACGATTTACCATTTACGATTGATAAATAAGGGAGATCGATATTCCACTGTTATCAATTGTAAATGTTAGATTGTCCGGTCGTATTTATTTTTATATTCAAACTTCAATCGTAAATAGTAAATCGTGTCATCGTAAATGAAAAAGTTTCTTCCTGACTTAATAGCCATTCTGGCTTTTATCATTCTTTCTTTCGCCTATTTTTTTCCGGCTGATATCGAAGGTCGTATCTTGTTTCAGCATGACACGGCTGCCGGAGTCGGTGCAGGACAAGAATCGAAAGAGTATCTCGAGCGTACCGGAGAACGTACGCGCTGGACAAACTCGATTTTTGGAGGTATGCCTACTTATCAGATGTCTCCGAGTTACGACTCGACAACGTCCCTGAAAGGGGTGGAGAAGGTTTATCGCCTCTTTCTCCCGGATTATGTAGTGCTGACTTTTATCATGATGCTGGGATTCTATATCCTCTTGCGGGCGTTTGGAATATCGGCCTGGCTGGCAGGATTAGGCGGAGTGATATGGGCATTCTCTTCCTATTTCTTCATTCTGATACCGGCAGGGCATATTTGGAAGTTTGTGACATTGGCTTATATACCACCTACGATTGCAGGTGTCGTTCTGGCTTACCGGAAGAAATACCTGTTGGGCGGAATCGTTACGGCCCTGTTCATCGCCCTTCAGATTCAGTCGAATCACATTCAGATGAGCTATTATTTCATGTTTGTGATTCTGTTTTTTGTAGGAGCTTACTTTGAAGATGCTTACAAAAAGAAAGAATTGCCTCATTTCTTCAAGGCTAGCGGGGTTTTAGCACTGGCTGCCGTGGTAGGAGTCTGCATCAATATTTCCAATCTGTATCATACGTATGAATATAGTAAGGAGACGATGCGCGGCAAGAGCGAATTGAAGCAGGAGGGAGCTGCTGCCAGTCAGACTAGTAGCGGATTGGATCGTGATTATATAACCAACTGGAGTTATGGTATCGGTGAAACGTTGACGTTGCTGGTTCCGAATGTAAAGGGGGGAGGATCAGGATCTACGATGTCACAGAGCGAAGCTGCTATGGCAAAGGCCAATCCAATGTATAACGGTATTTACTCACAGTTACCTCAATATTTCGGTGAGCAGCCGTGGACAGCCGGTCCGGTATATGTGGGGGCATTTGTGATGTTCCTCTTTGTATTGGGGTGCTTTATAGTGAAAGGTCCTCTTAAATGGGCGCTGCTGGGAGCTACTATCTTCTCGATTCTGCTTTCATGGGGAAAGAATTTCATGGGGCTGACGGACTTCTTTATCGATTATGTCCCGATGTATAATAAGTTCCGCGCTGTATCTTCTATTCTGGTAATAGCTGAATTTACAATACCTTTGTTGGCGATTTTTGCCTTGAAAGAGATTTTGAGTAAACCGGATATGCTGAAACAGGAAAAGAACTGCAGAGGAGTGATTGCTGCGTTGGTACTAACTGCCGGTGTGGCACTCATTTTAGCTGTCGCCCCGGGCACTTTCTTCTCCAGCTTTATAACGACACAGGAGATGACTGCTTTGAAACAAGCACTTCCTGCCGAACATTTGGCTCCGTTTGTGGCCAATCTGACTGAAATGCGCGAAGCCATTATTGCTTCGGATGCATGGCGCAGCTTCTTTATTATAGTGATCGGTTGCCTGTTCTTATTCTTGTATCAACTGCGGAAGTTGAAAGCCTCTTTCACACTGGCGGGTATTGCACTTTTGTGTCTGATAGATATGTGGAGTGTCAATAAACGCTATTTGAATGACGAACAGTTCGTGCCGAAGTCGAAGCGGTCAGAAGCATTCGTGAAAACACAGGCGGATGAGATTATTCTTCAGGATACGACTCCGAATTATCGTGTACTGAACTTCATCGGTTTCCCCGGTAATACATTTAATGAAAACAATACAGCATATTGGCATAAGAGTGTCGGTGGCTATCATGCAGCGAAACTTCGCCGCTATCAGGAAATGATAGACCATCACATCGTGCCCGAAATGAAAGAAACTTATCAGGCTGTGGCTACTGCCGGTGGACAAATGGACAGTGTGGATGCTTCTAAATTCCGTGTACTGAATATGCTGAATACCAAATACTTCATTTTCCCTGCCGGAGAGCAAGGGCAGGCTGTTCCTGTCATGAATCCTTATGCATACGGTAATGCATGGTTCGTAGATAAGGTGCAGTATGTAAATAATGCAAATGAAGAAATAGATGCTTTGAACGATATTCTTCCAACGGAAACAGCCGTAGTGGATGTGAAGTTTAAAGAACAGCTGAAAGGTGTGGCAGAAGGATATAAAGATTCACTATCTACCATCCAGTTAACCAGTTACGAGCCAAATCGTTTGGTTTATAAGGCCTCCACTCCTAAAGACGGAGTTGTTGTTTTCTCTGAAATATATTATCCGGGATGGCAGGTGACTATCGATGGCCAGCCGGTGGATATTGCCCGTGCAGACTATATCTTGCGTGCGATAAATATGCCGGCAGGGGAACATACCATCGAGATGTGGTTTGATCCGCAAAGCATACACGTCACGGAAAGTATTGCTTATGCAGCATTGGCTTTATTGTTAATCGGAGTTATGCTTCTTGCGTGGACGCAGCGGAGCAAGATAGCGAAGAAGTCCTAAGCGAAATGAAATAGTACGTAAACCTGTTGTGTATCATAAGGTTATTAAATAAGGGAGGTTGTGTCAAAACGTTGGCACAACCTCTTTTATATTTTACAGTTCTGCTATATTTTCTTTTGGCTATGCTGCT